>JBFHWX010000034.1:0-24841 GCA_041599275.1 Desulfobulbales bacterium | reverse complement strand
TCATGCGCCAGATGCAGGGTGCCGGTGGCGGACGGGGGGCCATGTCGTTCGGCAAGAGCCGCGCCCGCCTGCTCGGCGAGGATCAGGTCAACGTCACGTTCAATGACGTGGCCGACGTGGAGGAGGCCAAGGAAGAAGTATCGGAATTGGTGGACTTCCTGCGCGACCCGGCGAAATTCCAGCGGCTCGGCGGGAAGATTCCCCGCGGGGTGCTGATGGTAGGTTCTCCGGGCACTGGCAAGACCCTGCTCGCCCGCGCCATTGCCGGGGAGGCCAAAGTGCCTTTCTTCACCATATCCGGTTCGGATTTCGTGGAGATGTTCGTCGGTGTTGGTGCGTCGCGCGTAAGGGATATGTTCGAGCAGGCGAAGAAGCACGCTCCCTGCATTATTTTTATCGATGAAATCGACGCGGTCGGCCGACATCGCGGGGCGGGGCTTGGCGGCGGCCACGATGAGCGCGAGCAGACGCTCAACCAGTTGCTGGTGGAGATGGATGGTTTCGAGGGCAACGAGGGCGTGATCGTTATTGCGGCCACCAACCGGCCCGACGTGCTCGACCCGGCTCTTCTGCGGCCCGGCCGTTTCGACCGCCAGGTGGTGGTGCCGGTGCCCGACGTCAAGGGCCGCGAGCTCATCCTCGGGGTCTACGGCAAGCGCACCAAGCTCGGCGAGGATGTCGATCTGGCGGTGATCGCCCGCGGCACGCCGGGCTTCACCGGTGCCGACCTCGAGAACATGGTGAACGAGGCGGCGCTGCTGGCCGCACGCAAGGATGCCGACCGGGTCACCATGCAGGACCTGGAGCAGGCCAAGGACAAGGTGATGATGGGCGCCGAGCGCCGCAGCATGATCATCACCGACGCCGAAAAGGAAGTGACCGCCTACCACGAGGCGGGCCACGCCCTGGTGGGGCGGCTGCTGCCCGGCACCGACCCGATCCACAAGGTGACCATCATTCCCCGCGGCCGGGCCTTGGGGCTTACCCAGTACCTGCCCATCGACGAGAAGCACACCCTGGGGGTGCGTTATCTGAAGAACCAGATGAGCATTCTGCTCGGTGGCCGGGCCGCCGAGGAGATCGTCTTCGATGAAATCACCACCGGCGCCGGCAACGATATCGAGCGCTGCACCAACATGGCGCGCAAGATGGTGTGCGAGTGGGGCATGAGCCGTTTGGGCCCCATGGCGCTCGGCAAAAAGGAGGAGCAGATCTTCCTCGGCCGCGAGATCGCCCAGCACCGCGACTACTCCGAGGCCACGGCGGTGAGGATCGACGAGGAGGTGGAGCGTTTGGTGGAAGAGGCGAACTCCGTCTCCCGCGAATTGCTGGCAACCAACCGGGGAATCCTCGACGCCATCGCCCGGGCGCTGCTCGACCGCGAGACCATCATGATGGAGGATCTCGATGCCATCATCACCGAGCACGGCGGCGGCGTCAGGCCCGAGGCCATCGAGAAGCGCACGGCGCCGGCGGCCGGCTTCGGTGCCGGAGAGCAGGCGGCGGACTAGTTTTTTCGCGGCTGCAGAAGTACTCCGGCATGACGCCCAAAGCACAAAAAATCCGGGTCATGGGTATTCTCAACATGACCCCGGATTCCTTTTCCGATGGCGGCCGTTTCCAGGCCGCCGTTGCCCTTGAGGCCCGGGTGGAGTCCATGCTCGCGGCCGGCGCCGACATCATCGACGTGGGCGGCGAGTCAACCCGGCCCGGTGCCGCTCCGGTGCCAGCCGCCGAAGAGCTTGACCGGGTGCTTCCCGCCATCCGGGCGGTGCGCCGCCGTTCAGCCACCATCCCCGTTTCCATCGATACCAGCAAAGCGGCAGTTGCCCGGGCCGCTTTGGCTGCCGGCGCCACCATGATCAACGACGTCACCGCCTGCCGTTTCGACCCGGAGATGGCGGAGGTGGTCCGCTCCGCCGGGACCGAGCTGGTGGTCATGCACATGCAGGGCACTCCCCGCACCATGCAGGAAAAACCGACCTACGGCGATGTGGTGTCGGATATCTCAGATTTTTTCGAGGAACGCTTGCAATGGCTTGCCGGGCAAGGAATTCCGCGGCAGCGGGTGATCCTCGACCCGGGGCTGGGTTTCGGCAAGACCGTGGCCCATAACCTCACCATCCTCCAGCGTCTGCCCGAATTTGCCCGGCTCGGCTGCCCGCTGCTCATCGGCCATTCCCGCAAGGCCTTTCTCGGCAAGGTGCTCGGCCTCGAGGTGGGTGAGCGGGATCTGGCCACCGCCGTGGTCTCGGCTCTCTCTGCCTGGCAGGGCGCGGCAATACTGCGGGTGCACGACGTGGCCGGCTCGGTGCAGGCCGTGCGTCTCGTGGAGGCGATCCGGGCCGGCATGGAATACAGCGGCCAGGCCTGAGCAGAAGCCGGCTGACAGGCTACCAAGCTGGCAGGGCGGCAGTAAAAAAAACAATCCACTCCTGAAGCTTGCACCGTCTCCGGGTCCGTGGTTTCGTTCTTCTCCCTTCTCCCTTCTCCCTTCTCCCTCAAATCAATGCGGCGAAGCCATCTTTGGCGGTGTCTTGAGCTCCACCGCGATCTCCAACTCTTCGTTTTCCCCCCGCAGCACCCGCAGCCTGGCCGTGGAGCCAGCCTCTTTGTAAAAGAGGGCGATCTTGAGGTCGGCTACCTCCTTTACCGGTTCGCCGTCCATGGCCAGCAGCACGTCCTTCTCTTTTATGCCGGCCTGCTGGGCGGCACCGTGGGGGGAGAGGCCCTTGATGGTCACCCGTCCGGTTTCCTCGTCCTCGTCGAGCAGGACCCCGAGCTGGGTGGGAGGCTCGAGCTCCACCGGCGGCGAGAAGAAGATGTAATCCGCCGTGTCGTCCAGATCGTGGCCCGAGGAGTTGCGGACCACGGCCTGTTCCACCGGCAGCCGCCGGTACAGGCGGGGCGGCATGGCGGTTTTTTTGTCGGTGTGGCCGTTGCCGGCGATCACCACCAGCCGGTGGTCCGGGTTGGCCTCCAGGAAGGAGACGGCGTTGGCCGCCATGGTTTCGTCCCAGATGGACTGGGACTGGATGAAGCCGGCGAACTGGCGGCCGGCCTCCACGGCGCTGCCGTGCATGGTGAACACCCCGTGCAGCCGCTCGCGGTAGCCCGCCATGTCGAGGTCGCGGTCTGTCGGCAGTATGCTCTTCTGCTCATCGCTCAGAGTGTCGGTGCCCCCGTCCTTGAATACCGTGGAGACGATCTTTTTGTCGATGTTGAGCCCCACCACCGGCAGTTGGTTGTGGCGGGCAAAGTCGAGGATTTCCCGGTAGAGCCGGTAGTCGTAGCCCCAAACCTTGAAGTAACCAGATTGTTTTAAGAATTCCTTCTCGCTCAGTTTGCCGGCCACATAGTCGTCGAGGGTTTTCTGGGCCGTGGCCGGAAACATCTCCATGCCGATCGCCAGTTTCGGGTCCTTTTCGAACAGGGCCCTGATGATCTGCAGCTGCAACCGGTGGTCGGCCATGGTGGTGTGCATCTCACCGACGTAGATTACCCGCTTGGCGAGAAGCTCCGCGGTAATGGTGTCGAAACTGCCGGACTGGGAGGTTCTGAGGCCGGCGGGCCGCTGGTCGAGGTCGAAGCGCAGGCCGTTCTCGGTGGGAACGAGACGCTTGTCGGTGACTCTGCCCTGTTCGAAGTGCAGGTAGCCGTACTTGCCGTAATGGGGGAGCTTTCGGGCGGCGGCCGCGGTCTCGGCTTGGCTGGCGGATTGGACAAGCACGGCGGCCAGGGCCGGGTTGAGGGGGTGGTTGCGGATGTCGGCGGTGAAACCCTCAGCGGGCAGGCCGGAGCGAGCGAACAGAGAGCGGCTGCGGCGGCCGTCGGGGCCCAGAAAGAGAAGGGCGTGGCTTGTCAGGTCCGCCTCCTTGGTGTCTCCATCGAGCACCGTGGCACAGCCTTCCGCTTCGAGCAGTTCGATGAGCGGCAGGTAGCGGCTCCGCTCTTCTTCGGAAGCGAGGACCGCCATTTTCTTTTCGGCCCCAACAAAGCGCGACCAGGTGGGTGGCAGCTCGGCGTAGGCAAGGCTGCGCATCAGATCGTAGTCCGGGTCGAGGCTGAGGGCGAGGGCTGAGCCGTCGACCATGATCCTGGCCTCGGTGGTCTTGCCCTCGAGCCGGAGCAGCCCCCGCAGGGGGATGCCCGAAGTCTCGAGGAGATAGGGGATCTCCAGGTGGTAGGGAGGGTCGTTTTGCTGCTCGACGAGGAAAGTCACCACCTGATGGCCTTCTTCTTCGTTCACCTGCAGTTTCTTGACGGCCAGGTCGGGAATGTCGGCACGGGTCAGCCATTCTCCGAAAAGAGCTGTCAGGTCGCGGCCGGCGGCTCCTTCGAAGCTGCGGCGCAGTTCGGTCCAGCCCGCTGCCTGGAAGCGGAAACGGCCGTAAAAATCCTGCAGTCCCTTGAAAAAGAGCTCTTCGCCCAGGGAGCGGCGCAGCAGGTGAAAGAACATGGCCGCCTTGTGGTAACCCACCGCCCGCACCGGCCGGGCCGCGGCGCTATGGTGGGCGCCGCGGAAGCCGGCCACGCTGAGGTTCTGTTCCGGGGTGACGTAGCTTGCGTAGTTCACCAGCAGCTCTTTGCGGTGCTCGGCGCCGCGGCCGGCCGTTTCCTGGAACAGGTGGTCGGCCAGATAGGAAGTGAGACCCTCGGCCCAGTTGCCTTCGCCGTTCGACCGCACGGAGTTGCCGAACCAGCTGTGCAGCACCTCGTGACCAAGGGCGGTGTCCTGGATGAAGGGCAGCCGCACCACGGCCTGGCCAAGCAGCGTCATGGTGGGCATGGCAAAGCCGGTGGGCAGCCGGTTTTCAACGATATGATAGCGGGAGTAGGGGTAGGGGCCGATAAGCTTTTCGTACAGCTCGAGGTAGCCCCGCACCTTGGCCCGGTAGGAGGCGGCGAGTTCCCGGTCTTCGGGAAAGAAATAGCTGGCCAGGGTCTTGCCGCCGGGCAGCGGTTCTTCCTCCACCACATAGGGGCCGGCCGCCAGGTTGATGGAGCGGGCCGGATAGGGAAAGAGAAACGAAGCCCGGCTGCCGCCGTCCTCCGCGGATTCGACCACAACCTCCTCGGCCTCGGACACGGCGCTGAACCCGGGCGGCAGGGTGACGGTGAGGGAATGGAGCATGTCCTGGTCGGCCACCGGATGCCAGAGGTCGGCCAGGGTGACGCCGCTGGGGTCGATGAAGTTGAAGGAACCGGGCTGGGAGCCGTCGGCAGTGAGGCCGTAGGAAATGTCCACCACAGTGCTTTGGCCTCCCTCGCCGTTCACGGCGAGCACACCGTCGGCCGGCGGCACCTGCGCCGTGCCGTTCACGGTGATCCGCTCGATTTCGAGGCCCCCCAGGTGAAGCATGGCCTGGTCGCCGGCCTGTACGGTGACCAGGGCCTGGCCGTGCAAGCGGTGCGCCTCGAGATCGAAGCTGACCCGCAGTTCCTGGGTGGGCAGGCGCAGGTGGCTGGCCCGGGCCGGAAGTGCGGCCAGCACCAGGGGGATCAGAAAGAGAAGTGCCGCGGTGGACAGGGATGTTTTCAAAGGCATAAGGATTTTCCTCGTTGGCAGTTCCGGTGTGGTCGGGTATGGAATGGAGGGTGGTTTCGCGCCACCGGCCGGGCACATGGCGGGAAACCGGCGGCGGGGGCGCCGGTGGTGCGCTTACTGTACCCAGCCTGACCGTAAAATAAAAGCCCCATGTCCCGAAAGCCACAATGAAGATAAAACTGGTCGGCCTCAACGCACGCTACATCCATTCCTGCCCGGCCCTCTTCTACCTGCGGAGGCAACTCCTCCGCCAGCTGCCGGAATTGCGGCCGGAGATCGTCCAGAAAACGATCAACGATCCCTACTACCCGGCCCTTCTCGGTCTTGCCGCCGGTCGCCCGGAGGCCCTCTTTTTCTCGGTCTACATCTGGAACAGCACCTATGTCGGCCGCCTGGTCCGCGACCTGCTCGCCCTGTTGCCGGAGACCCGCATCGTGCTGGGCGGTCCCGAGGCCCCCTATCTCTTCGGGCGCCACGGCGAGATCGGTCTGGAGCGCTGCACCGTGGTGCGCGGCGAGGTGGAAGGTTTGGGCGAGGAGTTTTTCCGCGATCTGCGGGCCGGCTGTCTGGCTCCCCGCTATGCGGCCTGCCGCCGGGTGAACGGGGAGGATTTTCCCCTGCCTTACGGCGAGGAGGATTTTGCCGGGCCGCTTGCCAACCGCCACATCTATTACGAGTCCTCCCGCGGTTGCCCCTTTTCCTGCGCCTACTGCCTGTCCGCCGGCGAGCACGGGGTGCGGGCCAAGGAACTCGACCAGGTGCGGGGCGAGCTGCGGGCGATCCTCCAGCAGCGGCCGAAGGTCCTGCGCTTCGTGGACCGCACCTTCAACGACCGGCCGGAGCGGGCCCTGGAGATCTGGCGGTTTCTGGCCACGGAGGCCGAGGAAACCCTCTGCCATTTCGAAATCGCTCCCGACCGCTTCACCGAGGAGATGTTCTCCTTTCTCGAGTCCCTGCCCGCCGGCCGTTTTCAGTTCGAGATCGGCGTGCAGTCCACCCACCCGCCGACGCTTGCGGCGGTGAGCCGGCGCATGGATTTTCAGGCCATGCGTGCCAATCTCCGGCGCCTCGCGGCCCTCGACACGGTCCATATCCACGCCGACCTCATCCTGGGCCTGCCCCTGGAAACAGTGGCCTCCTTCCGGGCAGGCCTCGCCGAGCTCTTCGCCCTGGGGCCCCATTACATCCAGATGGGGCTTCTCAAGCTTCTGCCCGACACGCCCCTGGCCGCCAAGCAGCACGAATACGGTCTGCGGGTCTGTGCCGCGCCTCCCTACGAGGTTCTGGCCACCTCGACCCTGGCGCCGGCGGAACTCGCCGGGCTCTACTGGCTGGGCGAGATCACCGAACGTTTTTACAACAACCGTTACTTCCAGACCCTGTGGCAGTACCTGAGAAGCTGCGGGGAAGATATGCCGCTTTTTTTCGACAGCCTCCTTGCGGTCTGCCGGCAGCACGGTTTTTTCGAGCTGGCCCCCACCCAGGAGCTGCTCGCCCGGATGCTGGCCGAGACCGTTGCCAGCCGGCCCGATGCCTCGTTCCTTCATGAGGTACTGGCCTACGACTGGCTGCGCAGCGGCCAGCGGCTGCTGCCGGACTTCCTGCGCCGGGGGCTGCAGGCAGTGGAGCCACCGGCCCTAAAAAAAATGCTCTGGGAGCGGTTGCCGGAGAGCTGGCCTGGGTACTACTCCCACCACGAGCGCCGTGATTTCCTGAAGCGGGCCGTGGTGGGGCTCTTCTCAGCTTCTCTGCTTGCCGCCGCCGGCCTGGCCGGCGGCGGTGGGAAAGAAGTCTGCCTTCTCTTCCTGGCCGAACGGCTGGCCACGGTGCATGGCCACCAACGGGTGGCGATGGCGCCCCTCGACATGGCCGGTGAAGTGCTCTCCTCTCTATGAAAAGATGAACGAAAAAAAGATGTTGTCCTCGTCAGTGGGTGGCTGCTACAGTGGACAGGATCGGGGTGCGGGGCGAACGGCAGGGGCACCTCCACACCCAAAACGTCAGCTCGAGCGAGGAGGGGTTATGGAAAAGCTGCATTTTCGGTGTCCGAACTGCGACGTGCACGGTTCGGTGCCCGGCGAGACCATCGAACAGGGGCCGGTAAGGCTGCGCTGCCCCCGTTGCGGGGCAACCTTCAGCACCGGCGAGGTTGTGGCGGCGCCCACCCCGGCCGTGCCGCCGGCTCCCGAGGAGCAGCCGGCCGCAGAGGTAACCGGAGCCGGCAAGTCAGTTCCTGCTCCAACTTCTGTCCCGGCCCCGGCCGACACTGGGCCGGTGCCCGTTCCACCGGCCCAGAGCGCTTCTTCCTTCCGGTTCTCCTTCCACGGCGACGGCCGCACTCTTTTTTCCATCCAGTTCGTCAATCTCCTGCTCACCATCGTCACCATCGGCTTCTACCGGTTCTGGGGCAAGGTCAAGGTGCGGAACTACCTCTACAGCCAGACCGAGCTCCTGGGCGAGCGCCTCGCCTATCATGGCACCGGCCGCGAGCTCCTGGTGGGCTGGCTGAAGGCCATGGGCGTGATTTTCGTCATCTATCTCGTGCTTACCTTCCTGCAGATGGTCCATCCCCTCTTCGTCATCCCCATGAACGTCGGCTTCCTGGCTCTGGTCGGCTACGCCAAGGTGGGCACCATGCGCTACCGGCTCTCCCGCACGAGCTGGCGTTCCATCCGCCTCTCCTTCCGGGGCGGCTACAAGGAAGGGGTGTGGCTGCACGTCTGGGGGCTGCTCGCGGTTTTTTTCTCCCTTGGCCTCTATTATCCCTTTTTTCATGTGCGGCTGCGGCGGTTCTGGGCCGACAACTCCTACTTCGGCAACCAGCCCTTCCGCTATGAGGGCGAGGGCCGCGAGCTGTTCAAGGATTTTCTCATAGCGGTTCTGTTGTCGGTTCTGACCCTGGGGGTTTACTGGATCTGGTTCAAGGCCAGTCTCGCCCGTTACGACTGGCAGCGCACCAGCTATCCTGGTCTTTCCCTGCGCTCGGAGGTGACCGGTGGTGCTTTGTTCAAGCTCACCATCACCAATCTTTTGATTCTTCTCTTTACCCTCGGTCTTGGCCTGCCCTGGGTAATTGTCCGCACCCTGCACTTTCAGTTCGAGTACATCTCCCTGAGCGGCAAGCTCGATTACGAAAAAATCCGCCAGGAGGCCATCGACGCCGGGGCCACGGCCGAGGGTTTTCTTGATTATATGGACATGGACGGCGGGCTCCTCGATTTCGGCATTCTTTAGAGAACGGGCCGGGATGGGGTGGGAGCAAGGAGTGGAAAGCATGGAGGAAGGCGTATGGGAAGCGACCCATTTCGACGGCCGCACCGCCACCGGCCGGTGGGTTGTGGTGCAGCTTGGCCAGGATGGCCTCGTCTTCCGGCGGGACGAAGTGGAGTTCGTCTGGAGATATGGCGAAATTCTCCAGACCCAGGGCCGCTATCCTGGCGAGCAGATCCGCTTCGAGCGGGGCGAGGAGGTGGTGGAGGCCCTGGTGTTCCGCGACCGCGCCTTTCTCGCGGCCATCGCACCCCATGCTCCCCAAATGCGGCAGGGGGCTTTCGAACGACCGGCCAGTGCCAGGGGACTCGGCCAATTGGCGGCCCTTGCCGCCGCCGGTGTCCTGCTGCTGGGGTTTTTCTATTTCTGGGGGATCCCGGCCCTCGTCCGGCTGGGCGCCGGCTACCTGCCGGTGGCCTGGGAGAAGAAGATGGGGGAGGCGGCGGCGGAGCAGATCCTGCGGGGAGTGGAGATCTGTGACGACCCGGAGCTGGCGGCGGCGGTGGAAGACATCATGGCGAGGCTTGCGGCGGCGGCGCCGGATTCCCCCTATGATTTCCGGGTCACCGTGGTTCGCCATCCCATGGTGAACGCCTTTGCAACCCCGGGCGGCAGGATCGTGGTCTTCGGCGGCCTGCTGGAAAAGACCGGTGACCCGGAGGAACTGGCCGGGGTTCTGGCCCACGAGATGCAACATGTGCTCCTGCGCCATGCCACCCGGCGGCTGCTGAAGGACTATTCCACCTCCATGCTGCTGGGCCTCTTTTTCGGCGGCCAGGACTCCGTCGGCAGCCTGGCCGCCGGCGGCCTGCAGATGCTCGACCGCTTCCGGTACAGCCGCCGGGGCGAGGAGGAAGCCGACCGGGCCGGGATCGCCTTGCTGATCCGGGCCGGCATCGACCCGCGGGGCATGCTCCGTCTCTTCCAAACGGTGGGTGACGGCCGCGACCTGCCGGAGCGGCTGCCCTCCTATCTCTCGACCCATCCTTCCTTTGCCGAGCGCATCGCACTGCTCGAAAAAGGCCTCGCTGCGGGCGAACAGGCCGCCTCCCCGGCAGTGCTCGCCGGTGCCGGACACTGGCCGCGGACCGTGCAGGGTTGCCTCGCCCCAAAACGGCAAAAGGGCGACGGTGAATGAACACCGGCGCCCTTTCCGGAAGGGGAAATTTGGTGCTGGAACAGGAGCTCAGTTCTTCTTGGCCACGTTGAGGCGCATGGGCTCTTCCTTGATCTTGGCCAGGATGTTCTGCCGGTCCCTCAGTTCCGCCAGCTTGTGGGTGCCGGGGGTCAGGCGGTCTCCGGTGGCGGGGTTGGTGCAGTAGAAGCGCTCCACCGTATAGGCCTGGATGAGGCCGTCCTTCCAGTAGAGGCTGACGATGTCGAACATGCCCTTGTAGCGTTCTTTTTCGGCGCTGGAAACCCCGGAGTCACCCTCCATGCGCCAGATTTCGTCGTGCTCTACCTCGAGTTGCTCGGGGCCCACCAGGAAGGCTTTCTGGAACGGTTCGTCGTAGTTGCGCTTCACCATCTGGATAACCGGTTCCCAGACCTTGAGCTGCACCGTGGATTTCGTCTGGATACGGGTTGCGGCGGAAAAATCGCCGAGGTTGGTTTTAAGCAGCAGAGGCTGTTCTCCCTTCAACCCGGTGGCCCAGGCAGAGGATGCGGCGAGCAGGGCGAGAAGCAGAAAGAGGGCGGTGGCGAGGATTCGTTGGTGACGTTGGTACACTGCGTTCTCCAAAGAGCTGTGGTTGGGAAGTGGGCCTCCGGAAGAGCTTGCCGGGAGACGGATAGTCTTTGCCTTACAAACGAAGATCGTATCTTTTCCTTCTGCCTGTGGCAAGAACACTTTTGGGAATTTTTCATATTTTTTGTCTGGACAGGCACGGAAGAAGACCGGTTCCGAAGCCGCGGCCGGGCTCAGCCCCGCCCCCGCCGCCGTCTGCCGCCGGTGGCCTGGCGCGCTTCGAGCTCCTCCAGAAAGCGCAGGGCCTCCTCGCTCACCTTGACCTTGCCTTCCAGCACGCAGCCTGGTCTGCCCTGGCAGCACCTGCCTTTCAGCTTGCGGCAGAGGTCGGTTTCAAAATCGTGGTTCGGGCAGGAAAAGGTCATAAGGTCTGTTTCGGATGCTCTCGAAGGAATCTGGTAGGCATTTGGCTCACCGGCCGCTGCAATCTTTCATTGTACCCAAGACCGGCCTGCCGGGCAAAAGGAAATTCGTTGTCTTCGCCGCCGGCCCGCGGCTAGACTGGGAGTGGGCGGACGATCCGTCCGTGTTCCCCTCCATCTGCCGATCAAAAGGAGAACCGCAGCATGCGTCGAACCAAAATCGTTGCCACCCTGGGCCCGGCCAGCGACAGCCGGGAGATGATCGAGCGCCTCATCCTGCAAGGAGCCAACGTCTTTCGCCTCAACTTCTCCCACGGCGACCGGGCCCGCCACCAGCGGGTTATCGAACGGGTGCGGGCGGTGGCCGGTCGCCTCGACAAACCGGTGGGGATCCTCCAGGACATTGCCGGGCCGAAGATCAGGGTGGGCGAGATGGAGGGCATCATGCTGCTGCGCGAAGGCGACCAGCTTGCCATCTATCCCGACCATGCCCGGGGCGGTCCCCTGGATGTGGTCATTCCCCACCCTGAAATTCTCGCCAGGCTGGCGGTGGGAGACCGTATCTACTTTGCCGACGGCACCATCCAGGCCGAGGTCAGTGGCCGCCGGCCGCCGGCTCTTCTCGCCCGGGTGCTGGTGGGTGGCAAACTCTCCTCCCGCAAGGGTGTCCACTTTCCTGGCGGCCGCCTGGCCATCGCCGCCATCACCGAGAAGGATCGCCAGGATATCCTCTTCGGGGTGGCCCAGGACGTCGAGTTCGTGGCCCTCTCCTTTGTGCGCAGCGCGGAAGACATCCTCGAGGCAAAAAGGATAATCGCCGAGCAGGGCGGCGACATCCCGGTCCTGGCCAAGATCGAACGGGCCGCGGCCCTGGACAACCTCGACGAAATCATCGAGGTGGCCGATGGCGTCATGGTGGCCCGGGGGGATCTGGGGGTGGAGCTCGGTGTGCACCGGGTGCCGGTGGTGCAGAAGACCATCATGGAAAAGGCCCGGCGTCTGGGGCGGCCGGTGATCACCGCCACCCAGATGCTCTCCTCCATGCTCACCTCGCCCTATCCCACCCGGGCCGAAGTCTCGGACATCGCCAACGCCGTGCTCGACGGCACCGACGCGGTGATGCTCTCCGAAGAAACCGCCATCGGCGACTATGCCGAGGAAGCCATCGGGGTGCTGGACAGAACGATTCGCGAAACCGAGAAGGTCTACCGCTTTCACCCGGACCTTGAAAAGGACGCCGGCTACCAGCAGGCCATCGCCGCCTCGGCGGTGGATCTCGCCTGCCAGATCAAGGCCGCCGGGGTGGTGAGCTTTACCTATTCGGGAACTTCCGCTCTGGCCGTGGCCCGGCACCGCCCAGGGGTGCGGATCCTGGCCGCCACCAGCAATCCCGCCGCCTTCCGGCGTCTTTCCCTGGTTTGGGGGGTGGAGCCATTCTTCGTCGAATATTCCCACGCCAACAGCGACAAGGCCATTTCCCTGTTCGTCAAGAAGGCGAGGGCCGCCGGCTGCATCGGCGAGGAAGAGGTCTATGTGGTGACCATCGGCCACCATTCGAACCGGAGCGGCACCACCAACCAGATCCAGATCCTCGACGCCGCTTCCTTTGAGCGGCTGCAGAAGGTGCTGCGGGGGATCATGGTTTGATGGACCTGAAAAAGTCCATCAAACCGCTTGAGAAGGCCAAGCGAAAAGTTCGCCCGCGCAGGTAAGCGAAACCTGCGAGACTCCGGGCAATGGTGGTGCCGGGGGCGTGGGGGCGTGCATGCACTGTGTCGGGTGTTCGGGAAACCCGGTACGTCGCAAGGGGTTGGACTCCTTGCGACGCCATCATGGTTTGAAGCCGGCGGATTCGACCGCCTCCGGGAAAGGAGGGGTGAGGCAATGCCCCGCCCGGAAGGAGAGAGGGGAGGGGTCGGCGGGGCATTGCCTCGGAGAGGAGGGTCTTACTTGCAGGGACCGTGGGGCACGGTCCCGGAGACGCCCGGAGCAACCGGGCGCTCGGCTTGCCAAAACCTGGGGAGGGGACTTTGGCAAGGACCAGGGAGGCGCCATGGCAGAGGGCGCCGCCTGATTTTTTAAAAGGGGCGTCCCGGTCCGCAACCAGAGCCGCAGCCGCCGGCGCCGCCAGCGCCGCCGCAGCCTTCGCCGGCAAAGGGCAGGTTCTTTTCCCTGGCTTTGGCCCGCAGCTGGTTGCGCAGGTCAAAAAGCTCGCCGGTGAGGGCGGCCACCTTTTTCTCGTCCGGATTGTCCTGCCGCAGCAGGGCGTTCAGTTCCGCTCCCTTTACCGCCAGTTCACGGCGCACTGCCGTGGTCTCCTCCCGGAAGCTTTCCAGGGCCTTGCGGTCTTCTTCACTCAACTGAGCGGCTTGTTGGGGGCCGCCGGGATTGGGGCAGGAGCTGCAGCCCGGGCCGGGCCCAGGGCCGGTGCCAGGGCCGTAGCCGGGAACGGCGTTGGCCATCTGCAGGCCGGCCAGGCCGATGAGGCAGGCCAGGGTGGCGGTGAGTACGGTTTTTTTCATGAAAATCTCCTTTGAAGGAAAAAAGTGCGAAGGGCTTGTGGTAACCCCTGGCTCGTTGTGGTTGAGAAAACCATCTGCATGAAGCATGCCTGTGTTTCGGTGTTTTTTTCTTTTTTTCTGTCAGTGTTTTTTTGTCTTTTTGTTTTAGGCTCTTGCGTGTCAATGGTGGAGGGCGAAACGGTTTGCCAAAGATCCTTCTGCCGTCCGTTCTGGCCGTGCCGTGGAGCGGTGCCGGGTAATTTTTACCCAGATTTCTCTTCGCTTTGCAGAATAGTATGCAGGCCCGGCAACGGAGCGATCATGGCCAGAGGCCGGTTTTCTTTTTGACACCTGAGGCGATACCTTATAAACACAGAGGGATATCGGGTGGAAACAACCAATCGCCGGGGGTGATCTGGAGGAACGGGTATGGCTGGAAGAAAGAGGCTGAACCGGGTTCTCGGCGGCGCCGTCCTGTTGTGGGGGCTGTGGCCGCTTGATGCCCTCGCGGTGCAGGCCCATGAGGGTTACGAAAATCTGATCACCCATCAGCTGGGGCACCTGCTGCTCGCCGCCGGCCTGGTCTTTCTTCTCGTTCAGATGCGGCGGCTGCCGACCGCCGCCACCCACCCGGGGTGGCGCGCCTTTTTTTTCTTCCTGGTCACTCTGCTTTTCTGGGATCTGCTCACCTTCGTCGGCCACTGGCTGGATCTGACGAGAGAAGAGGGGCAGTTTCTGCGGGACGGTGACCGCATCCTCGCCTTTCGGCCCCGGTCCACCACCGATTTTCTGTTTTACTTCTCGAAACTCGACCACCTGTTGCTGGTGCCGGCCCTTGTTTTTCTCTATCTTGCTTTACGGCACTGGCGGCACAGCGGCGAGGAGGTCCCATGACCCTGCCCTGGCTGCCCGTGGTGCTGGTGGACGTCCTTGGGTCGGCCTCGGCCCTCATCCTGGCCGCGGCCTGCGTGTTTTCGGCCCGGCGGCTGGTGGCCCGGCGGCCGGCGGATTCCTTTCTGCACTATCTTTATTTTCTCACCCTGGCCATAGCCATCTTTGCCTGCTCCCGTTCCGTCGGGCACCTGGTCAAGCAGGGGCTGCTGCACGCCGGTCTTGCCGACCTTTGGCGGCAGATCGCACCCTTTTCAGGTGCGGCCAATACCGCCACTTTCATCATGATCTTCGGCTTCAGCCTCTATTTCGACCGCCAGCGCCGCCTCAAGCACGAGATCGACCGGGCCGGTCATGACCTGGCCGCGGCCAGGGCGGCCCGGGCCCAGGCGGAGGAGACCGAGCTCCGGCTGCGCACGATCTTCGATGCCATGGAGGACGTGGTCTATGTGGTGGACCGGGAGGCGCGGCTGGTCTTCTGCAACCGCCGGCTCGAGGCGTTGCTGCCCGAGATCGAGGTGGGGCATCTCTGCCCTGGGGCGAAAGACGGGTATTTTCTGCCGGCTTCCACGGCACGGCTCGATCCGGTGACCATCGGCGAGCGGCCGCTGGGCCAGGAACTGCACATTGGCGAGAGTCTCTTCAGCCTCGTGCGGATCGGCCTCTTCTGGGGCGATGGCCGGCCCGTCACCCTCTTCGTCGGCCGGGACACCACCGCCGAACGCCACCTCGAGGAGCAGCTGCGACACGCCCAGAAGATGGAGGCGGTGGGCACCCTGGCCGGCGGCATCGCCCACGACATCAACAACGCCCTCACGCCGATCATCGGCTACGCCGAGATCGGTCTTCTCAAGTTCGGCTCCGACCCGGAGGCGGCCAAGTATTTTTCCGACATTTCCAGCAGCGCCAGCCGGGCCGCCAAGCTGATCAGCGGCATCCTGGCCTTCAGCCGGCGGCAGGTCATCCAGAAGACCAACACCGACCTCAACCGCCTGCTGCGCTCCCTCATGGCGATGCTGCAGAACATCGTCGAAGAGGATATCGAGCTTCGCCTCCAGCTCGCCGATAACCTGCCCTCCCTGGCGGTGGACCAGGGCCAGATCGAACAGGTCCTCACCAACTGCATCGTCAATGCCCGGGACGCCATGCCGGAAGGTGGCCTGCTGCTCATCGAGAGCCGCACCGAGCCCGACTGCGATACCCTCTGCCAGGGTTGTGGCGAGGTCGCCAGCGGCCCCCATGTGGTGCTTTCCATTACCGACACCGGGATCGGCATGGACGAGAAGACCCTGACCCGGATCTTCGAGCCCTATTTCACCACCAAGCCCCGGGGCAAAGGCACCGGGCTGGGGCTCGCCATGTCCCACGGCATCGTGCACCAGCACGGCGGACACATCACCTTTGTGAGCGAGCCGGGCAAGGGCACGACCTGCAGGATATACCTGCCGGTGCGCGGCGGGGACGAGCGGAACGCCCCCGAATCGGCGGCTGCCGAAACGGTACCGGTGGTGAAGGAACAACCGGGACGGGACCGGTTGCTCCTGGTTGCCGAGGACAACCAGGCGGTGCGCCAACTGGTGCGCGATTGCCTCACCACTTACGGCTTCCGGGTGGAGGAGGCTGAAAACGGAGGCGCGGCCCTCGAGCGTTTTCTCGAGCTCGGCGGCCGGCTGGACCTGCTGGTCACCGACGTGATCATGCCCGACATGGACGGCCGGCAGTTGGCCGAGCGGCTGCGCAGGCAGCAGGCCGATCTGCCGGTGCTCTTCATGTCCGGCTACTCCGGGGAGGTCGTGGCCCGCAAGGGCGTGCTGGAGGATGGGGTGGAATTCATCGGCAAGCCCTTCTCGCCCGCTGCACTGCTCGAGAAGGTAGAGCGGGCGCTGGCCGCTGGGACCGCGCCAGAGGATGGGGCGGTTCCCTGAACCGCCGGCCGGACCGCTGGTCCCCGGGATTGCGTGTTTCTTTGTGGCGGGCACGAGGTGAATCTGGTATCCTTGCTGCCCCGTTTCGGGCACATCGGTGCGGAAGAGAGCCGCCGGCTCGTTCCGGTGCGGCAGCGAGACATGAATCAACCAGAAGTCTAGCCAACAGGATCACGGTGCATGGAGAACACAACCGACTGGAGCATTGAAGACGCCCGGGAGCTTTACGGGATCGGCCGTTGGGGGCTGCGCTATTTCGACATCGACGACGCCGGGCGGGTGACCGTCTCCCCCATGAAGGAAGAGGGCGCCACCATCGCCATCATGGACGTCATCGAGGAGGCCCGCGAGCAGGGGCTGCATTTCCCGCTGCTCCTGCGTTTTCAGGATCTGCTGCGCAACCGGGTGGCCCGCATCAACCAGGCCTTTCAGCTGGCCATCGACGAGTTTGGTTACCGGAACACCTACCGCGGCGTCTACCCGATCAAGGTGAACCAGCTCCGGGAGGTGATCGAAGAGATCGTCGACGCCGGCCGTGACTATAATTTCGGCCTCGAAGTGGGCTCCAAGCCCGAGCTCTTCGCGGCCCTTGCCTTTCACGAGGATCTCGAAAGCGTCATCATCTACAACGGCTACAAGGACCAGTGCTATGTCCGCACGGCGCTGCTCGGCGTCAAGCTCGGCAAGAAGGTCGTCCTGGTGGCGGAAAAGCTCGAGGACATCCGCAACATCATCAATGCCGCCAAGGAAATGCAGGTCGAGCCGCTGGTGGGCATCCGCTTGCGGCTGATGACCAAGGGCTTCGGCAAGTGGGAGAAATCCACCGGCGAAAATGCCAAATTCGGCCTCTCCACCCACGAGATCCTCGAGGCTTCGCGGCTGCTCTCCGAGGCCGGCATGGCCCATTGCCTGAAGCTCGTTCACTTTCACGTGGGTTCCCAGATCCCCGACATCATGACCATCAAGAAGTCGGTGCGGGAAGCCACCATGTTCTACTCGAAGCTGCGCCGGATCGGCCACGACATCCAGTTCCTCGACGTGGGCGGTGGCCTGGGCGTCGATTACGACGGCAGCCGCAGTACCTTTCATTCTTCCATCAACTATTCGCTCAACGAGTACGCCCGTGACATCATCTACAACATCATGGATGTCTGCGACCTCGAGCAGGTGCCGCATCCGGTGGTGATCACCGAAAGCGGCCGGGCCATCGTGGCCCATCATTCGGTGCTGGTGGTGGAGGTCTTCGGCAACATCCACAAGGTGGTGGAGGAGGAGGGCCCTCCCGCCTCAAACCACCGGCTGGTGCAGGAGGCCTGGGACACCTACCGCAACATCAACCCGGACAACCCCCTGGAGGCCTATCACGACGCCCAGCACTGGAAGGAGGAGGTGCATACCCACTTCACCCTGGGCCTCATCGACCTGGTGGTGAAGGCGGAGGTGGAAAAACTCTTCTGGCGGACCGGCGCCCGGGTGCTCGAGTACTACCGCGACGCCGAGTACGTGCCCGATGAGATCGCCGAGCTCGAAAGCAGCCTGGCCGACCAGTATCTGTGCAATTTTTCGGTCTTTCAGTCGCTCCTCGACCATTGGGGCTTTGGCCAGCTCTTTCCGATCATGCCGCTGCACCGCTTGCAGGAGGAGCCGCGGCGCAAGGGGACGCTGGTCGACATCACCTGCGATTCCGACGGCAAGGTGGCCCGCTTCATCAATCTCTATGAGGAAGGGGTGGACACCCTGCCGCTCCACGACCTCAACGGCGGCCCGTACTACATCGGCATCTTCCTCACCGGCGCCTACCAGGACATCATGGGCGACCTGCACAACCTGTTCGGCCGGGTCAACGAGGCCCACGTTTTTCTCGACGAGGACGAGGAGTCGGGGTACTACATCGAGGAGACCATCGCCGGCACCACCATGGAGAAGGTGCTCTCCCTGGTGCAGTACACCGACAACGACCTGACCCGCAAGATGAAGGGCCAGATCGACCGGGCGATCAAAGAGGACCGGCTGCGGCCCAATGAGGCGATGCGGCTGTTAAACGAGTATGAAAAGGGCTTGCAGGGCTACACCTATCTCGACCTGCGGCCCGTCGACTAATGCAGAAAAGAAGGACGGAATAAGAAACGGTACCGGCGGTGCGGCGCACATTTTTCGAAGCGTTCCGGGTCTGCCGGCCGGCACAAGGAGGACATGACATGATGCAGCGGATCGTGACCACGGGTGTTCTGTTGATGGGACTGCTGGCAGCGGGATGCGCGCCGGTGGTGGTGGGCGGCGCCACGGTCGGCGCCTACAAGGTGGGGGGCGACGAGCGGACCGCCGGCCGCATAATGGACGACGTCGCCCTTACCGCGGCGGTCAACCGGGCTCTGGTGGAAGACGCCGACGTGCGGGCCCGCAAGATCGATGTCGATTCCCTGGAAGGGGTGGTCACCCTGACCGGCGTGGTGGGCAGCGAGGAGGAACGCAACCGGGCGCTCGCCATCACCTCCAAGGTCGCAGGCGTGGTGCGGGTGGTGGACAATCTGCAGATCGGCCTGCGGGGCTTCGGCCAGCGGTTCGCCGATTCGAACATCGCCAGCAAGATCAAGCTTTCCCTGATGGGCGAGCCAGGGGTGCGGTCGATGAACATCGATGTCGATGTCTTCAACGGGGTGGTCTCGCTTACCGGCATCGTCAGTACCGAGGACCAGAAGACCAGGGCCGTGGCCCTGGCCCGCCAGACCGAAGGCGTCGTCCGGGTGGTGGACAATATAACGGTCAAGCAGTAGCCGGCACCGCGCTCGTGCCCTTGTGCGGTTTACTCGTGACCGGGAAGTGTTGATCTCGTGGTTTTCCGCAACACAGCCACGGGCCGCGCAAGCCAACGGTTATGTGACGGGATGAACCAAACCGGGCATCAGGGCTTTGCCTCCAGCCGCTCCCTGATGCGGGCGGCGGTTTCCGCGGCGGCGGCGCTGGCGGGGGAGTCCGAGGCTCCCAGTTCATCGAGGAAACTGAGCGTCCGCCCACCGCCGAATTTGCCGAGCACGGTGCAGGCGGCGGTGAGCACCGGGTCTGCTTCCTTGTCCTCGCGGCGCAAGCGGTCGAGCAGGCCTTTTTTGCCCGGCAGCCGCTGCCCGCAGAGCTCGAGAACCTTCTCCTCGATCCGCTCTTCGGCTCCAGTGGTGGACAGGGTGGCCAGGGCCCGCAGCAGCCGCGCCACCTGCCAGCTGTGGCGCCGTGCCTCTTCCTTGTCGCCGGGCGGCGGGGCGGTGACCAGATCGAGCAGCTTTTCGATGCCGGCGGCGGAAAAATCCGGCAGGGAGCTCAGTGCATCGAGGGCCCGGTGCCGGACCCGCTCGTCCTTGTCGCCGAGGGCGGTGATCACCTGGGCCTCGGCATCCCGGGCGCCGAGGGCGATCATGGTGCCGAGGGCTTCCTCCCGCAGGCGGCCGTGGGCATGGCGCAGATAGGCGCGGGTGCGGAAGACGTCCTCGTCGCCTTCGCCCACGTGCTGCATGATGATGAGGGCGTTGCGCTTGAGGAACCATGGCAACTGCGGGTTGTCGAGAGTGAGGCGGGTCCAGGCGCGGGCCAGGTTTCCTTTGGCGGCCAGGGCCTTGACCGCCTCGATCCGGCTTATCCTGCTGCCGCTTTCGGCCAGCACCCGGCTCAGTACTTCGAGCCCGGTCATGCCCAGCATATCGCACAGTTCGTCCACGGCGCCCCGTGTTTCCTCGTCCCGGCTGTATTCGGCCGCCAGTTGTCCGGTGAGTGCGCCAAAGACGAAGCCAGCCGGTGATTCCGGCAGCATGCCGCCGCTGGCGGCCGAGGTCGCCCGGGCGATGGTCTGCAGGGTGTCCCAGTCCTGGTGTGAGAGCAGCAGGGGCACGACGCGCTGGAAGCATTTGAGCAGGACCACGGCGTCTTCCGCCCGCTCGGGAGAGAGGAAGGCTTCCGCGTAACGTTCCCGCCGTTCGCTCACGTCCTTGGCCATCCGCAGGGTGTTGACCCAGTCCTGCAGGTCCTGCGGCAGGTCCTCGAAGGCAAGGATGTTTCGCAGGTAGAGTTGCTCGAGGAACCGGCCGGCACCGGCGGTTTTCTCGCGGATGACCCGGCGTGCTATCCAGCGCAGGATGCGGGTGACGCCCTGCATGCGGCGGGCGAGCACCTGGTGTTTGCCTTCCGCCTCTTCGAGTTCCTGCAGCTTTTCGAGCTCGCGGAGGATGAGGGTGGAGGTGGAGAGCAGCATTTCCAGGGGAAAGGAGGCGATGAGGATCTTTTCGAGGTCCTCGGCGTCGAGTTCGGGGACGTGGCGGGCAATGACCGAGCAGTTGATCACCAGGTCCTTCAAGAAGGCGGGGTGGCGCAGTGGCCGGATGATGTCCTGGACGATCTGCGTTTTCATGCGCCGGATTTCTTCCTCCGAGCGGTCCTTGAACATGGGCAGGACCTTGAGGTCCTTGGCCAGCCTGCGGATGGCGAGCTCCACCCGCCAGGGCAGGGTGGTCTCAAGGGCCAGCAGGTCGTCGTTGAACACCGTGGAAACGGTGGCGATGCCGGCGGCCACCAGGGCCTGGGTGAAGAGCCCTCCCACCTTGCCGGCCGGGGCCTGATCGACCTGGGGGTCGATCAGGATGTCGATGAAGCGGCTGAACTCCTCGGCGCTGGTTTGCCCCTTGATGGCGATGCTGAGCAGGCCCTTGCGCTGGAAATAGTCGCGGAGCTTGGGCAGAAAGAGGTCGGCGGTGCCGGCGCCGAGCAGGTTGCGGGCGGTGAGCGTCTCCTCCAGGGCTCCGCTTACCGTGATGTCGGCCGTTTCTCCCCGGTCGTTGAGGGCGAGACAGAGTTCTGCGCGGTTGCCCAGGCAGGCGAGGAATTTTTCGTGCAGGCCGAGTTTGGCCGAGCGGCTCGAGGGGTGGGCGGGATCGTAATAACCGCTGCGCAGCATGGCCTTGGTGAAGTCGACGATGAAGTCCGCCGCCGGTTTGGCGGCAAGCCGTTCTTCGGGAGAGAGTTTCTTCTCGACCTGACCGGCGGCCTGCGGGGGAAGGGTTGGTTCCGGTTGCGGCGGCGAAGCGGGGGGGCGGCGCACCGAGCGCTGCAGCCAGTCCATGGGCAGGGCGGTGGCCTCATCGTCGGAGGCCGCCACCGGCCTGGCGGCGGTCTCGGCGGCGGCCTCCGTTGCCAGGGCCTGGAGTCTGGCCAGGGCCTTTTCGTTGCCCGGTTCAAGATTGAGCAGATAGCCGGCGGGGGTCTCCTCGCCCTGGTCGTTCCGGTCGGTGTACGCCCGGGCCACCGTCAGCAGCAGGGGAACGACTTCTTCGGTCCCCGGCAGGGAGAGCTCGGCCCTGAGGGCCGCACCCAGGGGGAGCCGGCCGCTGGTTTGGAGAACGAGTTTTCCTTCCTTTATTCCGCTGTAATCTTTGAGAAACCGTTTCCAGGAAGTGTAGCGGAGCCTGATCGCCTTGCCTGTCACTGTGCGTACCTCCCGGTGGTGTTCGTCTTGGGGCAGGGGGCTGGCCTTTCTTTAAGATGGCACCGCGAAAAGTCCGGTCTCCTGCGTCGTGGCGGCATCTCGGGTGCTCGACATACCTTATGGTATGCCTCCGCGCCCTCGACGCCGGCACTCCTCGGGGTCTGCGCTTGCCGGATTCGCCATCTTCAGCGGTACGAGGGCCTTTTCCCCAGTCCATCTTCAGAGAATACACTGCCAAAAACGAGGCTGGGCTGCAAGGAGCAAGCGATGGTGCCAATGGATTGGGTGCGCTTTGCTCGATGGGCCAAGTGGTTTCTGGCCGGTTCGTGGCGGTTTCATGAAGAAGGGGCGCGAAAAAGTGCTTCTTCTCAAGAGCCCGATAAGCTATGGTGTAAGCGGTTTTTTTGATTTTATGAATGTTTTACAAAAGGCGTACCACCGCCTGCCGCCGGTTTTCTTGTCTGGGGGGCGCGGGTGGGACGTCGCCAGGTCCGCATGAAATACGGCAATCATACCCAGGGGCTTCTGGCCATCGCCATTGCGGCGGTCCTCTTGATGCCCCTCGCCCTTTTTGCGTTGCTCTATCCCTCCCTCGAGAACATTCTCTACCGGCAGATCGAGTGGCACGGCATGCAGGTGGCAGGCCACCTGGCCAGCAGCCTTGTTCTGCCTGGCGGCGAGCTGGCGGCAAGCAGCGGCCGCGACCTGGCCGGCCAGGAGGTGCAGCTGCGCCATGCCTTCAACCTCATGAAAATCCGCGTCGTCGCCGCCGACAACAGCATAGTCTATTCTTCAGCAGCCGATGAGGTCGGGCGCACCGCCACCGACTTTGGCGATGGCGAGAAGGCGGCTACCGCTTTTGCGATTCTGCAGGACAGCCGGGGAGTGGCGCCGGCGATGGCGGCCGGCGCCGACATCGCCCGCGTCTCCATGGCCCTGGAGGGGCACGACGGCCTGCGGCTGGTCACCTATACCGATGTGAGTGACCTTGTCGCCGCCAAGGACGCCCTGCTCGGCAAGGCCGCCATCTCTCTTTTGGCCCTTGCCGTTGTTTTTCTGACCCTGGCGTTTTTCGTGGCCCGGCTGGCGAACCGCCGCATCACCCGGCATCTGGCCGTTGGCGAGGACCTGCTGGCCGTTTCCGAGACCAGGTTCCAGGAGCTGTTCAACAACATGACCAGCGGCGTTATCGTTTTTGCCGCCCGGGATGCCGGCCGGCAGTTTGTCGTGCTCGGTTGCAACCGCACCGCCGAGCAGCTCCAGGGAGTGCGCCAGGAACAGGCGGTGGGGCGGCCGGTGGAGGAATGCTTCGCCGATTTCGTCCAGGCCGGGTTGCCTGGGGTGCTCGACCGGGTCTGGCGCAGCGGCCGGCAGATCCGGCACAGTTACACGGTGGCGGCCGGCGAAGGGGAGCTTTTCCGCGAGGCTTCGGTGTACAAGCTGTCCTCCGGCGAGCTTGTGGCCCTGATCGACGACGTCACCGCCCGCCAGCAGGCCGAGGAGGGCAACCGCCGCACCATGAAGAAGCTGCGGCGCAGCCTGGCCGGCACCATCGAGGCCCTGGCGATGATGGTGGAGACCCGCGATCCGTACACCGCCGGCCACCAGCGGCGCTCCACCAACCTGGCCCGGGCCATTGCCGAGGAGATCGGTCTGGAGAGCGAGATGATCGACGGCATCCGCATGGCCGGCGCCCTGCACGACATCGGCAAGCTGTCGGTGCCCGCCGAGATCCTCAGCAAGCCCGGCAAACTGGGCCCGCTCGAGTTCAACCTGGTGAAGATCCATCCCCAGGCAGGCTATGAGATCCTGAAGGGCATCGACTTTCCCTGGCCGGTGGCCAGCATCGTGCTGCAGCACCACGAGCGGCTCGACGGCTCGGGTTATCCCGCCGGGCTCGCCGGCGACGATATTCTCATCGAGGCACGGGTGCTGGCGGTGGCCGACGTGGTGGAGGCCATGGCTTCGCATCGCCCTTACCGGCCGGCAAGCTCGCTTGATGACGTGCTGCGGGAGATCGAAAACCATAGCGGCACCCTTTACGACCAGCAGGTGGTGGAAGCCTGCTCCCGGCTGCTGCGCGAGCGGCGATTCCGTCTCGACTAGAAGGATCCCAAGCCCCGATGAATCCTGGCAGCTCCACGCCTCCTGGGCCCTTCGTGTGCCTGCAGCCCCTCATCCTGGCTTCCGGCTCGCCCCGCCGCCAGGCTTTTTTACGCGACCTGGGCATTACCTTTTCAGTGGAGGTGCCCGATACCGACGAGACCCCGGCGGCGGGCGAAGCCCCCGAAGCCTTTGCCCTGCGGGCCGCAGCAGACAAGGCCGGGGCGGTGGCAGGGAAACACCCTGACCACTGGGTGCTGGCCGCCGACACCATCGTCGTGCTCGGCGAGCGGATCCTGGGGAAGCCCCGGGACGAGGACCATGCCCGAAAGATGCTGCTGCTGCTCTCCGGCCGCACCCACCGGGTGATCACCGGTTTCTGCCTGCAGCGCGGCGACCGACCGGCCAGCCAGCGGGCCGTGTGCACCGAGGTCGAGTTCGGCGCCTTTTCCGAAGAGATAGCCGCCGCCTACGTCGCCACCGGCGAGCCCCTCGACAAGGCAGGCAGCTATGGGATCCAGGGCCGGGGCGGTTTCCTGGTGGAGAGTATCCGCGGTTCCTACACCAACGTGGTGGGCCTGCCCATGGCGGAGACCGTGGGTGAGCTTCTGCGTTTCGGGGTCATCGCCTGCGGACCCTAAGGGGGCTCTACGGCTTTCTGGCCAGGATCTGGACCACCGCGCCCAGGCCGGTGTGCAGCGTGCCCTCGACGATTTCCCGTTCCGTTTCCACCCCGTGCTCGATAGTGAGACCGGCGAGCTCCCTTCGCAGCTCATCGAGGTTCATGAGCTTGTCGAGGTCCGGCGGGCCGCCTGTTTTATGGCGGAGCTGGTCCGGCGTGTAGGCCTCCAGAATGAAGAGGCCGCCCGGCCGTAGGCCGGCGGTTACTTTGCGGTGCAGTTCGCGGCGGATGGCCGACGGCACGTGGGCGAAGATGGAGACGATTCCGTCCCAGCCGTTCGGCTTTATCTCGAGCCGGGCCAGGTCCTCCACCCGTGTTTCGAGTGTCACCTTGCGGGCCGTTGCCAGC
>JBFHWX010000033.1:0-24966 GCA_041599275.1 Desulfobulbales bacterium | reverse complement strand
TGCCCCATCCTGCTCGCTCTCGGCCAAGCGCACCAGCATTCCGTCCACCGGCCCCACCAGGTCGGTGGTCACCAGCCGCTCCCCCGGTTCGATCCCGGAGCAGATGATCATTTCCTCCCGGCCGCGGTGGCTGATTTCCGGCTGACGGATGGCGAGCTTTCCTTCTTTATCGAGAACCCAGAGGGTGTCCCGATCGCGAAAGAACTGCCGGGGAACGGCCGCTGCCCGTTCCAGGGCATTTCCTTCTATCTCGACCTGAACGTAGGAGCCAAGGAGAAGGAGCCTGCCGGATCCCGCCAGGTCCAGCGGGTTTTCGACCCGCACCAGCAACCGGGCCATGCGCCCCTGTTCCTCGAGCCCGGGCAAAAGACGCTCC
Source organism: Desulfobulbales bacterium (assembly GCA_041599275.1). Lineage (GTDB taxonomy): Bacteria > Desulfobacterota > Desulfobulbia > Desulfobulbales > BM004 > JBFHWX01. Next base: position 24,590 of record JBFHWX010000033.1, on the reverse strand, counting down.
ACCTGGCCGCGGCGAAAAAAACCTTCCCCCCAGGCAGCATTATCCGAAACCCGTACGGCGCTTTTCTCGAGCCCGGCGCCGGGCCGACGCAACCGGGCAAGATCCGCCACCGGCAGCACGGCTTCTACCCAGAAGGCGTCGGTGCCGGCCAGACGGGCGAGGACCCCGGCGGCGGTTACCATGGCGCCGGGCGCCACCCGGCGTTCCATCACCACGGCGTTGAAAGGCGCCGTCAGGGTGGTGCGGGAGAGGTCAAGTCGCGCTCTGTCGAGCCGGGCCCTGGCGGCCTCGAGGCTGGCCTGCAGGCCGGCCTGTTGCGGCGCCCGCAGCATCAGCCGCTTCTCTTCCTCGTTCGCTCCTGCGCCGGCCAGCTCGAATTCCTGCCGGGCAACGAGCCGGCGCCCCGCCTCGAGCTGCAGTTCACTTTCAGCCCTGGCCACCTCGGCCTCGGCCTGGCGCACGGCAAGCTCGTAATCCCGCGGATCGATACGCAGCAGCACCTCTCCTTTCTTCACCATGCCGCCTGGCTCGAAGCCGGCGCCGAGCTCCACCACCCGGCCGCTCACCTGGGCAGTGAGATCGAGCGCAAGAGCCGGCAGCACGGTTCCCATGGCCTGCGCGGTCAGCGTCAGCGGCCCGAAGGGGATCTCCACCACTTCGACCAGAGGAGCCGTCGGCGTGCGACTCCTGGGTTTCGCTTCGGGCCGGTTGTCGAGCATCCAGCGCGCCCCCAGCACCGCCGCAACCACCACCAGCACCGGCAGCAAGAGGCGCAGAAGCCGCAGGCCCACGGGAATCCTGTCTGGTGGTTGGGGACCAGAGCCGCTTGCCCCTTTCTCCGATCCTGCTCCATTCTTATGCGTCTCTGGCTCCATCCTTAATTCCTTTCTCATGACTCCGCCGCCAGGGGCCGTTGCAGTGACCAGCCGCCCGCCAGCGCACGGCAGAGACCGATGCGGTTTTCAAGCAGGCGCAGGTGCGCGGCAAGCCGGCTGCGCTCGAGCTGCTGGGCGGAGATACGGGCACTGAGCACCCGCTCGTAACTCACATCGCCCTGCCGGTACCGGGCCAACAGTTGGTTTTCCGCCTGTCTGGCGAACTCCGCCTGCTGCTCGACGCTCTGCAGGGAGTCGAGCAGGCGGCGTTCCTCCCCGAGCCGGTCCTCTACCTCGGCCAGGGCCTCGAGCACGGTGAGCCGATAGCGCTCGAACGCCTCCCGGGACACGGCTTGGCTGCGCTCGGCCTCGGCCCGTAAAAAACCGCCGTCCACCACGGGAGCAGCGAGGCCGGCGGCGATGCTGGCGAGCCAGTTGTCGAACAGCAACCGGCTGCTGCCCGCTGATGTCTCCAAACGAGCGGCAAGATCGATCCGCGGGAAGCGATCTGCCACGGCGGCGGCAGCCCGCTGGTCGGCGGCCTGCAGTCGGCGGAAACTACCGAGAACATCGGGCCGTTGCTGGATAACTTCAACAGGCAGGCCGGTAGCGGGCAACGGCGGCAGTTGCACCAGTTGCGGCCGCCCCCCAACGCTTTCCCTGTCCTCGCCCGGAACGAGACCGCGCAAAATAGCCAACCGGCTTGCGAGCAGACCGATCCGGGCATTCACCAGGTGAAGATCGCCGCGCCGCCCTTCGACGAGTTGCCGCTGTTGGAGCAGGTCGGCGAGAAGTGCCTGGCCGGCGCGGAAACGAAGCCCGACCAGGGTGAGAAGTTCCTGGTTGGCCTTTATCTGGCGTTCGAGCACGTCCCTTTCCGCCAGATGCTGCACCAGTTGGTACCAGGCCGAAGCCACTTCGGCGCTCACCGACAGGGCAGCGCTGCGCAGATCCTGGCTGCTGGCCTCGGCCTCGAGCAGGGTGGCATCCTGCCGGCTGGCCAGTCTTCCCCAGAGATCAAGCTCATAGGCGGCGCCAAGGCCAAGGAGATAACGGCTTGCCAGGTCTTCAACGCCCTGCTGCCGGCTCCGGCTTTTCGAAAGCCCCGCCTCCCCGGCCAAACCGGGCAGGAGATCGGCACCCGCCTTGCGGGCCGCGGCGTCGGCCTGGTCGAGCCTGGCCCAGGCCGCCCGGATGGTCAGATTGCCGGAAAGGGCCTGCTCCACCAGACGATCAAGCAGCGGATCGCCGAAGCTCAGCCACCACCTCTCCGGCAACTCGCTGGAGCCCGAACCAGAAAATGCGGCCATGGCAGGGACAGGCGGCAACTCCCCGCCCATCTGGACGCCGCAACCAGCCACCAGGAAGGAAAGAACCAGGAAGAAAGCGCCTGCGGCAAGCCGGCACCAGAACAGCTTCCTGGCAACGGCAGGACGCTGCCGGCTTTTTCGTGAGGCAGCGTTTCGGCCTGCCGGCAAGATTATCTTTTTCGCAAGGGAAGCCAACACCTGTCTCCAGAAGAAATGGTGTCATCCCGGTCGGATGAAGAACACCAACGGTCGTCGATGAGGTTACCACCTCCCCCCGGCAAAGACAACGGCCAAACTGATCGGGCAAAAAGCAGGCCGATGCGGTATGATCTGGCCGCAACTCTTTTCAACAATCCTTTTCCCGGTTACCGAAGCGATCCGATGTTCCCCCCCTCCACCGCTCTGCCCGACCTGGCCGGCCTGAGCCGCGCCGACCTGGAGAAACTGCTTGTCGAGCTCGGCCTGCCCCCTGGCCGGGCCAGTCGAATTTTCTCCCTTTTGCAGCGGCCTGGTTATTCAAACCTGGAGGAATTGCCGGTGAAGGGTGAGGTCCGCCGGATCCTCGCCGAGAGATGCCGTTTGAGCCGCCTGAGGCCGCTGGAGTCCCGAACGGCAAAGGACGGCACGGTGAAATTCGTCTTCCGCCTTGAGGACGGTGCGCTCATCGAGACCGTGCTGATCCCGGAAAACGGACGCCATACCCTCTGTCTGTCTTCCCAGGTCGGCTGCGCCATGGGCTGCCGGTTCTGTCTCACCGGCCGGCTTGGTTTCAGCCGCAACCTCACCCCCGCCGAAATAGCCAATCAGGTGCTGGCGGTTCTCGAACACATGATCGCCTGCGGGGTGCGGCGCGCCACCCCCAGGGAACTGGTCAACAACCTGGTGTTCATGGGCATGGGCGAGCCGCTTGCCAATTACCGCAATCTCCTTACAGCTCTCGAAATCCTCATGGACCACCGGGGTCTCGAGTTCACCGGGCGGCGGGTCACCGTCTCCACCTGCGGCATCCCGCCGCGCATGGCCGAGCTCGGCCGCGACCGGAAGGTCAACCTGGCGGTCTCCCTGCACGCCGCCTGCGACTCCGTCCGCAGCCGCCTGATGCCGGTGAACGACACCTGGAACATCGACGCCCTGCTCGCCGCCTGCCGTGCCTTTCCCCTGCCGGGCAGGAAGGTGATCCTCTTCGAGTACATCCTGATTGCCGGCGAGAACGACTCGGAAGCCGACGCCCACCTCCTGGCCCAAAAACTCCGGGGCATCCCCTGCCGGGTGAACCTTTTGCCCTTCAACGAGTGCGGGGAGTTGCCCTTCCGGCGCCCGGCGGCGGAGCGCATCGCTCGGTTTCAGCAAATCCTCCGCGATGCCGGCTACCGCACCCTGGTGCGCCAGAGCCGCGGAGGGGATATCGGCGCAGCCTGCGGCCAGTTGGCTGGAGCGCCAGAACCGCGCCCCATGCCCTCGTAACAAAACCCGTTCTTGCCAAACATGACGATGGGCCGCATGCATCCGGCCGGTTCTCCTCAAGGGCCTTTGTCAAAAAAAGGTTCCTGCAAGGATACCGACAGGATACCCTTGACAAGCGGGCCGCCGTCTGGGAGTATCAGGGAACGAGTCAAGCGTTTTCCTGCAGCCCGATCTGGCAGCGTCCGGGACCTACACAAACAGCCAGGAGTTCCATGGACACCATCCCCATCAGCGACCTCACGGTTCTTGTCGTCGAACCGTCGATCACCGTGGCCCGCTTCATCGAGGGCCAACTGGCAAGCCTCAAGGTACGGCACATCACCTCCTGCAGCGGCGGCAACGAGGCCCTCACCGCCATGCGGCGGCACGTCCCCGACCTGGTGGTGAGTGCCCTGTACCTGCCGGACATGACCGCCACCGAGTTGATCGAAACCATGCGCCGCGATCCGCTGCTCGAAGACATCCCCTTCATGCTGGTTTCCACCGAAACTTCCTTTGCCAAGCTCGACGGAGTGCGCCAGGCCGGGGTGGTCGCCATCCTGCCCAAACCCTTTGCCGCCGCCGAACTGCGCAAGGCGCTCATCGCCTCCACCCGCTTCATCGACGGTGGCCCGCCCAAGCCGGAATCAAGTTTCAACCACCTCAAGGTGCTGGTGGTGGACGATTCCTTCCTGGCCCGCAAACACATCGGCAAGGTGCTGAACAACCTGGGCATCGAAAATATCGTGGAGGCGGAAAACGGCCGCGAGGCGCTGGCCGAGTTGGAAGAAAAACTCTTCGACCTGGTGGTCACCGATTTCAACATGCCGGTGATGGACGGCGAGGCGCTCATCCGCCATATCCGCACCAACACCCTGCAAAGCGGCATCCCCATCCTCATGGTGACCAGTGAGGAAAACAAACAGCGTCTGGCCGCGGTGCAGCAGGCCGGCGTCTCCGGGATCTGCGACAAACCTTTCGAGATAGAAACCATCCGCCGCATGATCGGGGAATTCTGCCAGGAGCCCTGACCCCTGTCTTTCTTTCAAGGGCGTACCGGCAAGAAAAGGGCCGAGATCTCTTCCCTTGGCCCCCGCGCCTTTCTCCTTTCGCCGTTCCCTTTGCCTTGGTCAGACATACATCAGTTGCTGCCAGGGAACCTGGTCGACGATAAGCGGCAGCTGGTTAAGACGGATGCCGAGCCCACCCAGCCGTTCCTGGAGCCGCTCGGTGTCGAGCCGTTCGATCTCGAGACCGGCCATGAAGCAGGTGGCCAGCAGATCGGCAAAGCAGACGATCTGCACCAGCCGCCCATGGGCCTGGGCAGCCTCGGGGTTGTGATGGCAACCGATGCTTTCGACCAGTGGCAGGGGCAAATTCCAGCTCCTGGCCAGACGCTGGCCGGTCTTCTGGTGGTCGTTACCGAAGAGCTCGCGCTCGAGGGCGATATAGTCGGCATGCCGGTCCGGAGTGCTCCGGTAGAAGAGGGGCCGGGTTTCGGCCACAAAGGCATCGAGAACGATTTTGCCGATATCGTGGAGAAGGCCGGCGGTATAGGCCGCGGCCGGCTCCACCCAGCCGGTGAAGCGGGCCAGCTCCCGGGCGGCATGGGCGACCCCCAGGGCGTGACGGTAGAGCCCGCCCCGCATCAGGGCATACCCACCCTCATGGTCGCCGAAAAACTGTTCCACCGCGGCGCTGAGTACCGCTTCGAGCATCCCCTTCTCCCCCAGGAAGACCAGGGCGCGGTCGATGGACTCGAGGGCCCGGCCCGGCCCCACCATGACGGAGTTGGCATAACGCAGGATCCGGGCGGCGATGACCTGGTCGCGCCGGACCTCCGTTGCCACCTCGGAGATGCTGTACTCCTCTTTCTCGAAGATGCGGATGACCTTGAGGGCCACCTGGGGAATGGGTTTGATTCTCTCGATGACACCATCGATCTCGGCGGCCGACGGCTTGTGCTCAAGGCTTCCGGAACCGTTGTTGTCGGCGACGAACAGGGGGGCGATTGCCGCCTGCCAGGTATCGGTCTGCAATTGCAGACCGAGCGGCAACAAACCGCCGGTTTCCGACTGCATCACGGGAATTCCCTGCTGCTGGAGGATGGCCAGCGCCACCTCGGCGGAGCGGCCGCCGATGTTGCGGTGCAGGGCCTCCTGGTCGGTACGGCCGAAGAGGGTGCCACCCGCCACGCTCGCCTTCAGGCGCTCACGGCTGGCTCCGGCATCCAGCAAGCGGTCGATGAAAAAAGGCAGCCCGGCGGAGGCATATTTTTCCGGGTGCCAGGAACCGCTGCGCCCCACTGGTTCAGGCAACAAAAAATGGATGAGCCCGCCGACCCCGGCGACCTCGTCGTAGAGCGCAACGCCGACGCTGGCTCCGAGGGCGGCGCTGAAAAGCTTGTGGCCGGTCCGGTCGATGACGAAACTGCCCGGACCCACCTCTTCCTTGTATAAGCTCGGCATCATTTTCTCCCACGCTGCTGGTGCGCGCTCACCATGTGTTCCTTCCACCTCGCCACCAACTATACTGAAAGCCTGGGGAAAATTCCCTGAAAAAGAAAAATTGGCGGAGATTCTCCGAGGCGGGAGATGAAAAGTCCCGCCGAAAACATTTGCCGGCGGGTACGGGTGTGGTATGTATCTGGCGAGACAAGGGAAGATTTGGGAAACAGCGACAGAGGAATACAGCGATGAACCGCAGCGAGGCCGGGAAGAAGGAGTCGGAATTCAGCAGCCTCACCCCGGAGCGGGTGCTCGATCTGGTGGAAAAGGAACTGGGCAGCAGTTGCACCAATCTCTGTACCCCGCTGGCGTCCTACATCAACCGGGTCTACGAACTGCGCGACCGCGAGGGTCGCGGCCTGGTGGCCAAATTCTACCGGCCGGGCCGCTGGTCGGAGGCGGCGCTCAGAGACGAGCACGGCTTTCTCAGCGAGCTCGCCGCCCAAGAAATCCCGGTGATCGCCCCGCTGGCCCTGACCGGCGGCGATACGCTGGCACGTGACGGCCAGCTCTTCTTCGCGGTTTTTCCGAAAAAAGGCGGCAGGAACTGCGACGAGTTCACCGACGACCAGTGGCTGGAATTGGGTCGCCTCCTGGGCCGCGTACATGCCGTCGGGGCCAGCAGGAAGCCGGCGGATCGGATTCTGATGGCGCCGGAGAGTTCCACCCGCCAGCAGGCCAAGGTCATCCTCGACTCGGGCTTTCTGCCCAAGGACCTGGCGGGTCGTTTCCGGCAACTCACCGGGGAGCTCATCGAAACCATCGCCCCCATGTTTGCCGGCGTCAAAAACATCCGCATCCACGGCGACTGCCATTTCGCCAACATCATCCAGCGCCCCGGCGAAGGCTTCTTCCTGATCGACTTCGACGACATGGCACTCGGCCCGCCGGTGCAGGACCTGTGGATGCTGCTGCCCGACTACCCGGAAAAATCTCTCATCGAAATCGACCTTTTTCTCGAGGGTTACGAGACCTTCCGGCCCTTCGACCGGCGGACGTTACGGCTCATCGAACCGCTGCGGGCCATGCGGTTTGTCCACTACATCGCCTGGTGCGCCCACCAGGCTGCCCGCGACGGCCAGACCCGGGTGGTAACGGATTTCGGTTCCCGTTCCTACTGGGAGCGGGAACTGCTCGATCTCTCCGACCAGCTCGAACGGATCAGAGAGCAAGACGAAGAGTCGTTTGCTTTTTATCCCTGAGCATCAACCGGGGGTGTTGGACTCTGGCCAGCAGGGCCTGGCAACAGAAGGAAAATCAGGTGGCCATCCTGGTCCCCAAACGATGGAATTCCCCTACCCGCCCCCCATCCGGTCGATCCGCAGCAGCACCACGTCGCCCTGCATTTCGGTGGAGATCAGCACTTCGATGGCAAGGCAATCATCGGGCCGGCCGCGGTTGATGTAGGCAGGTACCCGCAGATGGCTTCGACCGGTCTGGAAGGTGTCCATCACCGTGCGCCTGACCGCGCAGCCCTCGCAATGCACGGTCTGTCCGCAGCCCTCGGGAAGACTTGCAAAGGCACAATCGAACACCTCGCCGCCCAGGTGGCCGCTGATTTCGGCAAGTTCCTTCCGGAGAAAGGCCCGGGCCCGTGAATTGGCCGTGGCCACCCTGCCATTCTGGTCGACCACCACCACCGGCGCCGCCAGACGATCGAGAAAAGAATCCATCTCGAGGCCCAGCTCGGCAAAGATCCGGTTGGCGCACCGTCTGCAAATGCCATGGGTGATACTGTCCTCGGAAAGTTGCTGCGACGGCTTTTCGCCCATCTCTTCCTGGCACCAGGCACAGACTCGCTTCATTGCAGAAACATTCTCCTTACTTCTCTACACAGACACACACCTGCCGAACTGCACGAGGCCCTCGTTTTCCCTTTCCTGCCGGGCTGAGATCCAGTCTCAATATTACCCCATGGCAAGACAAAGTCGCCACGCTTTTCATATGGGAATCGGTACCAGAAGAGAGAAAACCAACTGAGGAAATCAAGCAGACAGACGGGGCGGAACAGAGATGTGGCGGTTGCCTTTCGGAAGGTGTGCCACCGGTGCCGCAAGGGTGTTGCGCGATACGCTCGGTCAGCAAAAATAGCGGCCTTTCAAGGCGCAGCGCTCGTACCCGGCGCATTCCGCGCAGACCGCAAAACGCTCCCCGTCGCCGGCCCCCCAAAGCTCGCCCGTGGTCAGGGCGCACTGCAGCTCACAGTCGTTGCAGCAAACGGGCTCGTCCTCCCGCAACAGGATCCAGCCTTCTCTTTCCAGGTAGATCCGTTTCCTGAGGTCGCACTCCGAGCAGAGAAACTGAAACAGGGAACGGTCTGACTCGTCTTTTCGCTTCCAGGTCGACATTATTCGAGAAAGTACTTTGTTTGCCCAGGGCAGCCGCACAAGGCCATTAGCGGCCACCGTGCAGGGCGGCGCCGACGGCGCCGACCAGGTCCGGAGCCTCGGGCACCTGGACTTCGACGCCGGCCAGGCTTTCGCGGAGCAGAGCTACGATGCAGGGGTTGCGGGCAACGCCGCCGGAAAAGACGACTTTCTTTCCGCAACCGAGCCGGTTCAGCATGGCGACCAGGCGCCCCACCACCGACCGGTGCACGGCCAGAGCGATGTCCCGGGCCGGGATGCCGCGGTTCTTCATGGAAATCACCTCGCTCTCGGCAAATACCGTGCACATGGAGTTGATCGCCACCTCGCTTGCCGATTCCAGGGCGGCGGGCCCGAACTCATCGAGCCGGTAGCCCAGGGTGGCGGCCATGATCTCGAGAAAACGGCCGGTGCCGGCGGCGCACTTGTCGTTCATCTGGAAGTTCGCCACCCTGCCGGCCCCGTCAAGGGAGATAACCTTGCTGTCCTGGCCGCCGATATCGACCACGGTCCGGCAGTCCGGAAAAGAATGGCGGGCCCCCAGGGCATGGGCCTTGATCTCGGTGATCACCTCCTGGGCGAAGTGCTCCTGGGCGAGATGCCTGCCGTAACCGGTGGCCACGATTTTTCTGGCATCGTAGCGGCCGATGAGCTCCTGGGACTGGCGGCAGGGATCGAAGCCGCTTTCCACCAGTTGCTGATCGACGAGAAGCCCGTCTTTCAGGGCCGCAAGCTTTATGGTGCGCGAGCCAAGATCGATTCCAATCAACATTTTTTCAGACAACAGCTCTCTTCCTCGTCGGTTCAGAGAGCTGTTTTTGCAAGAATTTTTATAAAATTCTGGAAATGGCGGCGGATCAGCCGCGGATCTGTTCCAAAAAAGCCTCGATCCGGGTCTGCAACTGGCCCACGTCCTCGGGGGAATAATCCGATTCGATGGCCAGGTAGGGAATGTTCTCCCGCTCGCAGGCCTCGCGGATCTTGATCTCCTCGATATTGTAGGTGTGGCAGAACTGCAGGGAATAGTGCAGGATGCCCTGGGCGTTGGACTCCCGGTACTCTTTGAGCACCTGTTCGACCCGCTCGTCGTTGGGGGTGAAGCAGGAGCAGTCTATCCGCATGTAGCGGTCGGTGAGCTCGGCGAGCTGCTCGTTTATTTGTACTTTGTCCTCGCCGATCAGATCCTTGAAGTAGCGGGTGCCGATGCAGGATTCCTCGTTCACCACCACGGCGCCGGCCGCTTCGAGAAGATTGTGGACCTTCCAGTTGGGCAGCGCCATGGGCGTGCCCGAGACCATGACCCGGGGGGCTACAAGGTCGACGACGCCTTCGCCCTTCGCTACCCGTTCTTCGAGCTCGTCGCAGAGCGCGTTCAGCTTTTCGGCAAAACGCACCGGTTCGTCGTAGAAGGCGATCTGCTCGATGAGCAGAGCGTCCCTGCCGCTCACCGGCGCCGGATTCGAGGCCCGCAAACGGGTGAGCCGCTGGAGCGCCCGCCGCTTGTCGTTCACCACCCGGATGCCGCGGGCAAGGTCTTCTTCAGTAATGGTCCTGCCGCTCACCTTCTCCACCTGCTGCTTGAAATCTCCCACCTCTTCGAGCCAAAGGGCGCGATCCCGCGCTCTCTTCATCTGGGGGATCTCCATGACATAGGTCGGCACCAGCCGGTCGAGAAGCTCCCAGGTCTTCTTCTTGGCATCACAGGTGGTCTCGCCGTAGACGAAGTCCACGGTCTGGAAATAGGGGCAGATGCGCCCCGCCTTGAAACCATAGGCCGACTTCACCATGGGACAGATGTTTCGCGGCAGGATCTTCTCGGCGTCCGGGATCGAGCCCTGGGAGCCGCCGCAGAGCCCGACGCAGACGCCACCCGCCGCCACCACGATCTCCTCGGGAATGTAGACGCAGAAGGTGCCCACCACCGGCTTCCCTTCTTTCTTGGCGTCGAGCATCTCACGGATACGGCCGCCGAAGAGCTCGGCGATCATGGAGTCGAAGTAGGCCATGCCACTGGGCCGGTTTTTCTGGGTGAGGAATATTTTCCCATACATCTCGCCCAGCATGAGCCGGGACTTGTCGAAACGCTCGACGTCCATATCGAGGGCGACCCACATTTCGGGGTAAGGTTTTACTTCAAAGCTCGTGTTCATCGCGCGTACCAAGGGGAAAGAGGAAAGGAGAAAAAGCCTGCCGCTCAGCAGGCGCAGGAACCGGAGGCGCAGGAACCGCCGCAACCGGTGCCGGCGCCGGGCAGGGGATTGGCGCTGGTGAGGGAAAAGCCGCCACCTCCCGAGCAGCCGCAGCCGGTGCTCTTTTCGAGGTACCCGAGGGTAACCTGCCCGCAGATGGCGGCGAAATCCCGGTCGAGCAACAGGGTAACCCCCTCTTTTTCCTCAATGATATCGTTTGCCCCGCAATCGTCGAGGGCCAAGGACAGGGCGGGGCCGGCGCAGCCGTTGATGGCGGCGATCCGCACCGGCGAGCTGATGGCCTGTTCGGCCAGGTAGTCGGCCAGCTTGCGGGCAGCAAGAGAGGTGACGGTAATCATGTTTTCTCCTGTACTTAGTGGAAACGTTTTGAAACCAAATATTTAAAAAAATCAGATGGTGATCACTTTGTCCGCCACCTGCAGGGAGGTGACGATGTCGAGCATGTTGGTGGTCTCGCCCACCTGCTTTTTCTCGAGCAGGTTGAAATGGTTGAGGCAGGTACCGCAGACCAGCACCGAAACCGACTCTTCCTTCACCAGTGCCTGCAGGACCGGCAGGGTGTCGGCACCCTCGACGGTGAGCCGCACGCCGCCGTTTACGAACATCAAGCGCCAGAGCTCACCGCCCATTTCCTTGAGGGTTTTCAAGAAATTGAGCATCAGGCCCCGCCCCAGGGAATCATCGCCGTGGCCCATCCGGTCAGTGGTCACCAGCACGGCGATCTTTTTCTCGACCACCATCGCGGCAAGTTCCGGCTCGGCCATGACCTCGCAGGCCTCACCAGATCGAGTGCCGGCGACCAGGAATTCTCCCTCTCTTTCTTCGACCGTCACCTGAAAACCCTGGTGGACGAGAAAACGGCCAACGTTTTCCCGGGCCGCCTGGTTGTCCACCAGCACATGGACAACAGCGTGGTTTTCCTGGGCGAGGATGTCCCTCACCTGCAGCACCGGAGCGGGGCAGGCCTGGCCCCGGCAGTCGAGTTTTTTTTGCATAGCGTTTTCCCTTTTTGAAAAAATGTTTGTGAAACGAATAGAGCCGGGCGGCGCCTCCATCCGAACCGCTGAACGTGCTGTTAAACAAAGCAGGAAACGCGAACCACGTCATTATCAAATTATAACCAATCAATCAAACTGGAAATTCCTATACAATTTCGCCATTAAATAGAAAAGCCCCTGAAACAGGGGCTTTGGCATGGAAAAAATAGGGAGAAAGCGGGGTCAGCGGCAGGCGGGACAGCCCTGCATGCGAAGCGGTTTTTCGAGGCCGCACCCGGCAAGGAGCTCGGCATTGGCGAAAATTTCCATGGTGGCGCCATCGGCCTGGACCCGGCCATCGTGCATGACGATGGTGCGCTCACAAAGATCGACCACCATGTCGAGGTCGTGGGTGGCGATGATCTTCGAGTGCTCGAAGCCCTGGAGCAGGGTGATGAGCTGGGTGCGGGCGCGGGGATCGAGCCCGGCGGTGGGTTCGTCCATCACCAGGATGTCGGGGCTCATGGAGAGCACCGAGGCAATGGCCACCCGCCGCTTCTGGCCGGTGGAAAGGCGGTGGGGCGGGCGGTCGCGGAGGTGTCCGACCCCCACCTTGTCGAGGGCCTGTTCGACCCGGCGGGCGACATCTTCGGGCGCCAGACCGAGGTTGAGGGGGCCGAAGGCGACGTCGTCGAACACGGTGGAGAGAAAAAGCTGGTCGTCGGGGTCCTGGAACACCATGCCCACCGTGCGCCGCACCTCGCGCACCGTCTCCCTGGTGAGCTGGTAATCGCCGATCCGTACCTGGCCGGCGGTGGGTACCAGGTAGCCGTTGAGGTGGAGCAGGAGGGTGGACTTGCCGGCGCCGTTGGCGCCGACGATGGCCACCGCCTCGCCGTGCCGGACGGTGAAGGAGACGCCGCCAAGGGCCTGGGTGGCGTCGGGGTAGGAAAATTCGAGATCGCGGACTTCGACGATGTGGTGGCTCATGGGCCCATCTCCAGAAGAAAACGGCCGACCAAGGACGGCAGGTCGGTAAGCCGCAGGCCGATGAAGAAGGCGCAGCAGCCGGTAAGATAGAAAAATTCGCGGCGCCCGAAGCGGAACTGGCGCATGATCCGGATCTCGCCGGTGAAGGCGCGGCAGAGCATGGCCATGTGGATACGCTGGGCCCGGTCCATGGTGCGCAGCAGGAGGTTACCGAGGATCTGCAGGAAGACCCGGTAGCGGAGCCCGGTGCCGAAGGAGCGCAGGGCGTGGGCCCGGATCATGCGGATCGACTCCTCGATGAGGATGAACAGATAACGGTAGAGCAGGAGAAGCTGCACGGCAAAAATCCGGGGAGCGCCCAGTTTCTCAAGGGCCATGCAGACTGCGGTGAAGCCGGTGGTGGCGATGAGCAGCAGCGCCGCGCCGACGGTGAGAGCAAAGCGCAGAAGAAGCGAGAGAAAGGACACCCAGCCGCCCGAGAGGGCGACGGGCCCCAGCTCCACCAGCACCGCCCGGTCGAACCAGGGGTTGAAGATACCCACGAAGAGCACGAAGGGCGAGACGATGAGGAGCTTGCGAAGAAGAAAAAACACCGGCAGATCGGCCAGCGCGATCACCAGGACCGGGTAGAGAAAAAAGGGCAGCAGGCGGGCGATTTCATACTTGCCGAAGGAGACCACGCTCACCACGAAGACCGCGGTGGCCAGCACCTTGGCCCTGGGGTCGAGGCGGTGCAGGGCGGACGAGCCCTCGGCCAGGGTGTCGAGGTGGCCGATATCGTAAAAGGCCCGGTCGATCTTCGAGGACATCGAGTACCTTGTCGCCTGCTACCCGTTGGAGAACGGGAAATCAGCGCCGGGTTGCGGGAGCGGCGCCGGAGTTCCGCCTCTTCAGCAGGAAACCGAGACCGAGGCCCATGAGCAGAACGAGGCCACCGCCCACCAGACCGGCGACCGAGGTGCCGAGCCGGGGATCGGCGGCCTCTTCCCCTGCCCCGCTTTCTCCTGCCCTGAAACCGTAGTCGGGAAGCAAGGAGGTCTTTTCCTGCAGGGTTCCCAGGGAGTCGTGCAAGGAACCGCCCTGGCCCTCCAACTCCTCCTGGCCGGACACCTTGAACATGGACCACTCGAGACCGTCGGGGTGTTCCGAGGCGTACCAGGAGAGGAAACCACCGGTAACCAGGGTGGCGGCGAGGAGGCCGGCCAGCACCGGTTTCACCGGGAGCGAACCGAGGCCCTGGCCGCTTGCCGCTTTTTCCAGGATCTCGGGCCGGGCCTTCCAGATGAAGGAAACCACGCCGGCGGTCACCAACCCCTCGACCACGCCGATGGCCAGGTGGATGGGCTGCATGAGCACGATGAAGGACGAAAAAGGCAACTCGGAGACGCCGGAGAGCGAGGTCTGCAGGACCACGCCCAGGGAGCCGAGCTGCAGGCCGGCCACCGCCGCCAGCAGAATGGCGGCAAGCAAACGGCCAGGAGTGGGGTTCTTGCCGGCAAGAGGGATATAGAGAAGAGGATAGGCGATGAAACAGGGAAAGACGCCGAGGTTGAAGATATTGCAACCCAGGGCCAGCAGGCCACCATCGGCAAAGAAAAGGGCCTGGACAGTGAGCACCGAGCCGATGGCCAGAAAGGCGGCCGGTGGCCCGAGCAGGATGGCGAGCAGCAGGCCGCCGCCCAGGTGACCGCTGGAGCCGGTGCCGGGAATGGTGAAGTTGATCATCTGCACCGCGAACACGAAGGCGGCCAGCACTCCCATGAGCGGCACCTTGCGGTCGTCGAGACTTTTTTTGACCATTGCCGCGCAGGCCATGGTGGTGGCGGCAGTGGCGGTCCACATGGTGGCGCCCACCGTTGGCGAAAGCAGTGCATCTGCCATATGCATGGTGTTTCCCTCCCACTTGGTGACACGAGAAAAAAAATAGTAGCACAGGAAGACAAAAAAATACATTTTTTTATTCTTCCGGCTTCCTGTCGTAACAATCTGCGGAGGGCCGGCCAGGCGGTGGCGCCCACCTGCCGACAAAAGCTGCCTGCGCCGGCCTCCGCCGCGGGTTTTCAGGTCAGAACCCGAGGGCCATCTGCAGGGTCAACCCGTCGCTTCTGGAGTCGTCCTCCCAGTCGCCGTGCAGGTATTCGACTCCCCAGGAAACCGTGTCACCCATGGCCCAGAGCAGGGCCACGCCGTACTGGCGCTCGGGCAGCAGGAGTCCGGCCCCATGGCTGCCGGCGTAGCGCACAGCCAGTTCCCAGGCAGGCAACAATGCCCAGGCGGCCTCCAGGTTCCAGGCCCTGGGAGAGTAGCGACCTGGTTGCGGGAAGGTTTCCACCGCCAGTTCCCCCGGTCCGAAGGAAGAGAAGGCCCCCAGGTATTCGGCGCCGAGGGTGAAGCTCTCGCCAAAAGTGGCATGGGCAAAAACACTGGCTCCACCCACCCGCTCGGTCAGGTTGGAGACAACCTCCCCTTCCAGTCCGTCGCTGTCGGCAAGGCTGGTGATATAGGAAACACCGGCTTCGAAACCGAAGCCTGGTATGGTGTCGGCGGGCAAGGAGAACACGCCACTTGCCACGAAACCGTCGATATGGTCTTCCTCACCCGCCTCCTCCACGTCACCGTTGAAGGCGCCCAGGGAGAGATCGAAAAGAGAGTTGCTCCACCCCGCCACCA
Source organism: Desulfobulbales bacterium (assembly GCA_041599275.1). Classification (GTDB taxonomy): domain Bacteria; phylum Desulfobacterota; class Desulfobulbia; order Desulfobulbales; family BM004; genus JBFHWX01. The sequence goes on along the minus strand of JBFHWX010000033.1, from coordinate 9,242 downwards.
CGGCCACTTCGCCGGTTTCGCCCAATTCCAGGGTGAGAGGATCGCTGACGAAATGGCTTTCAAAGCGGCCAAAGGGCAGGTACATCTTGCCGAGATTGAGGTAAAGCGGCATCGACTCGGGGCCGCTGAACCCCACCACCGCCTCGTCCACCGCCAGGTCCTCGCCGTCTTCGTAGAGGATGACGAGCCGTGAGGTGACGTTCTCGGCGGGCCGTGCCTCGAGGTTCACTTGCGCCGTGGCCAGCACCAGGTCGGAGCTCGACTCCACCCGGCCGGCCCCGTCGTCGAGCCGCTCGGCAGTGGACTCGATCTCCACCACGCCGGAGAGTTGCACCTTTTCCGCCCAACCGCCCCCAGCCTCCACTTCCTTTGCCGACTCCAGCCTGCGGAGCCGGCTGTCGATGGACTGGACGGAGTGGTAATGCTCACGGCTCGCCGCCTCGCCCGCCGGCTGAGAGGCGGCTGCCACCTCGTGTTTGAGACCCTCCACCTCGTCGGCGGAAAGGATTCCCTTGGTCCGGAGCAGCTCCAGCAGAAGCTCCGTCTCCGGAGCCAGGGCCCACCCCTGGCTTGCCAGGGCGAGAGATCCAACCCCACCCAGCAGTGCCGCTGCAAACAGTTTCTTCATTTCAACCCTCCATCGGTAGCACACTTTAGTATTTACGTAGCACGACATATAAACGCACCAAATATACGTGTCAACAGAATTTTGCCGTGCTCTGCGGAATCCGCTTTTCCCCTTGCCACTGCCCACCCTCTTGCTTCATAGCAGCTCATTGTTTTAGGGTCCCCTAAAACAATCATGGGAATCTACACTGTCGCCGATCTTTGTCAACCATTTTTCTCTGCTGGCTTCGCCCCAAACCGCCTTGTCACCCTGCCCCGGCCGCTGTTCAATATTTTTGTTTTCAGGCAAATCGGGTACGCTGGGAAACGTCGCCTTTACCAGCGGGGTGAGAGGGAGTTCGCCCCAAGACCGAAAATTCGGGAGAAAAAAATGTCCGACATCACTCGTTTTGGCATCTCCATAAACGACCGCCTTCTTGCCCGCTTCGACCGGCTCATCGCCGAAAAGGGCTACGTCAACCGTTCCGAGGCCATCCGCGATCTCATCCGCAACGCGTTGGTGGAAGAGGATTGGGGCAAGGAAGACAGCGAGGCGGTGGGCACCGTGAGTCTGGTTTACGACCACCACACCCGGGATCTGGCCGATAAGCTCACCGAGCACCAGCACAGCCACCACGAAGAGATCGTCTCGGCGCTCCACGTCCATCTCGACGCCCACCACTGCCTGGAGGTGGTGGTGATGAAGGGAAAAGCGCGAAGAATAAAGAAACTTGCCGAGGAACTGATCGGTACAAAGGGGGTCAAGCACGGCAAGCTGATGACCACCACCACCGGCGAGGGTCTGACCTGATTTAGAGTAACAGATGAGGCTTTCTCAGCCGGCGAGCCAGAGGGAGAGGGCCGGGAAATAGGTGATGATCCCGAGGGTGAGGAGCAGGATGAGGAGAAAGGGCAGCGTGGCCCGGTACAGCGTGGTCACCGGAGTTTCGAACTTGTAGCTTGCCAGGAAGAGATTGAGGCCCACCGGCGGCGTACAGTAACCGATCTGCAGATTGGTGAGGAAGATGATGCCCAGGTGCACGAGATCGACCTCGTAGGCCTGGGCGATGGGCAGGATGAGCGGCACCACGAGCACCAGGGCCGAAAAGATGTCGAGCATGCAGCCGACCACCAGCAGGAACAGGTTCAGGACCAGCAGAAAGGTGTACTTGCTCGAAATATACTGGCTGATCGTCTCGAAGAGGCGCACCGGCACCTCCTGGTCGATGAGGTAGTTGGTGGAGGCCATGGAGGCGGCCAGCACCACGAGAATGCCACCAAAGAGCATCATGGACTGGGCCATGATGGCCGGCAGCTTGGAGAACGGCACGTCGCGGTAGACGAAGACCTCAACCACCAGCACCCAGCAGGCGGCCACCGCCGCAGCCTCCCCCACCACCAGAAAACCTCCGTAAATCCCCCCCAGGATGAGCAGCGGCAGGGGCAGTTCCCAGAGCGCCTCGCGCAGACCGGCTTTGATCTCGCTCAGGGATGAGGTTTGGCGGCCCTCTCGCCGCGCCGGCGAACGCAGCATGGAGTAGCCGCCCAGCAGGGCGAGCATCAGAAGACCCGGCAGGATACCGGCCAGGAAAAGCTGGTCGATCCGCGCTTCGGCCACCACCCCGTAGAGGATAAGCGGCAACGAGGGCGGAAAGAGAAGCCCCAGGCTGCCCGAGGTGGTGATGAGACCCAGGGAGAATTGTTCGGGATAACGGTCCTTGACGAGAGCCGGGTGCAGGAGCCCGCCGAGCGCGAAGATGGTGACGCCTGAGGCTCCGGTGAAGGCGGTGAACACGGCGCAGACCACCAGCGCCACCACCGCCAGGCCACCGGGCAGCCAGCCCAGGAGCAGGCGGGAGAGCCGCAGCATGCGCTGGGGCGCACCGCTCTCGGAAAGCAGGGTGCCGGCGAAGATGAAGAGCGGCAGGGAAAGCAGCATGGGGGTGTCGGCCAGCCGCGACATCTCGATGACCACCACCGACAGGTCGATGCCCGCACCGGAGAAGGCCAACAGGGCCAAGGCCGAAATGACCACGAAGAGCGGCGCTCCGAGAAGCGCCAGGACAACGGTGAGCGCCTTTACGAGGTTCATGGAGTGCCGCCGTTTGCCGGCCGGGAGCGGGCACCGGGCTCTTCAGTGAAAAAACCCGTTACTTCACCCATGGCGGCGGCCAGAAAGCGCAGGGAGATGAGCCCGAAGGCCACCGGAAAGGCCAGGTTCCAGACCCAGGAACCGAGGCCGAGCAGGGTTCTGCCGCCGAACTCCATCTCGCTCTGCACGAAGAGCACGGCGGCCCAGGCCAGCACCCCGCAGACCACGGCGGAAAAGAGATGCAGCCCGCAGCGCAGCAGGGGCTGGTACCGTGCCGGCAGCAGATAGGAGACAAGGTCGAGGCAGATGTGCTTGCCGCGGCCGGTGGCCGCCAGAGCGCCGAAGAGCCCGGCCCAGATCACCAGATAACGAAGAAGCGGGTCGAGCCACAGGAAACCCGAATCCAGCAGCAGGCGCAGGCCGATCTGGAAACAGGCAAGCCCGATCATTGCCACCAGCAGCAGAGCGAGCCAGAAGGTCTCCAGGTGCAGGAGCAGGCGGTGCACGGTGCGGACCAGGGAGACCAGGGCGTTCGGCATTTTTTGTGAAGGAGTGAAATGGGGAAATCGGCTCAACGCGCCTGTTGCCGGTACGCCTCGAGAAGTCTTGCTGTTTCTTCATAGATTTGCCGGGAAAATGCCGAACCGAGCAGGCGGCCGATGGTTTCCTCCCGGTGCGCCTGGAGCTCGGCGCGGTTCGCCTCGTCCACCGGCAGCAATTCGACGCCGTTTTGTCTGAGGGCGTCGAGAGCCTCGGCGTTGCTTTTACGGGTGTCGAGGAGCAGCACATCGAAGTGTTTCCTGGCCGCCTCCTCCATGAGTTTTTGGTATTCCGGCGGCAGTTTGGCAAAGGCCCGGGAATCGACGAGAAAGGCGCCGTAGCCGTAGCCGAAGGGAAAGTCCGCCACGTAACGCGCCTTGGTGAACCACTGCAGGACAACAGAGCCGTAGAAGGAGTTGAACACCGTCTCCACCAGACCGGTCTGCAGGGAGGTGAGCACGTCGGGAATGCCCAGGGGCACGCCGTGCACTTGAATGGTCTCGAGATAGGCGGCGCTCACCGCGTCTCCCTCCGGGAACCAGTTCTTGCTGGCCCGCAGGCCCTCGAGACTGCTCACCGGTTTGGAACTCATGGCATAGACGAACCCCACCTCACTGAGGGCCAGCAGAGTCAGACCCTGCTCTTCGAAGGCCTTGTGGAAATGGGGCCAGAGCCCCTCCTTCACCGCGTCCACTTCCTCGTAGGAAGAAAACAGAAAGGGAATGCCCATGACCCGGAAGTCCGGCACCACCTCGCCGATGCCGGTCATGGTGAAGCCGCCGCCCTGCAGTTGCCCCACCCGCATCTTGCGGTAGACCGCCTGCTCGTTGCCCATGACCCCGCCGGGATAGACCTTGAAGCGCACCTCACCGCCGGTTTTCTCTTCGACCTCGCGTACGAAGTCGTCGAAGCGCTGGGCCCAGACCGAGCCGGCTGGCGCCAGAGAGGCGATCTTGAACAGATGCCGGCCGGCCGCACCAGCCTCACCGGCCGGCAGGCAGAGCATGGAGACAAAAAGAAAAAGACAAAACAAACGGGGCATGAAGATTCTCCGTTTAAAAATAGGTATCGGCCTCGGCCAGCAACCGCCGGGCCCGGTGCTTGGCCACCTGGTTGCCGAGCGCCAGCTCGGGAGCGCTCTCCAGCGAGAAATCCAGCACTTCCTGAAGCAGGCGGTCATGGAGCTCACGGTCGAACTGGGTGCGGGCGTAGTACTCGGCGTAGGCCACCTGGGCCGACAGAAAACGGCGGCCGGAGAGCTCGAGAGCCCGCTCGAAATGGGCCCGGCTCTCTTCGGGCTTGCCTCCCAGCATCTGGGGGCGGGATCCGTAGTAAACGCCAAGAAAGAGATGGGCGCCGCCGTGGGAGCAGGTTTCGTCGAGCTCCAGCACCCGCCGCATGATCCTTTCCACCCTCACCAGATCGGCGAGGGCGGCGGGCGAATCCGTGTGGCTGCCAACATAGGAAGCCCAGCCGTAGCCGCCCCAGAAAAGCTTTTCGGCTTCGCTGGACGAAAACCGCTGCAGTGCTTTATCGAAATCCTCCAGTGATCCGGCCAGAGCTGGAGCCATGCCGTTACCCAGGGAAAGCAGGGCCAGGCCGTACTGTTTCGATTTTTCGGCAAGCTGCGCTCCCCGCTCCGGCCGGCCGCATTCGGCCAGCGCGGCGGCATAGGCACTATAGGCCTGAACCCCGGTCATCAGCATGGCGCTGTTCTTCGGCTCGGAGACGATGAAGCTGTCCACGGCCAGAAGAAAAGCCGGCGCTCCCTCGCAGACCAGGTCGAGGTCGGTCTGGCGCTGCAGGTTCCCCACCGTGGGCTCGATGACGTAACTCACCACCACGGTGGTGCAGCCTGCCGAAAAAGAAGTGACGAGCAGGAGAAAAAAATACGCAAGGAATTTAAGCATACAAAAAAAGGAACAGGTCCCCGTTTGGTCTTTACCAGAAGCGTTTCGGGCGGCGCCAAAAGACACCGAACCGCCCGCCTCTCCCTTTATACCCCCATAGCTGCCTTTTGCCAATCGCGCAACTTCCTTAAAAAGGAATGAATCCATCCAACCGCCCGTTTCCGGCCCCACGGATCCGGGCTTTTCTTTTTCCGGCGGGGCTCATTTTCCGCTGGACATCGGGATCAGGATGGGATAAGCAGACAACACCATATGGTGTACCCAACCAAGAACATCACACTATATGGTGTTACCCCTTCAAGCGCAGCCCGCAGCGCGACGGAGCCAGGCCGACCGGCTTCGGCCCGTCTTTTTCACTGCCTCGTCTGCCTGAAAAACACACCCGGTCCCGCCCTGTTGCCCGCCATCACCACCAGCGGCAGCGGCACAGTGCCCCCTCGAAAGCCATGCCGAAAAACAGAGTCAAGTCCAGCAACAGTTTAGCCAAGGAGATCCCTGCCGTGACCAGAAAATGCCCCACCGCCATTGCCATGCCCACTGACCTCAAGGCCCCGAAATTCAGTGACAACGCCGTCACCGTGCTCAAGCGCCGCTATCTCATGAAGGACGAAAACGGCCGGGTGCTGGAGGAGCCGATCAACATGATGTGGCGGGTGGCGGCCACCGTGGCGGCGGGCGAAACCCTGCACAACAAGAAGGCCGACGTCGAGAAGCTGGCCCGTGAGTTCTACGCCCTGCTCTCGAACTTCGACTTCCTGCCCAACTCGCCGACGCTGATGAACGCCGGCCGCGAACTGGGCCAGCTCTCGGCCTGTTTCGTGCTGCCGGTGGAGGACACCATGGACTCCATTTTCACGGCGGTGAAGCAGACGGCGCTCATTCACCAGTCCGGCGGCGGCACCGGTTTTTCCTTCTCCCGCATCCGGCCGAAGAACGACGTGGTCCATTCCACCAAGGGCGTCTCGAGCGGGCCGCTCTCCTTCATGCAGGTTTTCGACGTCGCCACCGAGACCATCAAGCAGGGCGGCACCCGGCGCGGCGCCAACATGGGAATCATGCGGGTGGACCACCCGGACATCATGGACTTCATCAAAGTGAAGAGCGACCACGCGAAGCTCCAGAACTTCAACCTGTCGGTGGCGATCACCGACGCCTTCATGGAGGCCCTGAAGACCGGCTCGGACTACGATCTCGTCAACCCCCGCAACAATGAAGTGGTGGGGCGCCAGGACGCCGCCAAGCTCTTCCGGCAGATCGTCAAGCAGGCCTGGAGCTCCGGCGAGCCGGGCATCGTGTTCATCGACCGGATAAACGCCCAGAACCCCACCCCCGAGGCGGGCATGATCGAGTCCACCAACCCCTGCGGCGAGCAACCGCTGCTCCCTTACGAATCGTGCAACCTGGGCTCCATCAACCTGGCCAACATGGTGGCCGACGGCGCCATCGACTACGAGAAGCTCGGCCGGGTGGTGGACCAGGCCGTGCACTTCCTCGACAACGTGGTGGACATCAACCGCTACCCGCTGCCGGAGATCGAGACCGTCACCAAGCAGAACCGCAAGATCGGCCTCGGCGTCATGGGTTTTGCCGACATTCTGGTGCGGCTCGGCCTGCCCTACTCCTCGGCCGAGGCCATCGATGTGGCCGAAGACGTGATGCGCTTCATCGACGAGCGGGCCTTCGAGAAATCCTGTGAGCTGGGCGAACAACGCGGCGCCTTCCCGAATTTTCCGAGGTCGGTCTACGGGCTCAAGAACCCGAAGCAGCCGGTGCGCAACGCCACCCGCACCACCATCGCCCCCACCGGCACGATCAGCATCCTGGCCGGCTGCTCGAGCGGCGTCGAGCCGCTCTTTGCAGTAGCCTTCGTGCGGCGGGTGATGGACAACGACGAGCTCCACGAGGTGAACCCGCTGTTTGCCGAGGTCGCCCGCCGCGAGGGCTTCTACTCCGACGACCTGGTCAAAACCATCGCCCACCGCGGCTCGGTGCATGGGCTCGAGCAGATCCCGGCCGAGTGCCGGCGGGTCTTCGAGACCGCCCACGACATCCGGCCCAAGAACCACATCGACATCCAGACCGCCTTCCAGAAGTACACCAACAACGCGGTGAGCAAGACCATCAACTTCCCCCACAACGCCACCCAGACCGATGTGGAAGAGGCCTTCCTGATGGCCTACAACGCCGGGTGCAAGGGGCTCACCATCTACCGCGACGGCTGCCGCGAGGGCCAGGTACTCAACATCGGCAAGACCGACAAGAAGAAGGGAGCGGCGCAGTCGGTGGCCGCCCCCGCCGGCCCGGTGCTGGTAAAAAGAAACCGCCCGAAGATCCTGCAGGGCCGCACCTTCCAGATGACCACCGGCTGCGGGCCGATGTACGTGACGATCAACGAGGACGAGAACCGGCAGCTCTTCGAGATCTTCAACACCGTGGGCAAGGCCGGCGGCTGCGCGGCGAGCCAGTGCGAGGCCATCGGCCGCCTGGTGTCGCTCGCCTGGCGTAGCGGCATGCAGCCCGAGCCGATCCTGAAGGAACTCATTGGCATCTCCTGCCACAAACCCGCCGGCTTCGGCGACAACCGGGTCACCTCCTGCGCCGATGCCATCGCCAAGGCGGTGCGCCAGCTCCTCGACGAGCACAGCGGCTGCAAAGCCAACCCGGTCTCCGAGAACATGACCTTCGGCGCCTGCCCCGAGTGCGGCGGCGTGGTGGAACACGAAGGCGGCTGCTGCGTCTGCCACGCCTGCGGGTATTCGGAGTGTGCGTAGCACTTTCTCTGCAGAGCTGAAAACACAGGGGACAGACCTCGGGTCTGTCCCCCTGCAACAAACAACACACCTGAACGACAGCGGTAGCGGCTTCTTTAAAGGGAGACCGATTTTATTTTTTTTAAAAGGCAAAAAAAAAAAACCAGTCCCCTTCTTGCTGCCAAACGTGATGCTTTATCCGGCCGTGCCAACCGGCGGGGACTGACCTCGGGTCTGTCCCCCCCCAAACGCACGCGCGCCCCGACCTACGAACTCTCCGATGCAGGCCTGATCGCCATCGGCAGATGAACCCGACGTCGGGGGATCAATATCCTTGCCCGACAGGCTGAAGCGTATTACCTTTTCTAATAAGAATGTAATACACGGAGGTCCAGTCATGACCACTACTACCGCCACCATCAAGGGTCAGGTCACTATTCCCGCCCCGCTTCGAAAAAAATTGAACATCCGCCAGGGAACAAAGATTTCCGTCCGGGAGCAGGACGGGAAGATCATCATGGAGCCTCTGCCGGATGATGTGATAAAGGCGGGGCGCGGCATTCTGAAGACCAAGGGGACCTCTCTGCGGCAGCTTCTCGCAGACCGCGCCACCGAGGCGGACAAATGAAGCGCTACGTCTTTGACAGCTACGCCATTCTCGCTTTCCTCGAAGACGAGCCCGGGGCCGACCTTGTCGAAAAGGCGCTGCGGGACTCGGCGGCCGGCAAAGCGGAAGGCTTCCTCTCCGTTATCAACTGGGGTGAAATATATTACACCGTGATGCGGGAGGCAGGGGCGGCAAAGGCCGAGGAAATCGCCGAGCTCCTGGCAAGCTACCCCCTTCAGGTCGTTCCGGCGGACCATCAGTTGACCAAAATGGCGGCGCAGTTCAAGGGCCGGCACCGGATAGCCTACGCCGACTGCTTTGCCGCAGCCCTCGCCAAACAACAGAAGGCCACCGTGCTGACCGGTGATCCCGAATTCCGGCTTCTCGAAAAAGAGGTTGATATCTCTTGGCTTCGGTAGCTGTAGGATAATAACACAGGGGACAGCACACCTAAACAACGACGCAAATAATAAATCTGTCCCGGTTTTCCGCACAATGTCACAATCAATGTCATTCTTGTTTCTCGATGAGTGCACTCATGAGGCGTTAGACTTAGCGGCGCTAACAGGAGTTCTCGTTCCGTTGGACCGGTATGCGATCGTGCGCGACACGATGTACAACATCGTCGCCGAAGTTCTTTCGGCACCTCCAAATACGGTCCCAGCGCCAATTGAATTGCATGCGCGCAACCTACTTTCGTCCCTGACGGGAGGCTTGCCGGACGACTTTGATCGAGC
>JBFHWX010000032.1:0-25001 GCA_041599275.1 Desulfobulbales bacterium | reverse complement strand
TTCAGGGTACCGCCGTCGGGCATGGCCTGCACGCCGTTCACCAGGATGTTGAGCAAGGCCCGGTAGAGTTGGTTGGGGTCGAGAAAGAGGGTGGGCAGTTCGGTGGCGAGCTCCCGGATCACGGTGATCCGGTGCTTTTCGAATTCAGGTTTCATGAACTCGAGCACCTTGGCGATCACCTCGTTCACCTGGCAGGGCGTCAGGTTCGGCTCCTGAGGCCGGGCGAAGTCGAGAAATTCCATGACGATGCCGTCGAGCCGGGTGGTCTCTTCGACAATGATGTTGGCCAGGTGGTCGTTGCCAGGTGCCACGGCGCGCAGCCGTTTGCCGAGGATCTCGGCGGTGGAGCGCACGATGCCCAGCGGGTTCTTGATCTCGTGGGAGACTGCGGTCACCATTTTGCCGAGCCCGGCCAGGCGCTCGGCCTGGTGGAGTTTTTCTTCGAGGCGGCGGCGTTCCTGGGCCCTTTCCTCCATGATCCGGTCGGCCCGGGCGACGATGAAGCGCAGCACCGCAAAGAGCGCTCCCATGATGGCGAGCGATGTGGTCATGATCGTCGCCTGCAGGCGGATCACCGCTTCGAGGTCGGCGGAGAGGTCCTGGACGATCTCGGTCACCCCCATCACCTCCTCGGGGCGGATCTCGTCGTCCTCCTTGCCAGGCGGGCTCGGGCGCAGAAAGGGAATGTAGGTGCGCAGTTTGCACTCTATGGGTTTGGCTCCGGGCAGCAGGGAAAGGAGCGAGCCGTTCGACGACAGCACGGTGGTGCTCCTGCCCTGCACCGCCTGTTCGTACTCGATGCCGCCCACGCCCCGGCGACCCACCAGGAGGTCGTCGGTGCTGTAGGAGATGATGTTTTCCTTGGAATCGAAGAGGGTGACCGCGTCGACCTTGAGGCCATTGGTGGTGGTGCGGACCACGGTGTCGAGGAGTTCGAACTGGTTGCGGTTACGGAGCGCGATCTCGCCGTAACGCAGCACCGCCGGCACCACGAACTGCTGGAACACCTGCTGGTTGAGGTTCTCGGCCAGCAGGTAGGCGTAGGCCTCGCTGCGGGTCAGCATGACGTTCTTGGCGTTGTCCGACAGCAGCCAGCCAAGGATCAGGGTGCAGATGAGGATCACCACCAGGGCGGTGAAGGAGAAGAACTTCACCAGCCGGAAGGGCTTCAGGGCCTCGATGGTGGCCCGCGTCGTTTCATGGGGCATCGGTGCATACTCCGCAACGTTTGCAGCGCAGGGTGTCGCAGGGCGGTGTGGCCCGCGCCGCCAGGCCACGCTGGTATTCTTCCCACAGGTAGCGGCGGGTGATGGAGTGGTCGATGATGTCCCAGGGAAAGATCTCATCCTTGCTCCGTTGCCGTTCCGCGTACCAGGCGGGATCGATTCTATGCGTTTTGCAGGCCTTTTTCCAGGAGGAATTCTCAACCGCGAGAGAAAGCAGAAGAGGCGCCAGGCGCCGGTCGCCGCGGGCCAGCACCGCCTGTTGCAGGGCGGAGTCGGGGCGGTCCACCTTGAGATGGAGGTTGGCCACTCCGGAAAGGCCCCGGCGCAGGAGTTTTATCCGCTGCTGCAGGACCTCGACGCCGGCGAAGGGGTGGAACATGAAGGGGGTCCAGGGCTTGGGCACGAAGGAATTGATTGACAGAAAGATGTCGCCCAGGCGGCCCTTCCGGCGGCCGGCGGCAAGCACGATTTCCTTGATTTCGAGCACCAGCTCGAGCATCTCGGATATATCCTCGTCGGTCTCGGTGGGCAGGCCGATCATGAAGTAGAGCTTGAGGTTGCCGAGGCCGGCTTCGGCCATGGCCTCCGCCGCCCCCAGGATGTCGGCCCGGCTGATGCCCTTGTTGATCACCCGCCGCAGCCGTTCCGAGCCGCCGTCCGGGGCGATGGTCGCCGTCTTGAGGCCGCCGCGGCCGAGCAGTTCGAGAAGGGCCGGGGTGAGGGCATCGGCCCGCAGCGAGGAAAAGGAAAGGCCGCAGCCGGCGGCTTCGATATGCTCGGCAATGACGGCCAGGTCGCCGGGCCGGGCCATTTCCATACCGAGAAGCCCCACCCGTTTTATGTCCGCCGGCTTCCCGGCCAGGGCACCGGTGACCCGCTCGGCCGACCACAGGCGCGGTGGCCGGTAGACGAAGCCGGCGGCGCAGAAACGGCAGCCGCGGCTGCAGCCCCGACCCAACTCGGCGAGGAACATGTCGCTGAACTCGGCATCCGGTGAAAAGAGCTGGGAATGGCCAACCACGCCGGCCGGGTCGGAAAGGACAAGCCGCTTGACCGGGCACGGCAGGCCCGGCTCGACGGCGACCCGGCCGATGGTGCCGTCGGGGGTGTACTCGGGGTGGTAGAAGCGCGGCGCGTAGCAGCCTGGGAAGCGCAGCGCCACCTCCCGCAGCAGCTCGACGGTGGAGGACGTCTCGAGGTGCTTGTCCAGGAAGTCAAGCAGGCCGGACAGGATCGGCTCCGCTTCGCCCACCAGGAACAGATCGACAAAGGGGGCAAGCACTTCGGGGTTGATAAAGGTGGCCACGCCGCCGGCCACCACCAGGGGGCGGCGGCCGCTGGCCAGCGCCCCGGGCCGGTCCCCGAGCCGGTCGCGGTCGGCGGCCAGCGGCGGGATGCCGCCCCGGTGCAGAAGAGAGACGAGGTTGGCGAAATCCTGCTCGAAGCTCACCGAGCAGAAGATAAGGGGGAAATCGGCCAGCGGCCGGTGCGATTCGAGGGAAAGAGGCGGAGCGGCCGCTTCCGGTAGAAAGACCCGTTCCGCCAGCACCGCCGGCATGTCGTTCAGTTCCCGGTAGAGCAGCTGGAAGCCCAGGTTGGACATGCCCAGCCCGTAGGCGTTCGGAAAGAGCAGCGCGCAGGGCAGCATGTCTTTCCATTTCTTGCGGACCGCGCCCCGTTCCCGCTCCAGGGGGGAGCTGGAGGGAAACGGGTGCTGGGAACGTTTTCGAGCCATTATGCGTGGGGGCCGCGCTGCGACGGCCGGCGGGCGCTCCGCGGGCGGGCCGCCGCTGTCCGAAGAGTTGACGGCAACGGGGCGCTAATCGGCGGCCTTGCGCAGGTAGGTCGGGGTTTCAAGCTCCGCCTCGTCGATGGGCCGCCGCTTGAAAGGCGGCCGCCGCAGGCCGTTCACCGGCCGCCGGTAGCCGATCCGGGCGGGGTCGTCCCGAAGGTCGTCCTCGGTCTCGGTCGCCGCCAGCGGGGCCGGCTGCTGGCCGGGGGCCGCCTTTTTCTGGCTGCTCACCCGCAGGGGGATCACCGGTTCGTTGACGGTTTCCACCTCTTCCTTGCAGCCGATGCCGGTGGCGATCACCGTTACCCGCAGCTCGTCGCCCAGGGAGTCGTCGAACAGGGCGCCGATGATGATGTTGGCGTCGGGGTGGGCCTTTTCCTGGATCAGCACCGAGGCGTCCATGAACTCGTTCATCCCGAAGCTCTCCTCGGAGGCCGAGATGTTGACCAGCACGCCGCGGGCGCCTTCGATGCCCACGTCCTGCAGGAGCGGGTTGTCGATGGCTTTCTTGGCCGCTTCCTTGGCCCGGTTCTCGCCGACGCCCGAGCCGCAGCCCATGATCGCCGGGCCCACCTCGCGCATGACCGCCCGCAGGTCGGCGAAGTCGACGTTCATGTGGCCCGGCATGTTGATGAGATCGGTGATGCCCTTGACCGCCTGCAGCAGCACGTCGTCGGCCTTCTTCATCATGTCCTTCAACTTGGCGCCCTTCTGGGTGATGGTCAGCAGCCGGTCGTTGGGGATGGTGATGATGGTGTCGACGTGGGCCCGCAGCTCTTCCCAGCCGCTCTCCGCTTTGGTCATGCGGGTGCGGGCCTCGAAAAAGAAGGGTTTGGTGACCACCGCCACGGTGAGCGCCCCCACCTCCTTGGACGCCTGGGCCACGATGGGTGCGGCGCCGGTGCCGGTGCCGCCGCCCAAGCCGGCGGTGACGAACACCATGTCCGAGTCTTTCAGGACTTTCTTGATCTCCTCGATGCTTTCTTTGGCCGCGGCCCGGCCGATTTCCGGGTCGGCGCCGGCGCCAAGCCCCTTGGTGATGCCGGGGCCGAGCTGCAGCCGGATGTCGGCCCGGGAATTCTCCAGAGCCTGGATATCGGTGTTGGCAGCGATGAACTCGACCCCCTGCAGGCCGTTCTCCACCATGGTGTTGATCGCGTTGCCGCCGCCGCCGCCGACCCCGATCACCCTGATCTTGGCCAGCGATTCACTTTCCGCCATTCTGAACGTCATATGTCTTCCCCCTGGCATGAAGTCCGTTTCAAACCCGTTCGTTTACACTTGATCCGCTCTCTTGCCTGCCCTGTCACACTGTCCGCTTGCCGCTTACATATTGCGGCCGAAAAAACCTTTCACCTTTTCGAAGAGCCCGCCGATCGCCTTCTTGCCGCCGAGGCGCCGGCCGCTGCCCGGATTGCGGGCGGCGTACATGGCCAGCCCCACCGCCGTGGCGAACTGCGGCGAGCCGAGCTCCGCCGCCAGCCCCCCGGCGTTCTGCGGGGTGCCGACCCGCACCGGCAGGTCGAAGATCTGCTCGGCCAGGTCGACGATGTTGGCCAGCAGCGCGGTGCCGCCGGTGATCACCAGGCCGGCGTTGATCCGGTCCTTGTTGGCCGAATCGATCAGTTCCTGGTTGAGGAGGATGAGCATCTCCTCGATGCGCGGCTCCAGGATTTCCCCCATGATCCGGCGGGAAAGCCGCCGGGGCTTGCGGTTGCCGACGGTGGGTACCTCGATGGTCTGGTCCCGGTCGATGAGCGAGATGAGCGCGCCTCCGAAGGATTCCTTGAGCTGTTCCGCCGCCTTGAGCGGTGTGCGCAGGCCCACCGAGAGGTCGTTGGTGAGGTTGTTGCCACCGAGACCCAACTCGAAGGTATGCTTGATGGCGCCACCGGCGAACACCGCCAGATCCGAGGTGCCGCCGCCGATATCGAGGAGCGCCACCCCGAGGTCCATCTCCTCCTGGCTGAGCACGGCGTAGGAAGAGGCGAGCGACTCGAGCACGATGTTCGACACCTGAAGTCCCGCCCGGTTGCAGCAGAGCATCAGGTTGTGGACCGAGGTGGTGTCGCCGGTGACGATGTGGACGTTGGTCACCAGGCGGACACCGGTCATGCCCAGCGGGTCCTGGATGCCGGTGTGGTCGTCCACCATGAACTCCTGGGGCAGCACATGGATGATCTCCTGGTTCTGGGAGATGTTGACCGCGCGCGCCGCGTCGATCACCCGGCCGATGTCTTCGCGGGTGATCTCCCGGCCCTTGATGCCGACGATGCCGGGGCTGTTGAAACCCTTGATGTGGTTGCCGGCAATCCCCACGCAGACCGCGCTGATGTCGCAGCCGGCCATCTCCTCGGCTTCCAGCATGGCCAGGCGGATGGCCTCCACCGTGTTCTCGATGTTGACCACGATTCCTTTTTTAAGGCCCACCGACGGCTGGGCGCCATAGCCGATGACATCCACCCGGCCGTCCTGCACCTCGCCGATGACCGCGCACACCTTGGTGGTGCCGATGTCGAGACCGCACACCACCTCTCCCCGCTGCTGCTCCATATGCCGCGTCCCTGCTCCCGTGCTCAACTGGATTCGGCCTTGCCGACCAGCACGTTCTTGTTCATGTAGTCCATCACGATGTAGGCCACCTGGGAAAACTCCTGGCTCTTGTAGAGGTTCTTGAGCACTTTGACCAACCGGTAGTATTTCGAACGGATATCGTCGCAGCTTCCCATGAAGATGGGAAAGGGCCGGTCCTGGAGAATGAGGATCATCTCGCCGTTGCCGGTGAGGTGGATTTCGGAAATGTTCTGCTTGGGCAGGATCGAATTGCCCTGGCCGGCGGCGGCGAGCAGCTCGAGAGCCGCTTCGAAGGAGGCGGAGGAGGCGCCGTCGGCTCCGGCGCGTACCTGGCCGCTGATCACCGGATAGTCGAGGCCGACAACCCCGGAATTGGCCGGGGCAAAGGCGGTGCCGGAAGCATCGATGTAGAACAGGGAGTTGCCCGAATTGACCAGGGCCTCGGGCTTGCGCTCGGTGACCGTGATCACCAGCCGGTTGGGCCAGTCCTTGCGGATGACCACCGCCTCGAGCCAGGGGTTTTCCAGGAGCCGGTCTTGAACCAGCTTTGGGTCGAGGGCGAGAAGGTTGGTGTGGATGTCGATGCCGCTGCGGTAGAGAAGCTCTTCCTTGGAAGTCAGCCGGCAGTTTTCGATGGAGGTGGAGGTGATCTGGAAGAAGTCCCAGCGGCACAGACCGTAGTGGGCGAGAAACGCCGCGGCGGCCAGCAGGCAGAAGAGAGTGGCGAGCCGGGCCGCGGAGGCGACCAGACGGCCGGGCCAGGAACGGGGCTCCGGCACCGGGGGTCTGTTTCTGTGGTCGATGGTGGTCATGGCTCGGTCTCCTCGCCTTTCAGTGGTTGCCCAAAATCTGGACCTCCGGCTCAAGAAGGATGCCGGAACGGTGGAGAACCTTTTCCTGGACCACGGCCATCAGGTCCAGAATGTCGCGGGCGGTGGCGGTGCCGGTGTTGACGATGAAGTTGGCGTGCTTCTCGCTCACCATGGCGCCGCCCACCCGCAGTCCCTTGAGTCCGGCCTCGTCGATCAGTTGGCCGGCGGCCCGGGGCAGGGGGTTTTTGAAAAAAGAGCCGGCCGAGGCCACGCCCTGGGGCTGGCGGCTGCGGCGCTGCACCAGGAGCTGGTCGCAGCGCGCTTTGATCCGCCGGGGTTCGTCCGGGGCCAGACCGAAGGTGGCGTCGAGCACCAGGTGCGGGCCGTCGAGCCGCAGCTTGCGGTAGGAAAAGGCGAGCTCATCGCGCTTCTTTTCAAGCAGGGTGCCGTCGCGGCGCATGAGGCGCACCGAATGCAGCACATCCTTCACTTCGCCCCCCCAGGCGCCGGCGTTCATCACCACGGCACCGCCCACGGTGCCGGGGATGCCGGCGGCGAACTCGAGTCCGGCCAGTCCTTCCTTGCAGCAGCGGGCCACCAGGGCCGGCAGCATGCAGGAGGCGCCGGCGGTGAGGAGCGCATCGGCGCCGGCGGCGGGCCGGGAGATGGCGCCGAACTGGCCGGCGAGGATGATGGTGACCCCGGAGAGGCCCTGGTCGGTGACCAGCAGGTTGCTGCCCCGGCCGATTACCCGCCACTCGATGCCTTCGCGGTTGAGATTGCTTACCAGCTCGACCAGGTCCCCGGTGGCTTCGGCGTAAACCAGCGCCTCCGCCGGCCCGCCGACCCGCAGGGTGCAGAATTGCGCCATGGAGCAGTCGAAGAGAACCCGGCCGCGCCAGAAGGAGGAAAGATGCGAACTGATGGTCTCGGAAGTCATAGGCCGATTACACAAAAAAGAGCGGTTTTTTGCAAGTGTTCCTTACGACAATTTCTCAAGTATTTTATCGCCGATGCGGTTGATGTTGCCGGCCCCCAGGGTGAGCACCACATCCCCCCCCCGGAGGTGGGGGAGAACCTGGGCCGGCAGCACCTCGATCTCGGGGCAGAAGAGAACATGCCGCTGGCCGTGGCGTTTGACGCCCTCGGCCAGGATTTCACCCGAAACCCCTTCCATGGGCTGCTCGCCGGCGGAGTAGATGTCGGTGAGGACGAGCAGATCGGCCTCGTGGAAGGCGGTGAAGAATTCCTTCATGAGCCCCTGGGTCCGGGAATAGCGATGGGGCTGGAAGAGCACCACCAGCCTGCGGTCAGGGTAAGCGGCGCGCAGGGCGGCGAGGGTTGCCCGGATCTCGGTGGGGTGATGGCCATAGTCGTCCATCAGCAGGATCTTGCGGGCCTCGCCGATGATTTGCTGGCGGCGCTGGACGCCGGAGAACTTGCCGAGGGCGGCAGCGATGGTGGCAAAGGGGATGTCGAGCTCGAGACCGGCACCGATGGCCGCCAGGCAGTTGTAGACGTTGTGCAGGCCGGCCAGCGGCAGGCTGATCCGGCCCAGCAGCCGGTCGCCGCTGAAGACCTCGAAGCTGGTCTGCAGCCCCTGGCCGCTCACCCCGCGGGCGTACAGGTCGGCCTGGGGAGTGAGCCCGTAGGTGATCACCCGCTTTTTGACCAGGGGCAGGATGTCGGCCACGTTGGGGTCGTCGAGGCAGAGCACGGCGGCCCCGTAGAAGGGGATCTTGTCAATGAATTCAAGGAATTTTGCTTTGATTTCGTCGAGATCCCGGTAGTAGTCGAGGTGCTCGAGGTCGATGTTGGTGACCACCTCGAGCACCGGAGAGAGCTTCAGGAACGAGCCGTCGGACTCGTCGGCCTCGGCCACCAGAAAGTCGCCGGTGCCGAGCTTGGCGTTGGAGCCGCCGAAAAGGTTGACCTGGCCGCCGATCACCACCGTCGGGTCGAGACCGGCCTCGGCCAGCACCCAGCCCACCATGGAGGTGGTGGTGGTCTTGCCGTGGCTGCCGGCAATCGCCACTCCGTATTTGTTGAGGCGCATGAGCTCGGCCAGCATTTCGGCCCGTTGGATCACCGGTATGCTCTGCTCCCGGGCCGCCACCACCTCGGGGTTGTCCCGTGGTACCGCGGTGGAGATCACCACCACGTCGGCGCCGCTCATGTTGGGGCCGCTGTGGCCGATATAGATGGAGCCGCCCAGCTTGGCCAGCCGGTTGGTGATGGGGCTCTCCCGCAGGTCGGAGCCGCTCACCCGGTAGCCGAGGTTCAGGAGCACCTCGGCGATGCCGCTCATGCCGATGCCGCCGATACCGACGAAGTGGATGTGTTTCGTGCGTTTGTACATAATTTCTATCTCTTTTCTTCAGCGCGGTGTCAAGCCGGGGTGGCCCGGCAACCGCCGCTGCCGCCGCTTCTGCCGGCGAGCAGCGCCAAACATTCTTCGAGGATCCGGTCCGTGGCCCGGGGCATGGCGAGAGCCGCGGCCCGCCGGGCCATCTCCGCCCGCCTGTCGCCGTCGGCAAGCAGCGCCAGGATGTCGCGGCCGAGAATTTCCGGGGTGAGCCCTGCCTGTTCGTGAACCAGGGCGGCGCCGGCCTCCACGGCGTAGCGGGCGTTTTCCGCCTGGTGGTTGTCGGCGGCGTAAGGGTAGGGGATGAAGATTGCCGGCAGTCCCCGCACCATGAGTTCGGCAAGCGTCGTGGCCCCGGCCCGGGCCACCACCAGGTCCGCCCGCTGGTAAAGCCCCGCCATGTCGGTGAAGAACGCTTCCACCTCGGCCTCAAGCCCCAGCCGCTGGTAGCCGTGCCGCACCATGTCCCGGTCGGCGGCGCCGGTCTGGTGGATGAGCCGCAGGCCGGCCGGAAGCCGGGAAGCAATTTTTTCCATGGCTTCCACCATCAGTCTGTTCACCGCCCGTGCCCCCTGGGAGCCGCCGAGTACGGCCAGGGTGAGGGGCGCCTGCGGGTCGCGGGCGGGCGGTGGGGCGAGGATCTCGCCCCGCACCGGATTGCCGGTGAGCACTGTCTTGGCCGGCGGAAAGAATTTTTCGCTGCCGGGCAGGGACAGAAAGACCCGGTCCACCAGGCGGCCGAGGATGCGGTTGGCGATCCCCGGGATCGAATTCTGCTCGTGGATGCAGGTCGGGCAACCCATGAGCCGGGCAGCAAGCAGCACCGGCCCGGTGACGTAGCCGCCCACTCCGAAGACCACGTCCGGCCGGAAGCGCCGGATCAGGCCCGCCGCCTGAAAGAGCGACACGGGCAACAGAAAGAGGGCGCGCAGGGTCTCGCCCACGGTCTTGCCCTTGACGCCTTCGGCCCGGATGGTGCGGGTTTCGAAACCCACCCGGCCAAGTGCTACCCGGTCGACGTGGCGGTCGGTGCCGATGAACAGCACCTCGCTTGCCGGATAACGGCTCTTCACGCCCTGGGCCAGGGCAATGCCCGGAAAGAGATGGCCGCCGGTGCCGCCGCCGGTGATGAGCAGCCGTAAGCTTTGGTCTCCGCAGTTCATCGGTTGTTTTCCCCGTTGCCGGCCAGGCGGCGGACCGCTTCCTGAAAGACCTGTCCCCGGTGGCCGTAGGAGCGGAACATGTCGAAGGAGGCGCAGGCCGGCGACAGAAGCACCGCCTCGCCCGGCAGGGCTCTGCTGGCGGCAAGCCGCACCGCTTCTTCCATGCTGCCGGCCTCCACCAGCTCGGTGAGCCCGGCAAAGGATTTTTTCATTAATCCGCGGGCTTCGCCGATGAGCACCATGGCCTTGACGATGCGGCCCACTTCCCGGTGCAGCAGGCGGTAGTCGCCCCCCTTGTCGCGGCCGCCGGCGATGAGCACCACCGGTTGCTTCATGCCTTCGAGGGCGGCAACCACGGCGCCGATATTGGTGGCTTTGGAATCGTCGTAGTAGGTAACACCGTTTACCTCCGCCACCCGCTGCATGCGGTGGGGGAGCGGCTCGAAGCCGTCGAGGGCCGCCTGCACGGCCGCCGGCGCACAGCCCATCAGCCGGCAGGCAAGGATCGCCGCCGCCGCGTTCTGGAGGTTGGGTTGCTCGGCCAGCCGGCTGGCGGCAAGAGTATATACTTCTTTGCCGCCAGCCGCACCCTTTTCCTCGAAAAGTCCCTGGAGAACAACCTGTTTCCCTTCGATCCGGGCGCCGGGCCGCCGGCCAAGGCCGGAGCCGAAGAAATAGGGAGCCCTTGGCCAGAGCGCCGGGTGGGCCAGGGTGTCGGGGTCGTCGGTGTTGAGCACCGCCGCGTCGCCTTCCTGCTGCCAGGCGAAGAGGCCAAACTTGGAGCGCACGTAGGCTTGGTAGTCAGGGTAGCGGTCCAGGTGGTCCGGGGTGATGTTCAGAAGCACCGCCACCCGAGGCCGGAAACCGAAGCCGGTATCGATCTGGTAGGAGCTCACCTCGAGCACCGCCACTTCGCTCTCCTGGGGGCCGGCCAGATACTGGCAGAGCGGCGTGCCGATATTGCCGCCCACGAAGACCTTTTTGCCGGCGGCCCGGAAGATCTCGCCAACCAGTGTGGTCACCGTGGTCTTGCCGTTGGTGCCGGTGATGGCCACTGCCGGGGTTTTGAGATAGCGGGCGGACAGGGCCATTTCACCGAGAACCGGGATGTGCTGGCGCTGGGCCGTGCGGAAGGGCTCGCGGTCAAGGGGCACGCCGGGGCTGGCAAGGATCACATCCGCCGACAGCAAGAGCGCCTGGCTGTGGCCGCCGGTTTCCAGGAAGACACCGCTTTGCTGCAGCTCGTCGCGCATTGCCGGCTCGATTCTCTCGAGGGCCGCCGCCTCCGAAACCGAGACCCGTGCCCCGATCTGCAGGCAGAAACGCACCGCGGCCAGACCCGAGAGGCCGAGCCCCACCACCACCACATGGCAGCCGGGGTCGATCCGCCAGTCCGGTTTTTTTGGGGGTATGGGTCGGGTCTGCATGAGCTCGTTGCCTCTTTCCATCGGCGTTCAGCGCAGCTTGAGGGTGGCAAGGGCCAGCAGGCCGAGGATGATGGAGACGATCCAGAAACGGATCACCACCTTGGGCTCGGGCCAGCCTTTTTTCTCGAAATGATGGTGAAAGGGAGCCATCAGGAAAATGCGCTTGCCGCCGGTCATCTTGAAGTAGCCCACCTGCATGATCACCGACAGGGCCTCCATCACGAAGATGCCGCCGACGATGGCGAGCAGTATCTCCTGCTTGGTGATCACCGCCACCGTGCCGAGGGTGGCGCCCAGGGCGAGGGAGCCCACGTCGCCCATGAAGATCTGGGCCGGGTAGGCGTTGAACCACAGAAAGCCGAGGGTGGCGCCCACCAGTGCGCCGCAGAACACCGCCACCTCGCCGGCGCCGGCCACGTACGGGATCTGCAGGTAGTTGGAGAGCACGAAGTGGCCGGCCAGGTACGAGAAGATCAGATAGACGCCGCTGGTGATGATGGTGGGGCCGGCGGCCAGGCCGTCGAGCCCGTCGGTGAGGTTGACGGCGTTGGAGGAGCCGACGATGACCAGCACCGCAAAGACGATGTACCACCAGCCCAGATCGGGGCGGATCGACTTGATGAACGGAAAGCTCAGATGCCCGTCGTAATGGGGCTGCAGGAAGATAAAGAGCCCCACCAGGGCGGCGCCGCCGAACTGCAGGGCGAGCTTGCCGCGGGCCGAAAGACCCCGGGAGTTGTTGCGGCTCACCTTGCGCCAGTCGTCCACCGCGCCGATGGCCCCGAACCAGAGGATGATCAGGAGCAGCAGCCAGACAAAGGAGTTGGTCAGCATGTTCCAGAGCAGTGCCGTGGCCACCACGCAGAAGATGAGGAGCAGCCCGCCCATGGTGGGCACCCCCCGCTTGTCGAAATGGGAGGCGGGGCCGTCTTCGCGGATAACCTGGCCGATCTGGCGGCGCTGGATGAGGCGGATGAAGCCCGGCGCCAGCCAGGTGAAGAGCAGAAAGGCGGTGACCGCCGCGGCGATGGCCCGGAAGGTGATGTACCGGAAAACGTTGAAGCCGGCGAAAAGCGTGTTCAGCGGGTAGAGCAGGTGATACAGCATGGTGTGTCTTGTTCCTTGCTTTGGTTCCAGTCGGTTGTGCTCTGCAGAAATGGCTCAGCGCCAGAGGCGGCAGTGCTCGACCACGGTTTCCATGCGCATGCCCCGGGAGCCCTTGACCAGCAGCCGGTGGCCCGCTGCGAACTGGCCGTCGCGGTGCAAGCCGTCGAGCCAGTCGAGCAGCGCGTTTTTGTCGGCAAAGGCCAGGGCGTTGTCGGGAAGCATGCCACCGGCCAGGGCGCCGGCCACCAGATCGCCGCCGTGCTTCCCCACCGCGGCCAGGCGCTGGATGCCAAGGCGGGCGGCGATGGTGCCGAGCTCCCGGTGCAGCTCGGCCGCCGCCGGCCCCAGTTCGAACATGTCGCCCAGCACCGCCAGGGTGGCGCCGATCTCGTAAAGTTCCGCCAGGGTGCGGAGGGCGGCGGCCATGGAAGCCGGGTTGGCGTTGTAGGCGTCGTTTAAGAGAAGCGCGCCGCAGGCGAGCTCTTCGAGCTGGTTGCGCTTGTCGTAGGGCCGGAAGGTTTCGAGGCCGGCGGCGATTTCTTTTATTCCCATGCCCATGCCATGGCCGATGGCCGCCGCCGCCAGTGCGTTGCTGACGTTGTGGCGGCCGACGGTGTGCAGGGTGAGGCGGGTTTTTTCGGACCCGACGTGAAGGGAAAAGCGAAGTCCGGCGGCGCCCAGGAGGTGGACGCGGCTGGCCCGGACCATGGCCCGGCGCCGGCGGCCGCCCTCGGCCGCGAAGGTGATCAGCCGCTGCCGACGACCCTTGGCCAGGCGGCGGACATGGGGGTCGTCGAGGTTGACGATGAGCGTCCGGTCTTCTTTGGTGGTGTCGAAAAGTTCGCCCTTGGCCCGGGCCACTCCCTCGATGGAGCCCAGCCCCTCCAGATGGGCCGGTTTGACGTTGACGATGCAACTGAGATCCGGGTCGGCGATTTCCGTCAGCCGGGCGATCTCGCCGGGCCGGTTCATGCCGAGCTCGAGCACCGCCGCCTGGTGGGCTGGGGCGAGGCGGAAGAGGGTGAGGGGCAGGCCGATCAGGTTGTTGAAGTTGCCCTCGGTCTTGAGCAGGGCGAACCTGCGGCCGAGCACGGCGGCGGTCATCTCCTTCACCGTGGTCTTGCCGCAGGAGCCGGTGAGGGCCACCACCGGCAGGTCCCGGCGGCTGGCGCGCCGGAAAGCGGCCAGGTCGCCAAGGGCGGTGAGGGTGTCGTCCACCGCCACCACCGCCACCGAGGCCGGCAGCTCGGGGAGGCCGGTCTGTTGCAGGGAATCGCGGTTCACCAGCAAGCCCGTGGCGCCGTCCGCCGCTGCCTGGGCCGCGAACTGAAATCCGTCAAAGGTGTCGCCCCGCAGGGCGACAAAGAGCTGGTTCGGCTGCAGGCGGCGGCTGTCGGTGCCGATGGCGCTGAAAGCCGAAAAAGGCTCGGGCCGAGCCAGGCAGGTGCCGCCGGTGGCGGCCAGCACCTCGTCCAGGCTCCAGGGTTGAGGAAGGTCTCTGTTCATCTGTTCCATACCGCCAATTGCTGCGCCGCTTCGGCCCGGTCGTCGAAATGCCGGGTGCCGGAGCGGGTGATCTGATAGGTTTCGTGGCCCTTGCCGGCGATCAGCAGGGCGTCGCCCGGCTGCCCGTAACGGATGGCCATGCCAATGGCCTGGCGCCGCGACAGGATGCAGTCGTAGCCCTTCCAGCCCGGCCGCCTGAGCAGCACTTCGGCCCGCATGCGTTTGAGGCCGCTGTGCCGGACGCCGGTTTCGATGGCGGCCAGGATCGCCTCGGGATCCTCGGAACGCGGGTTGTCCGAGGTGAGGATCACCACGTCGGACAAACGGCCGGCGATTTCTCCCATCAGCGGCCTCTTGCCTGGGTCCCGGTCGCCGCCGCAGCCGAAGATGCAGACCAGCCGCCGCGGCCCCAGGTCGCGCAGGGTGGCCAGAACGTTTTCCAGGGCATCGGGGGTGTGGGCGTAGTCCACGAACACCGCCAGGCCCCGTCCGTTGCCAGCTGCCACCGGTTCGAGGCGGCCGGGAACGCCGGCAAGGGAGGCGAGGCCGGCGCCGAGGGTGCCGGTGGCCAGACCCAGGGCGCAGCCGATGCCGCTCGCCGCCAGGATGTTTTTCAGGTTGAATGAACCCACCAGGGAGGAGTGCAGGGTGAAGGACCCGGCCGGGGTGACGATTTCCGCCTCGACGCCCTGTAGGCCGAAAGAGAAGTGTGGCGAGTGGATAGCATACCGGCGGGGCAGGCCGCAAGTGAAAATTTTTTCAACCCCGATCCGGCTAAGTTCCCCTGCCAGCCTGTCGCCCCATCCGCTGGTGTGCTGGCCGGCTCCGTCGCCGCCGACGATCACCGCGGCGCCACCGGATTTGAGGTGGTCGGTGAACAACTTTTTCTTGCTTTCGTAGTACTGCTCCATGTCGCCATGGAAGTCGAGGTGGTCGCGGCTGAGGTTGGTGAAGACCGCCACGTCGAACTCGATGCCCGCCAGTCTGCCCTGGGCCAGGGCATGGGAGGAGACCTCCATCACCACGTGGCTCACCCCGGCATCGGCCATTCGCCGGAAAAGGGCCTGCAGGGTGAGAACGTCGGGGGTGGTGTGGGAGGCGTCGAGCACCACAAGGCTGCCTGCACGGTCGAGGAAGCGGTAGTTGACGGTGCCGATCACCCCGGGCCGGCCACCGGCCGCCGTCACCATGCTCTCGACCAGGTAGCTGCAGGTGGTCTTGCCGTTGGTGCCGGTGATGCCGATGAGAACCAGCCGCTCGGCGGGATGGTGGTAGAAGGCGGCGGCAAGTTGGCCCAGGGCTGCCGCCGTGTCGTCCACCTCGATAACCGCTGCGGTCGTGCCCGCTTGCCTTGCCCGCCGGCGAATCTCCTGGCCTTGGCCCCGCTCCACCAGCAGTGCGTTGCAGCCGGCAACCGCGGCCTGCTCGGCAAAGAGATGGCCGTTTATCCTGAGGCCAGCCAGGGCGACGAACAGGGTGCCTGGTCCGGCTGTCCGGCTATCGGCGGTTATGGCCTGGATCGTGATGCCGGCCGTGGAATCCAGCGCTCGGTGGGGCACCGAGGAAAGAAGCACCGCCAGGAAGCGGGGCGGGGTGCGGTCTGCTGGAAGAGAGGCCATGGATCCATCTTCGGGAACGGAAAGCAGCCGCTTGGTGTGAGCGGATGTTTTCTTTCAGGGTTCGTTGTCTGCTAAACGGCCCGGTCATAAGCGGCGCCCCACCGGTCGCCCTGTTTTCTCCGCAGCCGTCATCCGAATGCCGCCGGGGCGACATTTCATTGCGGAATTTTCAGTTCCAGGATGCAGCTGCCGTTGCGGCTCGCCACGGTGCCTGCCCGCGGGTGCTGGTTGATGATCCGGCCGTTGCCCACCACGGTGATTTTCAGGTGGTGGCTCTGGAGTTCCCGCAGGGCCTGGCGCAGGCTCTTGCCGAAGAGATCCGGCATGGAGAACTGGACATCGGAGACGAAATCCTGGTCTGTCGAGGATGCGTGGGACTTGCTGCGCCATTCGTTGACGAGAGTTGCCATGGAGGAAAACCTTTCTTGCTGTGAGGGAACGGGGGGCGCGGGCCGGCGGGCCAGGCCGAGGAGGGGGGCGGCGGCCGGCTTGAGTTTGTCGATGAGGGGTGAAGCCTGCTCACCCTGGACAACGGCCGGGGAGAGGGACGCGTTGTCCAGGGTGAGCAGCATAATGATGGCGGGCTCATCCAGCGGCGCTACCCCAACCAGGGTAGCGTCCGCTGGAATCGCCGCTCCGGAAGAGGAGGAGGAGGGCTCTTCCGGGGATTGGGCGGTCTCGATGCGGGGCGTGAAGTTCTGCCAGAAATGGGCGCCGGCCGGGCCTTCGAAGCCATAGTTCTCCAGGGTGTCGAACACGTCCTGGCTCGAAGTGTGACGCAGCACCGGGGCCGGGGGGGCAGCCTGCGGCCCGGGCTGGTCTGCCTGGGTCTCTGTCGCTCCCAGAATCTGGTCGAGGAAGTGGGGGCGGATCTGCTGCCCGTTGTTGGCGATGGTGGCCACGGCCTGAAGCAATTCCAGGCGGCTGGCGGTGAAGCCTGGATCGGTGAGGGGCAGGGGGGGGGCAGGGCCGTTGCCGGGGACCAGGCCGAGGTCCTGGCCCAGTTTGGCCAGGGCCGCTCCATCGGCCCTGGCAGGGTCGAAGGTCATGTTCTTTTTGCAGGCCTGGGGGGAGATGAGCGGGATGTCGGCTTCGGTTCCGGCGGCTTCCGGCGTCTCCGTGGAGACCACTGGAGCCCCCGAGATGGCATCGGCGGCGGCCAGGCCGTTAAATTCCTGCAGGGCAACTGCCTGGAACAGCCGGCTCAGTCTGCCGATGGGCAGCTCTTCGTCGGCCAGCCGGTTTGAGCGGCTGGCGGCGGGAGAGCTCCAGAAAGAGTTGGGGTCGAAGGCGGGATAGGCGGCAGAGGCCAGGATGGCCCCCGACCTTGCGTCCATGACGGTGAAGGTGCCCGACTCGGCGCCGGTCTGGCCGGCCAGACCGGCAAGCTGTTCCTCGATGACCTGCTGGATCTGGAGATCGATGGTGAGCACGATGTCCCGGGGCTCGCGGTTGCCGCTTTCGGTCCGGCCGCCGAGGGTGGCGTCGTGCTGGAACTCGATGCCGTCCAGGCCCTGGTCGTTTTTCATGAAGCCCAGCACATGCGCCGCCAGGGTCCGGGCCGGGTAAAACCGTTTCATTTCGTAGTTGACGTAGATCCCGGTTATGCCCAGTGCTTCGACCTGCCTGGCAGCTTCCGGGGCGAGCTCCTGGGCCAGGTAGACGAAACTGCGTTCGGTGCTGATGGCGCGCAGCAGCTCGCCCGCGTCGAGGCCCAGGGCTTCGGCCACCCGGCTCGCCGCGTCTTCCGGGCTGTCGAGTTCAAGAGGCTTGGCGTAGACCGAGGCCATCTGCAGGCTCGCCGCCAACTCCCGATAGTTGCGGTCGTAGATCGTGCCCCTCCGCTCTCCCCGCGGAAGGTTCGCGCTTTCCCGCAACCCGGTTTGCTCAGGAGAGCCGTGAGCCGCTGGCCCCGCTGAAATGCCCGGCCGCCCGGACCACGAGAACCATGCGATGGCGCAGGCCGTCAAGAGCAGGGCGGCTGCCCGCTTCAACGGCTTTGGTGTGCTCTTTCCCTCTGTTTTTTTCGCCCTCTTGTGCGCTGCCATTCATAGGGTACCTACATTTTGCGGATCTGGTCTTCGGTCGGCGGATACAGACCGAGGGCTTCTGCCTGCTGCACCATCTGCTCCCGGCTCAGCATGGAGTCACGGAGGGAGAGGATCTCGCCGTTCGATTCATGGAGCTCGCCGAGCAGTTTCTGGGAAGCGCCGATCTCGGCCAGGGTGCGGTCGATCTGGCGGCCGACCCAGAAGGTCGAGGCCACCCCGAGCACCAGCGTGGTTGCCACCATCAGGCAGATGGTTCTGCCGAGCACGTCGATGGAGCCCAGTCCCGTGGCGATGGTGCGGCCGATGCCCAGCCGCCAGCGGTTTGCGGAAACCGCCATCGCCGAGCTCTGCCGGCCTGTGTAGTATCCTGCGTGGTAATCCCGTATCATCTCTTGATCTCCTTTCTCCTGGGCAAAACTCGGGCTCAGAACACCCTCGACGCCACCCTCAGCTTGGCGCTCCGGGCCCTGGGGTTGGTGCTGCATTCCTCTTCGCCGGGTACGATCGGCTTCGCGGTGAGAGGCTCGTACCTCGGGTTGTCGCGGAATTTCCGCTTCACCAGCCGGTCTTCCAGCGAGTGAAACGATATGGCGCAGAACCTGCCGCCGATTTTGAGGATCTCGACTCCGTCGTCGAGAATCCGGTCGATGTTCTCCAGCTCCCGGTTGGTGGCCATGCGCAGGGCCTGGAAGACCTTGGTGGCGACATGGATCTTTTTCGGGTGGAAGGGCCGAGGCACCGCCGCGGCCACGATTTCTGCCAGCCGGCCGCTGGTCTCGATCCGTTCCTGCTTGCGGGCGGCGGCGATGTGGGCGGCGATCCGCCGGGCCTGCCGCTCCTCGCCGTAGTGGTAGAAGATGTCGGCCAGCTCCTCCTCCGGGGCGTCGTTGACGATATCGGCGGCGGTGTGCTGAAGCCTGGTGTCCATCCGCATGTCGAGGGGCTCGTCGCCCTTGAAGCTGAACCCGCGGCCGCTTTTGTCAAGCTGAAAGGAGGAGAGGCCGAGGTCGACCAGAAGGCCGTCCACCTGGCCCGCCAGGCCGAGGTCCCGGAGGGTGGCAAGGGCCTCGGCGTAGGAGCCGTGCAGCAGCCGCACCCGCTCGCCGTAGGGAGCGAGCCGCTCGGCGGCCAGGGCAAAGGCCGCTTGGTCGCATTCGAAGCCGATCAGCCGGCCGTCCGGGCTGCTCGCTTCCAGTATGGCGCTGGCGTGTCCACCCATGCCGATGGTTCCGTCGAGGTAAAGACCACCGCTCGCCGGGGCCAGTGAGTCCAGGGCTTCCTGGAGCAGGACCGGGCGGTGGATCATTTTCTAGAGAATCCCCACTTTCGACAGATCGAAATTCTTGAAATTCTCGCGGGTGTCCCTGGTTTCCTGCTCCCAGGTCGATTTGTCCCAGATCTCAAAGTGATCGAGCATGCCGTTGATCATGATTTCCTTGTCGATGCCGAGCTCGGCGCGCAGGGCCGGCGGCACCAGGATGCGGCCCTGGCGGTCGAGCTGGCATTCGGTGACGCCGGAGATCACGTAACGGTAGAGGGCGTCCATGCCGGGCTGGTTGCGGGCCTCGAGGAGCTTCATCTCGATGGAAGCCCACACCGTCTCGGGATAGGCCTTCAGGCAGCGGTGCCAGTTGGTGACGATCAGCCGGCCGTCGTACTCCGCCTGCAGCACCTCGCGGAAACGGCTCGGGATGTTGAGCCGCCCCTTGGTGTCGAGGTTGTGCTCCGATCTGCTGCGGAAGCGGGTTTCGATCGGTGTGTCGCTGCTGGTCATCTGGTGTCCGAGTCGTTCTGGCGGTTGCTGGGCCGCGCCGTTTCGCCGTCCTGGTGTGATCGGTCGCCGTAGGGGGGCTGAGGTCCCTTTTGATCCCCTTTGGTCCCTTTTGCACCACTTTGCGCCACTGAGTTCTGTATTTATAGAGTATCGGGAAGGCTGTCAAGGGGAAAAAGAAAAAGTCTAAATGCTTAGAAAAACGTCTTTTTGGCGATTGATTGGCGGGTGCCCAAGATGTTGGGGGTGGAAGTGGTTTGGGTACCGCATGTAGTGGCGATGGCGGGCAAATGCCGCAGGGGGTGGGCTTTCTGGCGGGGAAGGGGTGGGGTGGTGGAAAGTGGGGTGGGAGGCGGCTACCAGGCCAGGCGCACCAGGTTGTCCAGGGCGTCGGCCCGTTCCAGGCGGACGCTCACCGTGCTGCCCGCTTCTATGCGCGGGGCCTGGCTGACGGGCAGGTCGGCCTCGAGCAGGGTGTCGAGGAGAAGGACCTGGATGCGCCGGGCCCCCTTGTCGATGAGCAGGGCCGGCAGCCGCTGGCCCACCTTGCCCTCCAGGTGGCGGAGGAGCCAGTAGCGGTGGCGGAGCTGGCGCACACCGCCGGCCCGGGCAAGGTGCTGGCCGAGGGTTGCCCCCAGTTCCTTCATGTCCTTGCGGCTGTGGGGGGCGCCCTCGCCCAGCAGGATGCCGAGGATCTGCTGCTGCATGACCAGGTCAAGGGCCCGGCGGATGGGGGAGGTGATCGTGGTGTAGAGTGGCGCGCCTATGCCGCTGTGGGCTTTCGGGCTGGTGAGGAGCTCCATGGGGGAGAGCCGCTTGCGCTGCCGGATGTTGAGGAAGAGGTCCTGCTGGAGCCCCTGGAAGAGGCGCTGGCGGGGCGGGGCCTGGCTGCGGAAGAGCCCGGCGGATTCGTGGTTGACCACGTAACCGGCGCCGATGATGTTTGCCAGGATCATGAGTTCCGCCACCAGCACCCGGCTCGGGGTCTCCGAATCCTCCAGCCGCACGTCCACCGCGTCCTGCCGCGGCTCGATGATGACGTCGGGAAAGGGCAGCAGTAAGGCGCCGTCGCTGACCCGGCGGTTGCGCAGCCGGGTGCCGCAGTCGGCCAGCAGGGCGAGGTCCGGGTCGCCGCCGGCCAGCAGCGTGTCGTTCACCTGGCGGTAGGAAAGCCTGCGCTTCACCGTGACCACCGAGGGCGCCACCGAGCTTTCGAGCAGCCGGCCGTCGGGGCCGATAAGGGCCAAAAAGGAGAGCGCCGGCCGTACCCGGCCCTCTATCAGGCTGCAGAGGTTTTCGGAAAGCTCGGCGGGCAGCATGGGAACCTGCCCTTCCGGAAAATAGAGCGAGGTGGCGCGCTGCACCGCTTCCTGAAAGAGCGGGGTGGCGGGCCGCACGAAGTGGGCCACGCAGGCGATATGGATGCCCACCAGCAGGTTGTCGCCCCGGGCTTCGACGTGCAGGGCGTCGTCGTAGTCGCGGGTCTGCTCGCCGTCGATGGTGCACAGCGGCAGGTGGCGGAAATCCCGGTACCCCAGGCGCAGGAGGCGGTCGGCGTCGGGTTCGGCCATGGCCTCGGCCTGGGCCATGGCTTCGGGAGAGAAGGCAACGGGCAGTTTCTGGCGAAGCAGGGGCTGGTTCTCGTCCGGCCGCCAATGGCCAGCCTTGACCAGCAGGTGGTAGGGCGCGTGGGCAAAGGTGAGCCCGGCCCGCTTGAGAAGTTCCCGGGCCAGTTCGCTGTCGGCCGCTTCCTTGTCGTGGAGCTGAAAGTCGGCCACCAGCTGCAGGCAGCGCTCTTTTTCCGGCCAGTCAGCCGCCTCTTCGCCCTTCCAGAGGGCGGCAAGACCAGCACTGCTTCGTTCGAGAAACCGTTCCAGTTCCTCCTCCTGTCGCCGCTTGGCGCGCTGGGCCTCCACCTGGTCGGCGGAATGGGCGATGATCTCGCCGGACTTGTAGCGAAAGAACAGACGGTCTGCAAAGACGCGCCTGAGCAGGGCCGCCTCCGAGTCTTCGCCGGCCTCCTGGCCGAAGGCGAGCTGGTTCAGGAAAGAAGTTGCGAAGGAAGTCTCCACCTCGCTCTCCAGCGATTCCCAGACCTCCTGCAGGTCGAGGCCGGCGGCCAGGCGGCTGCGCAGCTCGAAGACCTCCTGGAGCAGGCGCAGCTTGGCCTCCCGGTCGGCGGTGGCGGCAAGCCTGCGCCCCCGCGAGGTGTGCAGCACCCGGTTGGCGGGCAGGCTGCTTTCGCGCCCTGTGTGGGTCAGGAGCCGCAGCCGCCGGTCGGTGTCTTCTTCGACCAGGGCGCAAACGAATTTTCCGTTGTCGAGGTATTCGACGAGGGTGCCTTTGAGGTCCATTGCATTCCTTGGGAGATGGTGCTGGGAGGCCACTTCTACCAGGAATTTGGCCCGTTGTCATCCTTTTCCGGTGAAGCCTGGAGCCCGACCGGGTATGATGCGGCCTGCCGCCGGGAGGTTTGGCAAAGGCGAAAAAAAGCTTGCCGGCAAAATTGGCCGGTGGCGCCCGATAAGGAGGACGTGGAATGGTTCTTGGCGAAGAAGTGACAACCGGTGTGGTGGCCATGGTGGGCCCCCCCAATGCCGGCAAGTCGACCCTGCTGAACAAGCTTCTCGGGCAGAAGATCTCCATCGTCAGCCACCGGCCCCAGACCACCCGCAACCGGATCGCCGGCATCGTCAACGGCGCCGGTCACCAGATCGTCGTCCTCGACACCCCTGGCCTGCATTGCTCGGAAAAAATCTTCAACCTGGAGATGATCCGCATTGCCATGGAGTCGCTCGCCGGGGTCGACCTCGTGCTCTTCCTGGTGGATGCGGTGCGCGACACACCGCAGAAAGTGCTGGCCGGCGGCGGTGATGAGGTGGTCCGCGCCCTGGCTGCAGGAGCCACCCCCGCCCTGCTGGTGCTCAACAAGATCGATCTGCTCGCCGCCGGCGCTCTTCCCGGCCTGATGGAAAAGTACCTCGAAATGTACCCGTTTGCCGCCATCGTGCCGGTTTCCGCCCTTGACGGCACCAACACCGGGCGGCTGCTCGACGAGATAAAGAGCCGGCTGCCCCGCGGCCCGCGCCTCTATCCCGAGGACATCCCCACCGAACTCACCGAGCGTTTCATCGTCGCCGAAATCATCCGCGAGAAGATTTTTTCCCTCACCGGTCAGGAAGTGCCCTACAGCACGGCGGTGGCGGTGGACTCCTTCAAGGAAGACCAATCGCGTGGACTGGTCACCATCCACGCCACCATCTTCGTGGAGAAGGACTCCCAGAAACCCATCCTCATCGGCCGCAAGGGCGCCATGCTCACCCGCATCGGCCGCGAGGCGCGGCTCGACATCGAGGAACTGCTCGACCAGCGGGTGCTGCTCAAGCTCTGGATCAAGGTGCAGAAGAACTGGACCAGGGACCGGCGTTTTCTGAAGGAGCTGGGGTTTTAGGGGGAGAGACGTTAGACGGGGGACGGGAGACGGGAGACGTGAGACGGGAGACGTAAGAAGGGAGACGGGGGAGACGGGAGACGGGAGACGGGAGAAGAGAAAGCGTCTGCCTGTCACCTGCCAGCCGTGCTGAAAGAGCAGAACGTCCCGTCAAGTTCGCTGGCCGCCGCTGGTGAGCCTGTTAAAAATTTTGTGTAAATGGTCTCGGTCGGTTTCAACCCGTAACCGCTGGTTCCGTTGAGCCGTGGTCTGCTCTATACGTCTTACGTCTCACGTCTCCCGTCTTACGTCTCCCGTCTCCCGTCTCACCTCTCACCTCTCACCTCTCACCTCTCACGCCCCACTCCCTACTTCCCCCTGCCCGCCAGATTCTTCAAAATGAGCAGCGCCGTGTGCAACTGGTTGTCCTCGGCGAGCTTCCTGGTGTCGGTGGCCGGCAGTTTCGGGGCCTGGTCCGGGCTGCCGGCGGTTTCGGGCGTTTCCTCCTGGCGGCTGGGGGTATCGTTTTCGATGTGGTGGGGCAGGTCCTGCTCGCGCAGCACCTGGCCGTTTCCGCTCTTGGCCGGGTCGGTGGCGGCGGCGGCCACCACCACGTCGGGGGTGATGCCCTTGGCCTGGATGGAGGTGCCGTTGGGCGTGTAGTAACGGGCCGTGGTGAGCCGCAGGCCGGCGCCGTTGTCCATGGGGATGATGGTCTGTACCGAGCCCTTGCCGAAGGTCTGGGTGCCGACGATCACCGCCCGTTTGTGGTCCTGGAGGGCGCCGGCCACGATCTCGGCGGCCGAGGCCGAGCCTTCGTTGACCAGCACCGTCATCGGCGCGCTGTACTTTTCGCCGAAGCTGCGGGCGGTGTATTCGGCGTTCTGGTCCCGCAGCCGGCCGCGGGTGGAGACGATGGCGCCCTTGTCGAGGAAGAAGTCGGTGACCCGGATCGACTGGTCGAGCAGGCCGCCGGGGTTGTTGCGCAGGTCGAGCACCAGGCCCTTGATCGGTCCTGAGTTGGTCATTTCCTTGAGGGCGGCGGCCAGATCGGTGGCGGTATTGGTCTGGAAGTTGGTGATCCGGACCAGGCCATAACCCGGCTCGAGCACCTCCCACTTGACGGAATAGATGGGGATCACGTCACGGGTAAGCGGGTAGTCCCGGGGCTCCGGCCAGCCCTCGCGGTGGATGGTAATGGTGACCGTGGTGCCCTGGGCGCCGCGCAGCCGCTTCACCGCCTCCATCATATTCATGTCCTTGGTGGTCTCGCCGTCGATCTGCAGCAGCCGGTCGCCGGCCAGCACCCCGGCCGCCGCCGCCGGCGTGCCCTCGATGGGGGAAACCACGGTGAGCACCCCGTCTTTTATGGTCATTTCGATGCCGATGCCGCTGAAGCTGCCCTGGGTCTCCACCTGCAGCTCCTTGAAATCCTCCGGGGTAAGGTAGGAGGAGTGGGGGTCGAGGTCGAGGAGCATACCCTTCACCGCTCCTTCGATCACCGTCTGGCTCTCCACCTCCTCGACGTAGTAGTTCTGGATGATGCTCAGGACATTGGCAAAGATTTCCAGGTTTTTGTAAGTCTGCTCCACCTCGTCCGAGGCCCGGCCGGCAGACGGGGCGAGAAAGGCGGCCAGCAGCAAAAGCAAAGCGGCCAGGGAAAGAAAGCGGCGGGGAGAGGGTGTGGGCATCGCTGTTCCTGTGGGTCAATGGGCCCGGAGGGGAAAAAGAGTCGGTTTAGGGTTGGCGCAGGCCAGCCAGGCGGCTGCTGTCTATCCATTCCAGGGGGTCCATGGTTTCGGCGCCTCGCCGGATCTCGAAGTGGACACCCTGGCCCAAAAGGTCGACATCGTCGCCCACCCGGCCGATGGCCTCGCCGGCCTCGGTCCGCTCGCCCACCTTCTTGGTGAAGCTCTCGACCCGGGAGAGCAGGGTGAAGTAGAGATCGCCGTGGTCGATGATGATCATGTTGCCGTAACCCCGCAGGTAGCCGACGTGGATCACCCGGCCGGGGTAGACGGCGCGCACCGGGGTGCCGGCCGGCGCCGTGATGTCGATGCCCTTGGAGGCGGCGACCGCCGACACGCCATGCTCTTTCTTTTCGCCGTAGCGGGTGACCAGGGTGCCGGCCAGCGGCGGCGGCAGGCTGCCGCGCCGG
>JBFHWX010000031.1:0-25228 GCA_041599275.1 Desulfobulbales bacterium | reverse complement strand
GCAAACCGTGCCGGTGGCGCTGGTCGAATTTTCAATAATAGTTGGAATTTTTTTTAAATGCCAGTGGTTTGAGGGCGGCTCTGGCGAGGGGCAATCAGGCGTCGCGGTTGGCCGGCGCGAGGTGCAGGGCGTTGGCGTAGAGGGCGAGATAGCGCTCCACCACCGACTCCCAGGTGTAGTGGCGCTGGATATGGAGCACGGCTTTCATCTGCATCTCCCGGAGTTGGCCGGGATTCTCCCGGTAGAGCCGGATGGCCCGCCGCATTGCACCCTCCAGGTTGTCCGCGGTGTTGCCGTGGTAGGTGAAGCCGGTGACCTTGTCCACCACCTTGACAAGCCCCCCCACGTGATGGACGATGGGCAGGTTGCCGAAGAGCTGGGCGATGTAGTCGGTGAGCCCGCAGGGCTCGTAGCGCGAGGGGATGAGAAAGAAATCGCCGGCGGCGTAGACCTGGTTGGCGAGCGCCGGGTCGAAGCCCTGCAGGGCGCAGACCCGGCCGCGGTAGCGCTCGGCCCCGGAAATGGCGGCAAAAGCCTGCTCCAGACCGCGGTCGCCGGTGCCCAGGGCGAGGATCTGGAACTCGTGGTCCTTTTCGAGGAGCGAGCGGAGAGCGCCCAGCAGCACGTCCACCCCCTTCTGCTCGGTGAAGCGGCCGATGAAGGAAAAAAGGGGCGATCGGGGGGCGTCGGCCAGGTGTCCGTGCTGCACGATGCCGGCCATGCCCCGCTGCAGGGCGGCGGTGAGCGCCGCCCTGCAGGCCCGCTTGCCGGCCAGATCCCCGGCGGCCGGATCGAAGGCCGCAGCAAGGCCGAGGCGGTCGGGCTCGAGGGGCGAGAAATCCGCCGGGTTGATGCCGTTGGTGATCCCCTGCAGGAAAACGCCGTGGGCCAGGAGCCGGTGACCGAGCCAGCCGGTGCGGGCGTCGTCGTCGGTCTCACGCAGTTCCCGGGCGTAGTTTTCGCTCACCGTGTTGAGGATCGCGTAGGGGGCGGCGGCCAGGAAGGGGTCGAACGAGCCGTCCAGCAGGTGGCCCTGGACCACGGCCTGGGGCAGGCCGGTCACCGCCCGGGCAAAGGGCAGGTCGGCCACCTCCTGGTGGTAGCCGGAGCCGGCGTTGTGCACGGTGACCACGGCGCCGGTGGCGCCGAAGTAGTGGCGGTAGCCCTCGATTTCCCGGAGCATGGCCGGCAGCAGGGCGGTGTGGCCGTCGTGGCAGTGGATGACATCGGGCCGCTGGCCGGTGGCCACCAGAAGCGCCAGGGCCGCCTTCTGCAGCAGGACGTTCACCGCGAAATAGTCGAAATGGCCGCTGCCCTTGAAGTGAAAGGCGTTTTCGTTTTCATCCTCGGCGGTGTAGGTGTAGACCGCCCGTTTTTCCCGGAAGCGGTCGGCCTCCACCAGGTAGAGGGTGACCCCGGCCGTCTTCTTCTTCCAGAAGCCCACGGTTTCCCGCCGCTCCTCGAGGGCGTA
Organism: Desulfobulbales bacterium; assembly: GCA_041599275.1. Lineage (GTDB taxonomy): Bacteria > Desulfobacterota > Desulfobulbia > Desulfobulbales > BM004 > JBFHWX01. The sequence continues at coordinate 23,757 of JBFHWX010000031.1, read as the reverse complement.
ATGCATGTCGAGGTCGAGCGCCAGGGCCTGCTGCCGGAAGCCCAGGTTCTGCGGGTCGATGAAGCCGTAGCGGGGCAGCACCACGCTCACCCGGCAGCCTTTGGCCACAAGGGCCTCGGCCAGTTGCCGGCAGACGTCCTTGACGCCGCCGGCGCCGGCGATGGGGTCGTATTCCCGGCTCACCATCCAGATGTTTCTGACCTGGGCTTTTTTCTTCATGGCATCCGCGGGGCAGGTTTTTGGTTCACGGTCAGCGCAGGATGCGCACCGCCTGTTGGCGCAGCAGGTGGTCGGCCACGGTGAGGGCCATCATCGCCTCGCAGACCGGCACGATACGGGGGATGGCCGAAATGTCGTGGCGGCCGCCGATCTTTACGGTCACCGGCTGGTTGGCCAAGTTGACGGTGGTCTGCTCCTGGCCGATGGAGGGGATGGGCTTGACCGCCACCCGGGCAACGATGGCTTCGCCGTTGGAAATGCCGGCCAGAATGCCGCCGGCCCGGTTGGATTGGAAACCCGTCGGGGTGATCGGGTCGTTGTTCTGGGAGCCCCTGAGGCGGGCGGCCTCGAAGCCGGCGCCGATCTCGACGCCCTTGACGGCGCCGATGGACATCAGCGCGTGGGCGATGGTGGCGTCGAGCTTGTCGAACACCGGGTCGCCCAAGCCCGCCGGGCAACCGGAGACCAGGATCTCGACCACGCCGCCCAGGGTGTCGCCCGCCCGCCGCACCTGGTCGATGTGCTCTTCCATGCGGGCCGCTGCCTCGTTGTCCGGGCAGAACAGGCGGTTTCCGGTGATCTCCTCGAGAAAGCGGTTGTCGGTCGATTCTTCGCCCACCGCCACCGTATAGGCGGTGACGGTTATGTCACGGGCCGCCAGCAGCCGCCGGGCCACGCCACCGGCCGCTACCCGGGCCGCGGTCTCCCGGGCCGAGGCCCGGCCGCCGCCGCGGTGGTCGCGGATGCCGTACTTCTTGAGATAGGTGAAGTCGCCGTGGCCGGGCCGGAAGATCTCCTGCAGGTGATCGTAGGACTTCGAGTGGGCGTCCTTGTTGAAGATCGCCAGCGCGATGGGGGTGCCGGTGGTGTAGCCCTCGAAGACGCCGGAGAGGATCTCCACCCGGTCCGGTTCCTTGCGCGGGCTCTCGCCGCCGCCCTTGCCGGGCCGCCGGCGGTCGAGGTCCTGCTGGATGTGCTCGGCGTCGAGCGGGATGCCCGGCGGGCAGCCGTCGATCACCGCGCCGATGCCGGTGCCGTGGGACTCGCCCCAGGTGGTGACCCGGAACGCTTTTCCATAAGTGTTTCCTGACATTTTTTTGTGACTGTCTCCCGTTGGAGGAAATTGCCGGTACGGCAGCGGTTGTTGGGTTTCAGAGGGCGGCGCCGGTCAGCGGCCTGTTAATGCCGGATGCGAGAGGATCTGGTCGGCAATCTCTTCGGCACTTCGGTTCACTGTGTCAACGGCAAGGTGTGAGCCCTTGCGGTAGAAGGGTTCGCGGGTTGCCAGCAGGTCGCTGATCTCCGCCAGCACGTCGCTGCCGGTGAGGGAGGGGCGTTGGCCGTGGCTGGCCGCGTCCGCCGCCAGGCGCTGGCCGATGGTGGCCGGATCGGCCTGCAGCCAGACCACCAAGCCGCTCTCCTTGAGCCGCTGCCATTCTTCCTCGTGCATGATGGCGCCACCGCCGGTGGCGATCACCAGCTCTTCGCGGCCGGCCAGTTCGGCGAGCATCTTTTTCTCGAGGGCCCGGAAAAAGGGCCAGCCGTGGGCCGCCACCATCTCCGCGATGCTTTGCCCCTGGCGCTTCTGGATTTCGGCATCGGTGTCGAGAAAACCGATCCCCAGCCGGGAGGCCAGGATATGTCCCACCAGGGTTTTCCCGCTTGCCCGGTAACCGGTCAGAATGATTTTGGCTTTTCCGTGCCGCATGGGGAGCATTAAAGTGTTTTTGCCCCCCGGTGTCAAGCGCACGTTTCCGGCTTCAGCGCGGCTCTTCCGCCTCGTTTGTCCCGGTTGCCAGCCGGGTCTCGGCCCAGGCGGCGAGGGCCTCGTGCTCGGCAACGGTCAGGGCCCGGCCCTGGGTGGCCAGCCGCCGGCAATAGCGTTCTATCTCCGGGTGCTGCCCGGACAAACAATCGATTTTTTTCTGTTGCTCCGAAGAGAGGCCGCGGAAGTCCAGAAGTTTCTCGGTGGTGTAGACAAAGGCGAAGGCGGCGGTCACGAAGAGGCCCAGGGCGATGTTTTCGAGCAGTGCGTCGCGGCCGGAGTCGAACAGTATCCGCCAGCCGCCGACCAGCAGCGCGCAGAAAATACAGAACAGGAACAGGCCGCTCCAACGCAGCAGGCGGTGACGGCGCTGCGGGATGTCGGCGGGCGGCGGTTGCAGAATGTCGATATACATTGGTTTCGTCGTGGCATTTTGGAAAATGCGGCAGGGCGGCCGGTAACGGTTGCCATGCGCTGTTGTCTGCAAAAGCGAGCTTACCAGGCTCGGGAAAACATGCTACACTCGCTTGGGTTGTCGTGGGGCAGCTTGGCAGGACCGAAATGAAAAGACAAGCCGAAAAAGAGTAACCGATCACGGGTTCGCGTAAAAAAACGGACGGATTATCTCGACGCAAGCGGTCACAGAGTGCCGCAGATGCGCGAAAGAGGTCGGTTCGCTATACACCGGGTATGCGAATCGGCCGATGACAAAGCAGATGCGGTGCCCTGTGACCGCTTACGAAAAATATGGATCTGGAACTGGTGGTGATAAGTGCGAGTGCGGCGCTTACCGGCGCGGCCCTTGGCGGGCTCCTCGTCTGGAGCCGGTTGGCGGCCCGCTGCGAGCGCCTGGAGGGCCGATTGCTGGCCGAGGAAAAGCTCTGGCAGCAGCGGTTGCTGGCCGCGGAAAGCCAACTCGTCGACGAGCGGCAGGAAGTTGGCCGGCTGCGGGCGGAAGAGGAGGAGCTCCGTGGCCGGCTGGCCCGGGAAATCGAGCGGCGGGCCGCGGCGGAGGAGAAAAATGGCCGCATCCCGGTTCTGGAGGCGGCCGGCCGGGAGACCGCCGGTCGTCTTACTGCCCTCCAGGAAGCGCTTGCCGCCTTGAAGGCCCGGGAAGCCGAGCTTTCTACCCTGCTCGACGAGGAGCGCCGCCAGGGAGCCGAGAAACTGGCTCTTCTGGAAGATGCCCGCCAGCGCCTGGGTCTCGAATTCAAGGAACTCGGCCAGCGGATCTACGAGGAGAAATCAAGCCGTTTCACCGAGCAGAACCGCCAGCAGCTCGAAGGGCTGCTGGGGCCGGTGCGCGAGCAGCTCCGGGAGTTCCGGCAACGGATCGACGACGTCTACGACCGGGAGTCCAAGGACCGGCTGTCGCTCTTCCATGAAATAGGCAACCTGAAGGACCTCAACCAGCGGATCTCCGTCGAGGCCGAGAACCTGACCCGGGCCCTGAAGGGCGAGTCGAAGAGCCAGGGGGTCTGGGGCGAGATCGTGCTCGAACGGCTCCTCGAGATCTCCGGGCTGCGCCGGGGCCGGGAATACGAGACCCAGGAGAGCCTTCTCGACGACTCCGGCCGCAGCCGGCGGCCCGACGTGGTGGTTCACCTGCCCGGCGGCCGGCAGGTGATCGTCGACGCCAAGGTGTCGCTCACTGCCTACGAGCGGTACTGCGCGGCGGACGGCGAGGAGGAGCGGAGCAGGCAACTGCGCCTTCACCTGGGCTCCCTGCGGGCTCACATCAAGACCCTGGGTGACAAACGCTACAGTGAGCTGCAGGGGGTGCAATCCCTCGACTTCGTGGTCCTCTTTCTGCCGGTGGAGCCCGCTTTTCACCTGGCGGTGCAGGCCGAGCCCGGGCTTTTTGCCGAGGCCTTCGAAAACTCCATCCTGCTGGCCAGCCCCTCGACCCTTCTTGCCGTACTGCGCACCGTGCACAACCTCTGGCGCTACGACGACCAGAACCGCAACGCCCGGGAGATCGCCCGGCGCGGCGGCGAACTCTACGACAAATTCGTGGGCTTTGTCGAGGCTCTGCAGGACGTGGGCGCCAAGCTCGACCGGGCCCGGGAGGCATACCAGATGGCCTACGGCCGGCTTGCCACCGGCCGCGGCAACCTGGTGCGCCGGGCAGGCGAGTTGCGGGAGCTCGGTGTCAAGAACCACAAGGAGCTGCCGGCGGAGCTGCGGCTCCTGGCCGAGGGAGAAGACGAGCGGGCCGGAGGCGGAGACGATGCCTGAACAGCTCACTGAACAACCGCCTGGACAACCGGTGGAAGAATTGCTTCGGCGTTATCGTGAACTGGTGGCCGGGCTCGACGCCGAGACCGAACGGGTGGCGCTTCTCCACCAAGAGCGTCTCCGTTGCCGGCCGGGGTGCGCGTCTTGTTGCGGCCCGCTCTCTCTGTTGGCCGTCGAGGCCGAGGCCGTGGCCCGGGCCCTGGCAGGGCTGGTCCCCGGAGTTCGGCAACAGGCAGTGCTCCGGGCGGCAAGGGTGGAAAACCTTTGCCCGCTGCTCGACCAGGGACTCTGCCTGATCTATCCGTCCCGCCCCTTCATCTGCCGCACCCACGGTCTGCCGGTGGGCTATGTGCTGCCCGAGGAAGAGGCGGTGGAGGTGTCGGCCTGTCCCGAGAATTTTGACGACGGCTACCCCTTCGGCATCGACGAACTGCTCCTGCTCGACGGCTGGAACGGAGCCCTGGCCGAGCTTAACGATGAGTTCTGCCGGGCAACCGGGCGGCCGGCGCGGGGCAGGGTGGCGATAGCCGATATCCTGCGGGAAATGGCTTGATCTTGAGCGGGCCGAAGAGGCGGGCCTGGTGGTTGGTTGCCGTTTTTTTCTCTGGTGCTTCCGCCGGCGGCATGGCAGAATGATTGCCTTCCGGCACCGTTAGGCTGTTTTCGCGAACCACGGGGAAAGGAGAGATTATGACAAAGCCTGAAATCCCAGACCTTTCCCGCCCAACTGGCACCGAAGCCGGAAGCGGCCAGGCCGCCGGTTTTTTGCGCACCATCCTCGAATCTCTCACCTTTCCTTTTTACGTCATCAACGTTGCCGACCACAGCGTTGCCCTGGCCAATGAAACCGCCCTCGCCGTCGGTTCCGAAAAGACGACCTGCTACGCCCTGACCCACAACCGGCAGACCCCCTGCGATTCCGCCGAGCACCCCTGCCCTCTGGAGGTGGTGCGCCGCACCGGTGAGCCTTTCTCCTGCGAGCACATCCATTTCGATGCCCAGGGGCAGCCGCGCACCGTGGAGGTGCATGGCTATCCGGTGAAGGACGGGGCCGGCCGGGTGGTGCAGATGATCGAATTCACCCTCGACATCACCGAGGCCCGGCAGGCGGAGCTCGCTCTGCGGGAGAGCGAAGACCGGCTGCAGACCATGATGCGGGCGATCATGACCGGCATCGTGCTGATCGACGCCGAGACCCACCGCATCGTCGAGGCCAACCCGGCGGCGGTGCGGATGATCGGCGCCCCCCACCAGGAGATCATCGGCGCCGTCTGCCACCAGTTCATCTGTCCGGCCAGGGTGCGGGAATGCCCGATCACCGATCTCGGCCAGGAGGTGGACAACTCCGAGCGGGTGCTGCTCACCGCCGTCGGCGAGCGGGTGCCGATCATGAAGACCGTGGTTTCCGTGCAGCTCGACGGCCGCCGCCATCTGCTCGAGAGTTTCGTCGACGTCACCAAGCTCCATTCCGCCCGCCAGGCCCTGCAGGACCGGGAAAACGCCCTGCGCTCGATCACCGACACGGTGCAGGACGCCATCGTCATGGTGGACGAGCAGGGGCTTCTGCTGTTCTGGAACCCGGCCGCCGAGCGCATGTTCGGCCTCCGGGCCCAGGAGGCGGTGGGCAGCTCGCTTGCCACCTTCCTCGCCGATGACGAGGAGATCGCCATTTTCATGTCCATTCTGCGGCGGCTGATGGTGGCCGGCAAGGGGGGCGAGGGCACCACCATGGAGATGACCGGGCTCCGGAGCGACGGCGTTCGCTTCCCGATGGAACTGTCGCTCGCCGCCATGCCTCTGCAGGGCCAGAACAACGTGGTGGCGGTGGTGCGGGACATCACCGAGCGCAAGGAGAGCGAACAGGAACTCGACCGCTACCAGGCCCAACTCGAGGATCTGGTGGAGGAACGCACCCTGGACCTGCTGGAGGCCAACCGCAAGCTGCGGGCCGAGGTCGAGGAGCGGCGCCAGGCCGAGGCGGCGATCAAGAAGTCGCTGGAGGAAAAGGATGTATTGCTCAGCGAAGTCCACCACCGGGTGAAGAACAACATGCAGGTGATCTCGAGCCTGCTGCGTTTGCAGAGCCGGGCCATCAAGGACGAGCAGTTTGCCGAGATGGTGCGCGAGAGCCAGAACCGGATCAGGGCCATGGCGCTGATCCACGAGAAACTCTACCGCTCCAGGGATCTCGCCAATATCCGTTTCGAGGACTATATCCGCGACCTGGTGGCCGATCTCTTCCGTTTCTACGCCGTGCGCCGCCAGCGCATCGGCCTCCGGCTGGAGACCGACGACGTGCGGCTCGAGGTGGGCCGGGCGATCAGCTGTGGGCTGATCGTCAACGAACTGGTTACCAATGCCCTGAAGCATGCCTTTCCCGACGGAGCAAGCGGCGAGATCCGCATCGCCTTCCGGCAACGGCAAGATGGCTACGAACTGGTGGTGGCCGACAACGGCTGCGGCCTGCCGCCGGGCCAGAGCCTGGACGGCGACCAGTCCCTGGGCCTGCGCCTGGTGTCCATCCTCGCCGAGGACCAGCTCAAGGGCAGGCTCACCGTGGTCCCCGGCCCGGGCGCCGAGTTCCGGATCCGGTTCGGTCCCGGGCAGGAGAGCAGGGCAAGCGCCCGGAGCGGGCCTGGGCGGCAGGGGCAGGAAGAGTAAAGCCGGTTAGCGGCGGAAACAAGAAGGGAGAGAGAGATGAGCGGTGCTACCATTTTCATCGTCGAGGACGACCGGATCATCGCCGAGGACATCCGGGCGAGTCTCGAGGATTCCGGCTACCGGGTGGCCGGCATCGCGGCAAGCGGCGAGGAGGCTCTCCTCCAAGTGAAGCGGCAGCGGCCGGATCTGGTGCTCATGGACGTCATCCTGGCCGGCCCCCTGGACGGCATCGAGACGGCCCGCCGGATGGTGGCCGAGCTGTCGCTGCCGGTGGTCTATCTCACCTCCCACACCGACCGCTCCATTCTGCAGCGGGCCAGGGAGACCGAACCCTTCGGCTACCTGGTGAAACCTTTCGACGACCACGGCCTGGCCATCACCATCGACATGGCGCTCTACAAGCACAAGATGGAAGAAGAGCGCCGCCGCCTCACCCGCGAGCTGCAGGAGGCCCTGGCCAAGATCAAAAAGCTCGAGGGCCTCATTCCGATCTGCGCCTGGTGCAAGAAGATCCGTGACGACCAGGGGTTCTGGGCGGGAGTCGAGGAGTACATCGGCCGCCACTCGGGCGCCACCTTCACCCACGGCATGTGCCCCGACTGCTTCGAGGACCTCATGGAGAAGCGCAACAAAAGCTGACCCCCTGTTGTCGCACTCCGGCCCCGCTCATCTGTTTCCCCCCTGGCTTGCCTAGCCCTCTTCTTCTTTTCTGAAATTTTTCGCGGGAATATCGCTCCGCCGCAGGATCTTTTGGAGAGCGGTGCGGGTCAGCCCCGAGATCTCCGCTGCCCGCGTCACGTTGCCGTCGGTGGCGGCCAGCAGCCGGGAAAGATATTCCTCGGTGAAGGAGGCAAGCAGCTTTTCCTTGGCCGCTTTGTAGGGCTCGAGGGAACTGTCGGGCCGGGGTCCGGCGGTGGAAAGAGGTGCGGCGCGGTAGCCGCTTTCGTCCAGGCCGCTAAGCTGCAGGGGGCCGACCTCGTCGCCGGGGCAGAAAATGATGGCCCGCCGCACCGCGTTCTGCAGTTCCCGGACGTTTCCCGGCCAGTCGCGGCGGCCGAGTTCCTCCAGAGCCCCGGCGCTGAAGCGGCGGCGGGGCAGGTCGAGCTCGGCGCAGGTCTGCAGAGCGAAATGTTCGGCCAGCAGCGGGATGTCCTCGCGCATCTCCCGAAGCGGCGGGGTGCGGAGGGTGATGACGTGCAGCCGGTAGAACAGATCGTCGCGGAAGCGGCCGTCGCTGATCATCTCCTCCAGGTTGCGGTTGGTGCAGGCGATGACCCGGACATCGACCTTTTTGGTGCGGCTCTCGCCCAGGGCGCGGATTTCCTGGTCCTGCAGGACGCGCAGCAGCTTGGTCTGCACCGATACCGGGATGTCGCCCATTTCGTCGAGGCAGATGGTGCCGCCATCGGCTTCCTCGAAGAGGCCCCGGCGGTCGCGGTCGGCGTTGGTGAAGGCACCCCGGCGGTGGCCGAAGAGCTCGCTCTCCAGAAGATGCTCGGGGATGGCCGGGCAGTTCACCATCACGAAGGGCCGGGAGCGGCGGGGGCTGAGGTCGTGCAGGGCCCGGGCCACCAGTTCCTTGCCGGTGCCGGACTCGCCCCGCACCAGAACGGTGTAGTCGGTGGCGGCGGCGGTGCGCATCCCGTCGTGCAGCCGCCGCATGGCCGGCGACTGGCCGATGAGGCCGGCAAGCGGCGACCGGTCGCCGGCCTGCCGCCGCAGCTCGGTGTTTTCCCGCAGCAGACGGTTGCGCTCGAGGGCTTTGTCCAAAGTGCGCAGAAGCATCTCCCGGTCCAGGGGCTTGGCGAGGAAATCGTAGGCCCCCCGCTTCATGGCCGCCACCGCCGTCTCGATGCTGCCGTAGGCGGTCATCAGCACCACGGTGAGCCGCGGGTCGAGCTTCTGGAGCCTCTCGAGCAGGTCGAGGCCGTTCATCTCCGGCATCTGCAGATCGATGAGGGCGGCGGAAAAGGAGGAGGTGGCCGCCCGCTCCAGGGCTTCGCCGCCGGAGCCGCAGGTGGTGATGCGCAGCTTCGGCAGGTGGCGGCCGATGAGGCGTTGCAGGCCGGAGAGAAGGTCCGGTTCGTCATCGACGATGAGAAGATGGTCGGTGCTCATTTCGGGGCGTTTCCCAGGCCGGCGGCCGGGGCCGGCAGTTCGATGGTGAAGCGGGTCCAGCCCTCGGGAGTGTTTTCGGCCCGCAGGCTGCCGCCATGCTCGTGGACGATGGCATGGGAGATGGAAAGGCCGAGGCCGGTGCCCTGGCCCGGCTCCTTGGTGGTGAAAAAGGGGTCGAAGATCCTGGGCAGCGCCGCCTCGTCGATGCCTTCGCCGTTGTCCTCCATGATTATGACGGTTTTGCCGTTTTCGGCAAGGCTGCTCTTCACCCGCAGTTCGCCGCCGCTCTCGCCGCCGGCCTGCACCGCGTTCATGGCGATGTTGACGAACACCTGGCGCAGCCGGTCGGGGTCGACCTCGAGGACGGGCAGGTCGGCGGCAAGCTCCAGGTCGAGCCTGAAAGAGCCGTGCCGGAGGTGGGTGGCGAGCATGGCCAGGGATTCCTCCAGCAGCCGGTTGATTTCGGTGGGACTCCGGCGGGCCTTGCGGCTGCGGGCGAAGTTGAGCAGATCGGCGACGATCTTCTGGCAGGTTCTGGCGTGGCGCTCGATGGTGCGCACGTCCTGCCGGGCGGACTCGTTTTCAGCGAGCTCTTCCTGCAGGATGTCGGTGTGGCAGAGGATCACTCCCAGGGGGTTGTTGATCTCGTGGGCGACCCCGGCGGCCAACTGGCCCAAGGCGAGGAGTTTTTCGGTCTGCTGGATGCGGCTCTCCACCCGGCGCTGTTCGCTTACCTCCTTGGCGTAGCAGACCAGGCGTTCAACCCGGCCGTCGGGTCCGTTTACCGGAAAGAAGTGGACCTCGAAGATTTCGCCGTGGTCGCCGTGGAAGAGCTCGAGCACCGCCTGCTCGGGGCGCCGGCGCAGCACCGAGGAGCAGAGCACGAAGGGGTTGGGGGAAAGGGGCAGGTCGGCCACCGGCCGGCCGATCAATTCCTTCGGGCTGAGGTTGGCCTGCAGGCCGCAGGCCGTGTTGGCCATGCGTACCCGGCAGTCGCCGTCGAGCAGCACGATCATGTCGGTGATGCCGTCCACCACCGATTGCAGCACCTCCCGGCTGCGCCGCAGGGCGCCGAGGCTCTCCAGGGCTTCCAGGGAGATGCCGATCTGGCGGCCCACCGAAAAAAGGAGCTCCTTGGTTTGCTCTTCCGTCTCGCCCACCGTGGCACCGGTGAAAGCCGCCACCCCCAGCACCCGGTCCCGGCAGCAGAGCGGTACGTAGAGGGTGGTGCGGTCGGCGGCCCGGCAGAAATGCATGCGGCCGCAGGCCGCCTGCCGCATGGGGCAGTCGGCCTCGGGCTCCCCTGCGCCGCTTCGGTCGTCGAGACCGATAAAATCCGGCAACCCGGCAGCGTTTTCCATGGCCAGTAGCTCCAGGCGGCGGGCTTCGCGGTCGAGCCGGTAGATGGCAGCCCCCTGGGCGGCAACGATTTCCAGGGTCTGGCAAAGCATCTGGGGCAGGATGTCGTCGATCCGGTTGGCCTGGGCGGTGAGTTCGGCGATGGAGTTGAACCAGTGCAGTTCCCGGTTGCGGGCGTCGATCTGGCTGTGCAGCCTCTTCTGGGATTCTTCCAGGAGCCGGGTGCGCTCTTCCACCTTCTCTTCCAGGTTGTCGGCGTAATCCTGCAGGCGGTGCCGGTTTTCCTCCAGGTGGTCTGCCATCAGGCCGGCCACCTGGTTCAACTCGCCGATTTCGTCCTGGCGCCGGGCCCGCTCGAAGAGCTCCGAGCCTTTTTCGTCGGCCAGGCCGTGCCGGAAGAGAACGAGCACGCTCCGCAGATTTTGGATAATCACCCGGTTGAAAAAGAAGCAGATGATGCCGTAGAGAAAGAAAACCGTGAGAAAGAGGGTGCTGAATACCGAAAAAGCGGTTTCCCGCACCTGGGCGAGCCCGATATCGACGGGCACCGAGACGCTCACCAGGCCGGCAATGCTGCCCGCTTTCTGGTGAAAGCCACGCCGGTCGCCATAGCGGGTCACTATCCCGGGGGGCGCCGCTGTTGGTTCGCCGTGACAGGCCAGGCAGGGGGCGTCGTAGCGCACCGGCTGAAAGCGCACGAAGTGTCTGGTGCCGTCCAGCTCCCGCATGGTCTGCCAGTTCTGCTCCTGGGGAGAGGCGGCGAAGCGGCGGATGACCGACGCTTCGAAGGGATCGGCTTCGAACCGCGGGTTGCGGGCGTTTATCGCCACCCGCCGGTAGGTGAAGCCGGGCAGGGAGCGGCCGAACTGCTCCATGGTCTCCCGGCTCACGAAGGAGGAGGACATCGCCTCGAGAAGGAACACATCTTTTCCAAGGGTCTCGAACATCCGGGGCCGCAGGGTTTCCTGGACGTAGTGGCGGGTGGCGGCGGCCGCCGCCAGCATCAGGTCGGTCTGGCGGAAGATGTCCTCTTCCAGGTTCTTTTTTTCGTGCTGGTAGATGAGGCCGGCGGCCAGGCCGCTGAAGCAGAGGAGGATGACCGCCAGGCCCAGGAGAAAGGTCGCTTGCAGGCCGGGCTTTCTCCTGGGGGGCGGCGATGGTGGGGGCTGTGCCATGGTGGAAGTATCCTCTCCAAAAGGGGCGGAGAACTGAACGCGACGCTGCCGCCAGGCGGCGGCAGTGGCGCCGGCCGGCGGCGCCTCCGGCTGGGTCGGGTCGGAGGCGGGTTGCCGTCGGGTTTCGCTGCCGATTCTCTAACGTTTTAACATGACAGCGCTTCCCGGGGAATTGTTTTTGTGGCACTTTGTGGCATGTGGCTTGCTCCGCATGGCGTGATGTCCCGGGCTGGGGCGGTACTGGGCTGCCCGCCGGCATCGTTTCTTTCCCCATGCAGAGGAGGTCGGCCCATGGCGGACGAAAGCAGGCAGGAACAGGCAAAGCAGGTCGAGGTCGTGCGCGACAAGGCGGAAGCCAAGTTGTCGGACCTCTGGAAGAAGGAGGATTACTGGGCCATCTGGCTCGGTTTCATCCTGCTGGCGGTGGGCATGATGATCTTTCTGCCGCGGCCGCCGGAGAACATGCACGAAACCATCGCCAAGGCCGAACAGACCATGGCGGCGGAGAAGGAGCGCGCTCCCTTCAAGACCATCGAGTGGTTTAAGGCGAGTGACGCGTCCGCCAAGGTCAAGGCGACAGACCTTGATTACGCCAAGAAAATAAAGAATTTCATGAACAAGCCCCACGGCTGGAAGGACAACCCCATCCAGTCCCTGATGATGGACGAGGCCGGTGCCGAGGCCAAGAACGCCAAGGCCCTGCCCAAGTATGAAGAGGCCCAGGCCAAAGCAGATGCGGCTTTGGCCACGGCCAAAGGGGCCCAGGAAGCGGCGGCCGTCGCCGGGTTCCAGAATGCCGCCCTGAACGCTGCCGCCAAGGAGAGCATTGCCGACTGGCGGGCCGCTCACCGTAAGGCCTCAGACGCCAAGAAGAAGACCAAGAACAAGGCCTACAACCAGATCCCCTCCCTTCTCGGTCTGATGGTCGTGCTCGCCCTCATCTTCGCGGTGGGCATGCAGTTCATGAACGGCAAGGCCGGTGCTTTCATGCTCGGTTTTCCGCTGGTATTCCTTATCGCCGTGCTCTCCTACATGATGGAGGGGCAGGCCACCATGAAGGAATACGGCATCGGCTACGCCGCCTGGGCCATCGTCTTCGGCCTGCTGATCAGCAACACCGTGGGCACGCCGAAGTGGGTGATGCCCGCCGTGCAGACCGAATACTACATCAAGACCGGTCTCGTGCTGCTGGGCGCCGAGATCCTCTTCGGCAAGATCCTGGCCATCGGCGTGCCCGGCATCTTCGTGGCCTGGGTAGTGACCCCCATCGTGCTGGTCACCACCTTCCTCTTCGGTCAGAAGGTGCTCAAGATGCCCTCGCCCACCCTCAACATGGTGATCTCCGCCGACATGTCGGTGTGCGGCGTCTCGGCGGCGATAGCCACCGCCGCCGCCTGCCGGGCCAAGAAGGAAGAATTGACCCTGGCCGTCGGCCTTTCCCTGGTCTTCACTTCCATCATGATGGTGGTGATGCCGGCGGTGATCAAGGCCACCGGTATGGACCACGTGCTGGGCGGCGCCTGGATGGGCGGCACCATCGACGCCACCGGCGCGGTGGCGGCGGCCGGCGCCTTCCTGAGCGAGCGCGCCCTCTACACCGCGGCCACCATCAAGATGATCCAGAACGTGCTGATCGGCGTCATCGCCTTCTGTGTGGCGGTTTACTGGTGCGCCAAGTACGAGTGCGAGCCCGGCCAGAAGGTGGGATTCGGCGAGATCTGGTTGCGCTTTCCGAAGTTCGTGCTGGGCTTTATCGCCGCTTCAATCATCTTTTCGGGTCTTTACGCCAGCATGGGCGAGGCGGTGGGGGCCGCCGTCCTCGATCACGGCGTGCTGCGTGGCTTCACCCGCATGTTCCGCGGCTGGTTCTTCTGCCTGGCCTTCGTGAGCATCGGCCTGGCCACCAATTTCCGTGAGCTCAAGCACCACTTCAAGGGCGGCAAGCCCCTCATCCTCTACGTTTGTGGCCAGTCCTTCAACCTGGCCCTGACCCTGCTCATGGCCTACATCATGTTCTTCCTCGTCTTCCCGGACATTACCGCGAAGATCTAAGGGAGCAACCATGGGGACACTGAGCATGACGGCATGCAAGGCGACCGCTGAGGCGGGCTGCGGCAAACGGCCCGCCTCCAAGGCAAAGGGATGGCTGGGCCTCGGCCTCGGGCTGCTGGCCATCTGGCTCTTCGTCTATGGCCTGGCGCCGTGGCTGCAACGCCACGTCGAGTCCCTTGCCGTGCTCTCCGAGTACATCAGGAGAAGCGGCATCGACGCCACGCCATCTACTATACCGAGGTCGAGGAGGTCGGCGAGGCGGACCGGGCCATCCGCAACACCTTCCGGTTTTCTCTTTCTGAGCGGGATGAACAGGAATAGGGCATAGCCGGGAAACAGCAGGAACGGAGCGGCCTCCTCATCTGGGGAGGCCGCTTCGTTTTGTGGGTTTGTTCAAGCGTGTTCGGGAAAGAGGGCGAGGATGGCCTCCTCGCGGGCGGCGCAGACGCCGCGTTCGGTGATGAGGCCGGTGACCAGCCGCGCCGGGGTGACGTCGAAGCCGAAGTTGGCGGCCGGCGTTTCGGCGCGGGCCACCAGCACCGTCTGGATCGAGCCGTCGGCGGCAAGTCCCGAGACTTGTTTCACCTCCTCGCCGCTTCGTTCCTCGATGGGGATCTCCCGCAAGCCGTCCCGCAGTTGCCAGTCGAAGGTGGAGGAGGGCAGCGCCACGTAGAACGGCACGCCGTTGTCGCGGGCGGCCAGCGCTTTGAGGTAGGTGCCGATCTTGTTGGCCACATCACCGGTTCTCGTGGTGCGGTCGGTGCCGACGATCACCATGTCCACCAGGTTGTGCTGCATGAGATGCCCCCCGGTGTTGTCGGCGATCAGGGTGTGGGCCACCCCCTGCTCGGCCAGTTCCCAGGCGGTGAGCTTGGCGCCCTGGTTCCAGGGCCGGGTCTCGTCCACCCAGACGTGCACCGCTATCCCCTCCCGCTGGGCGGCGTAGATCGGTGCCGTGGCCGAGCCGTAATCGACAAAGGCGAGCCAGCCGGCGTTGCAGTGGGTGAGGATGTTCACCGGCGCCCCGCCCTTGCGGCGGCTGATCTCACGGAGAAGCTCCAGACCGTGCTCGCCCAGGCGGCGGCAATGGTCGGCGTCCTCGTCGGCGATGTCGCAGGCGGTCTCGAAGATTTTTTTTCTTTTGTTTTCGGTGCTGCCGCCGTTTTCCAGGTTGGCCAGTTGCCGCCTCACCGCCCAGGCAAGATTGCTGGCCGTGGGCCGGGTGGCGACCAGGGTCGCCGCCGCTTCGTTGAGAAAGTCGTCGAAACCCGCCGCCGGCGCCGCCAGCGCCGCGGCATGCATGCCGAAGCCGGCGGTGGCGCCGATGAGCCCGGCGCCCCGCACGTGCATGTCGCGGATGGCCCGGGCAAAGTCGGCCACCGTGCGCAGGTCCTCGGTCACGAAGCGGTGGGGGAGCTGGCGCTGGTCGATGATCCGCACCAGCGAAGAATCGGCCGGCTCCGGCCAGATGGTTCTGTAGTGTTTGCCGTTAATCTGCATTTTTTTTAAAAGCGCTGGCCAGCTGGCAGGCCGTAAGGTGTTTTTTTCTCGCTTTTGCCGTCGGTTGTGTCCCGCTCTTTAACCTTTAACCTTGTCCCTTCTGTCAGCCTGTCAGCCGAAAAAATACCTGAACAGCACGAACGATATGAGACCCATACCGAGAGAACCGTAGACCAGCAGTCAGGGTACGCAGTCGGCGCGGAATTTGCGGCTTGCCAGGAAGAAGGTGGTGAAGCCGATGACTCCGGCAAGCACCAGGAAGAGTACGTCCTTCATGGTTTCGTTTCCGTTTGTTGTTGCCGCCCGGAGCTGCGCAGCAGGAGGCCGAACTCTTCGGTGGGCAGGGGCGGGCTGTAGTAGTAGCCCTGCACGAAGTCGCAGCCCTGTTTGGTGATGAGCTCGAGCTGTTTGTCGGTTTCCACCCCTTCGGCCACCACCTTGAGCTTCATGGAGTGGGCCAGGGCGATGACCGAGGAGGCGATCATCGAGTCGTTGCTGTCGGTGGTGATGTTCTTGATGAAGGAGCGGTCGATCTTCAGGATATCGATGGGAAAGAGCTTGAGGTAACTGAGCGACGAATAGCCGGTGCCGAAGTCGTCGATGGCCAGGCTCACCCCCATGTTCTTGAGGGTGCGCAGGGTGGCCACGGTATCCTGGGCATTGCTCATGACGATGCTCTCGGTGAGCTCGAGTTCCAGGTGTTCCGGGGCGAGGCCGCTTTCCTCCAGGGTTTTTTCGATGAGCGCCACGATGTGCTGGCGCCGGAACTGGCGGGCCGAGAGGTTGACCGCCACCCGCACCGGCGGCAGGCCTTGGTCCTGCCAGCGTTTGTTCTGCAGGCAGGCGGTGCGCAGCACCCATTCGCCGATGGGCACGATAAGCCCGGTTTCCTCGGCCAGCGGGATAAAGTCCATGGGTGAGACCAGGCCGCGCTCCGGGTGCTTCCAGCGCAGCAGCGCCTCCATGCCGGTGAGCCGCCCGCTTCGAACGCAATACTGGGGCTGGTAGTAGAGCAGGAACTCCTTCTGGTCCAGGGCCTTGCGCAGGCCGTTTTCAAGAAGCAGCACCTCCAGGGCCCGGGCGTTCATGTCCGCCTTGTAGAACTGGTAGGTGTGGCGGCCCTTGCTCTTGGCGCCGTTCATCGCCGCCTCGGCGCAGCGCATGAGCTCTTCGACCTCCACGCCGTCGGCGGGGTAGATGCCCACCCCGATGCTCACCGTGGCGAACAGCTCGTAACCGTCGATGTGGTAGGGTTCGGCCAGCATGTCGAGCATCTTCTGGATTACCCGGGCGACGTTCTGGGTTTCATGGATGTCGTCGAGGATGAGGCCGAACTGGTCGCCGTCGAGGCGGGCCACCGTGTCGCTCTTGCGGAGGCAGCTCTCGAGACGCTTGGCAATGGCCTGCAGCAGCAGATCGCCCATCTTGTGGCCCAGGGTCTGGTTCACCTTCTTGAAGCGGTCGAGGCCCAGGGAGAGCACCGCCACCAGGTTGCCGGAACGCTGGGCTTTCAGCATGCTGCGCTGCAAGCGGTCGCGGAACAGCAACCGGTTGGGCAGGCCGGTGAGGCCGTCGTGGTGGGTGATGTGGTAGAGTCTCGTTTCGTGCTCGCGGAGCTGCTCCTCGGTGTTCACCTGGTTGGTGATGTCCCGGCACACTTCGAGGATGCCGCGCAGGGAGCCGTCGTCGCGCCACAGGGGCGAGGCCTCCAGAGCGTAGATTCTCTCCGCGCCGTCGGCCCCCTGGCCCCTGTGCAGGGTGGTGGCGGCTTTGCCTTCTTCGAGCACCGTCTCCAGAATACAAGGTGTGCCGCTGCCCCGGCAGGGTGACTCGTAGCCGTGCAGGGCCCGGTAGCAGGGAGCGTCCTCGGCGCCGGCAGCCTGCATGAGCTGGCGGGCCGCCTGGTTCATCATCAGCACCCGGTATTCGGTGTCGATCACCCGGGCCGGTTCCAGCACGCCGTCGAGCAGCGTCTGTAAAAAGGCGCGCTCGCGGTCGGTCTCCTTCTGGGCCTGGCGGCGGCCCTCGATTTCGAGTTTCAGCGCCTGGTTGGCCTTTTCGAGCTCGAGGGTGCGCTGGTGCAACTCGGCGGTGCGTTTCTGCACCTCGTATTCCAGCAGTTCCTGGTATTGCCGTTTCTGGCGCAGCAGCTCGGCGCGCTCCAGGGCGCGGGCCACGGCGTGCACGAGAATGGTGAAGTCCTCCACCGGCTTGGTGATGAAGTCCCAGGCCCCGAGTTGCAGGGCCTTTATGACATGCTGCACGGTGCCGGCCCCGGAGACGATGAGCACCGGGGTCTCCGGGCTCTCGGCCACCACCTTCTCAAGGAGATTGAAGCCGGAGACATCGCCCGGTAGGTTGAGGTCGAGAAGCAGCAGATCGGGCCGCCTCTCCCGGAACAGGGCAAGGCCGGCTGCGCCGTCTTCCGCCTCGATGACGGTGTTGCCTTCGTACGTGAGAAAAGAGGAGAATACCGAGCGGATCAGCTCCTCGTCCTCGACGATCAGGATGGTGGCGTTTTGCTGCCTGGGCACGGGCTATCCTTTCGGGTGGACAAAAGGAACGGGGGTGGGTATCATCACGGACGATAACATGCTGATTTGTATGTGGAAAAAAACTTGATCGCCTCGGCCCGGGATGTTTTTGTCTGGTGTCCTAACTATCGGATAAGATGGGAAGAATTAGAGCCAGCAGGAGCCAGTATAGCACAGGTGGCGGTCAGCCCACAAGGCGTTTGTCCATACTATGAAAAGAGAGCGGGAACCGGTTCTGCACGTCACCTCGGTCTGCCGTCTGGAACAGGCGCCGGCCGCCCTTGTGGCCGCCCTTTGCCGGCGGCTTACCATCGACAACCCCAAGTACCAGGACGCCAGGAAATACGGGCGCTGGATCGGCAAGAAGCTCAAGCCGCAGCTCTTCTTCTACGAACGCCAGGGAGAGGACGGACTCGTTTTTCCGCGCGGTTACGCGGCCCAGGCCATGGAGCTCTGCCGGGAAACCACCGGCTCTCTGCCACGGCTGGTGGACGGCCGCCGCATCCTTGACGAGGTAGATTTCGGCTTTGCCGGCGAGTTGCGCCCCTACCAGCGGAGGGCGGTGGACGACGTGCTGCGCCGCCAGTTCGGGGTGCTGGTGGCGGGCACCGGCAGCGGCAAGACGGTGATGGCCCTGGCGGTGGTCGCCGCCCGCCGCCAGCCGGCCCTGGTTCTGCTGCACAACAAGGAGCTGCTCTACCAGTGGCGGGACCGGATCTCGCAGTTTCTGGGCAGAGAGGCCGGGCTGGTGGGGGACGGTCATTTCGACATCCAGCCCCTCACCGTGGGTATCGTCAATACCGTGCGGCGCCGGCTCGACGAGCTGGTGCCCCGGTTCGGCCAGCTCCTGGTGGACGAGTGCCACCGGGTGCCGGCCTCGCTGTTCACCGACGCGGTGTCGGCCTTCGATTGCCGGTACATGCTGGGCCTTTCCGCCACCGCCTACCGGCGGGAGGACGGTTTCACCCGGCTCATCCACCTGTTCATGGGGGAGCGGGTCCACAGCGTCGATGCGGCGGAACTCGAGGAGGTGGGGGCGGTGCTGCGGCCGGAGTTCGTGCAGCGGACCACGGATTTTTGCTACCCTTTCCGGGGCGACTACCAGGCGCTTCTCCAGGCCCTGACCGGAGACGAGGCCCGCAACCGGCAGATCGTCGCCGATGTCAGGGCGGAAGCCGAGGGCAGCGACGGCATCGTTCTGGTGGTGAGCGACCGGGTGGCTCACTGCCAGGTCCTCGCCGCCGGACTTCTGGCGGCCGGCATCGACAGCCGGTTGCTCACCGGGCGGTTGGCGCCGGAAGAGCGGGCCGAGGTGGTGGAGTCCCTGCGCCGGGGCGAAGTAAAGGTGCTGGTGGCCACCCTGCAGTTGGTGGGAGAGGGCTTCGACGTGGCCGGCCTTTCCTCGCTTTTTCTCACCACCCCCATCAAGTTTTCGGGCCGCCTGCGCCAGGTGATCGGCCGCATCATGCGGCCGGCCGACGGCAAGAAACCGCGGGTCATCGACTACAACGATTTCCAGGTGGGGGTGTTGCGCCGTTCGGCCCTGGCGCGGGAGCAGCTCTACCGGTCCTGAACCGCGCAACCCGGACCCGGACCCGGCGAATGGTTGGGCGGCTTATTTGTTGTGTTGCTCGAATACGAAAAAAATGCTCATTTAATGTGTGCCTTCCGCCGCAACTCCGTACCTTTTGCCGGGCGCCAGCCACTCCGTTGCCGTCCCGGCGCGATACCTTGGAGCGCTCCGCTCCACACTGCAAGGGGAGAATATGAAGAAGATCAAGAATGCCCAGGAGCTCACCAAACTACTGGAAAAAAGGCTGCGTAGCCGGCTGTCCTCGGTTTTCAAATCTTATGGGCTGAGCGTCGATTCCCAGATAACGCCGCTCAAGTGGAAGCCTCTGGTACTGGTGATCGGCAACTATTCGTCGGGCAAGTCGACCTTCATCAACGAACTGCTGGGCCAGGAGGTGCAGCGCACCGGCCAGGCCCCCACCGATGATTCCTTCACCATCATCACCAGCCCCGAGCCCGGCGAGCCGGCCAAGCCGGTGCCGGGCAATACGGTGGTCAACGACGACCGGTTTCCCTTCGGCGGCCTGAAGCGTTTCGGCGAGAGCCTGCACGCCCATGTGGTGCTCAAACGGGTGGAGGCCGATATTTTGCGCGAGGTGGCGATCATAGACACCCCCGGCATGCTCGATTCGGTCACCGAGAAGGACCGCGGCTACGATTACCTGGGGGTGGTGAGCGAACTGGCGCGGCTCGCCGACGTGATTCTGCTCATGTTCGATCCCCACAAGGCGGGCACCATCAAGGAGACCTACCAGGCGATCCGCTCGACCCTCCCCGACGCCACCGGCGAGGACCGGGTGGTCTACGTGCTGAACCGCATCGACGAGTGCGAGTCGGCCGGCGATCTGGTCAACTCCTACGGCACCTTGTGCTGGAACCTCTCGCAGATGACCGGCCGCAAGGACATGCCGCGCATCTATCTCACCTATGCGGCCATGGACGAAGAAGTGCCGCCGGTGGGGGTTTCGGCCTGGAAAAACGAGCGGGATGAGCTCAAAAAGGCGGTGTGGGATGCGCCCAAGATGCGGCTGAGTCATATCCTGCAGGATGTGGAACGTTCCCTGCGCGAGCTTTCCCTCAAGGCCGAGGCCCTGGCCTCGTTCAAAAAACGGGCCGCCGACAGCATGAACGGCGCCGTCAAGTACGGGCTGCTGGGAGCGCTCCTGGTGTTCTTTTTCGGTGATCTGCTGGCCCGCCTGAGCCTGGGCGCACCGGAAACCGTGCTTCTGAGGTCTCTGCTCGACGGCAGCGCCACCCCAAATCAGGTTTTGTTGCCGGCTCTGGGAGCACTTGCCGTGCTGTTCGGCGCCCTGTTCGTGATGAAACGCTTTCTCTTCCCGGCCAGCCTGCGCCGCAGCTTGAAACAGCTCGACTCCCTGGTGGTGCTCGATTCCACCTACAAACGCGACCTCTGGGCCCGGGTGCGGCCCCAGGTCCGGGAACTGCTCGAAAAGCAGCCGGGCGTCCAGTTCCGCAAAACCCACGCCCGTAACCACCGGGCCCTCGAGCGTTTTCTCGATCTCGAGTTGCGCCGCTTTTTCGAGATGATCCGTTTCGGCTGATCCGCCGCAAGTGCCCGCTCAGAGCAACTCCTGCAGCCGGCTCAGCAAGAGTTGGGGGCCGAAGGGTTTGGCCAGGAAGGCGCCGGTCGCATGATCGGGTAGCATCTCTTCCAGGTAGCCGGACATGAAGAGGGTCTTCGCGGTTGGCTGCAGGATGCTGAATTTTTCGGACAGGCGCAGGCCCGACATGCCCGGCATGGTGACGTCGGTGAGCAGCAGGGCGACGTTTTCCCTGCCGCAGTACGCCAGGGCCTGGCCGGGGTCGTTGAAGGAGACGAAGCGCAGGTTGGCCATTGCCAGAACCTTGCCGACATACGAAAGGACCTCGGGGTCGTCGTCCACCACCACGATGATTTTTTGCTGCGGACTGGGCTCCAGCTCCATGATCGGTTCCGTTTTGTCTTGTTCCTGCTTGCCGTGGGCGCTCTTTCCTCTGCCAAGGACCTGGCAGCCCGCCAGGTCGTGCCTCCCTCGCTGATGGTGCAGGGTGGCCCATCTTTCTTTTCTTTGCAATACGGAAAAAATACGGATTTTCGGATTGTTTCGTTGTTTCTGCTTTTGTTTTGCTGGCCACCAGCTGATTTTTTGTGTCAGAGTGCCTGGATGGCAAATTAACCTCGTATTTTCCCCGTATTTTGCCCGTATAGTATTTGCCGCCCCCGGCAGGTATAGTATCCGGGCATCATTGAGGATGCACGGCTCTACGGGGATTTCGCGCCGGGGCCGCGTCGGGATGGAACACAGCAGACGAGGTGCCAATGGAAGAGGCGTATCAGATTCTCGATTCATCACCGGATTTCGTGTTGGTCGTGGGACTTGACAAGAAAATCCGCTGGGCCAACCGTAAAGGTTTGGAATTGATCGCCATTCCAGAAAAGGATCTGCGCGCTTTGACCTGCCATGAGGTGTTCGGCAAGCTGGGCTCGGCGCCGTGCGCCGACTGCCCGTGCCGCAAAGCGCTTCGGCAGGGCAAGGCGGGCAGCGGCAAGCTCGTCGAATTCACGGTGGACGGCCGGACCACCCACTGGCTGCACAATTGCGCTCCCCTCCCCGATGACCAGGGCACCGTCGAGCGGCTGGTCATCACCGGCCGCGAGGTTTCCCATCTGCTGCAGACCGAGCACGATCTGCGCCGCTATAAACACATCGTCAATTCCGCCGGCGAACTCCTCGCCCTGGTGGACGCGGATTACACCTACGTCCTGGTGAACGACGCCTACCTGCAGGCCCACGACCAGGAGCGGGGCGAGATCGTCGGCCGAAGCGTGGCTTCCCTGCTCGGGGAAGAGGTCTTTCTGGCCACGGTCAAACCCAAGCTCGACCGGGCCCTGCAGGGTAATGTGCTCCACTACGAGAACTGGTTCGAATTCGCCGGAGCCGGCCGCCGCTTCATGGACGTGCGCTACTACCCCCACAGCAACGGGCACGGCCAGGTGACCGGGGTGATCGTCTCCTCCCGGGACATCACCGACCGCAAGAAGCTCGAGGACGAACTGAAGGGGCTCAACAAGAACCTGGAAAAACGAGTGCGCCGGCGAACGGGGGAACTGGAGGAAGCCAATCTCTCCCTGCGCCTTCTGCTCAACCAGGTGGAGGTGGCCAAGAAAGAGCTCGAGGAGGAGCTTTACCGGGGGGTGCGGACCCTGGTTTTGCCCTATCTCGAGGAACTGCGGCTGCTGCTGGCCGGCCGCCGCGAGTTGCAGTACATCGACGCCATCCGCACCAATATCGACCGGCTCTCCTCTTCGGTGCGCAGCGAACCCCTTTCCTCGCGGTTCGGGGTGCTGACGCCCCGGGAACGGATGGTGGCCGATCTCGTGCGCCAGGGCAAGACCAGCAAAGACATCGCCCGCCTGCTCAATGTGGCGGTGCGCACCGTGGAATACTACCGGGACAACATCCGCGAGAAACTCGGCCTGAAGGAAAAAAAGGTCAACCTGCGGGCCTTCCTGAACAGCATCGATTGAGCGGCCCCATAGTGGTCGTCGCTTCCCGTCGCACCTTCTCTTCTTCTCTTACCTAAACTTTGTACCGCCAGGGTTGCTTCTCCGAGGCGTTTCTGCCGTTTGTGGGAGTGCTGTTCTCATTCCAGAGCGCCGCCGCGCATTGAAAAACGCGGTCCGGCAGGTCGGATATAACTGACCCCGCCGGCGGGCCTGGCGCTTTAGCGCGGCCCAGTGGGCCGGATCCGCAGCCGGTGCTCGAAGCTCTCGCCGGGCAGGGCGGCGGGCGGGGTGGGGAAGGGCGCCGCATTGCCGATGATGACGAGCAGGTGGCGGTCGAAGCCGGGGTTGCCCGAGCTCTTTTCCATGGCAAGGGAAAGCAGCTTGCCGCGCCGGTCGAGCCGCAGGATGATTGTGGCCTCCAGGGAGCGGTTGCCATAGGGTTGGCTGTACTTGTTCCACTGGGATTGGAGATGGTGCTTCAAACCGGCGGCATACTCCATTTCCAGAAGCCTGATGTCGGCCGCCGGAGCAGCTGGGGGAGCGGCTTCCACCGCCTGGGGCGGTGGTGGTGCGGCTGCTTTGTGGTCCGGTGCCGGGGGGAGGGCTTTGATACAGGTAAGGGCGGCCAGCCAGTCCGGAGCATGGCGGTTGATGCAGTCCTCGATGGCGAGCCTGGCCGTTTCCTGGTGGCGGTCCTGAAGGGCGACCGGCGGTGGCGGCGAGGTGCCGGCCGCCGCGGCCGGCTGCAGGATGGAACTGGCAAGAAGAAGCGTGGTGGTGGCGAAAAGGACGGGTTTCATGGGCGTCACGCAGCCGGAAATTTTTATGGGAGGCTTGCTGTCACGGCGCTGGTGGGCGTGGCAGTAAGGCACGCCCAAGTATACCAGAGAAAAGGTGCGGCAACCAGATTGCAAGCCCAGGTCTCAGTTTCAAGGGAATAGTTTTTCCAGTTGGTGCTCTTCTATATATTCGAGCACTTCCGGGAGTTCTTCTGTCTCCTTCGCTTGACCACTTTCAGAAGGGGATAGAGCGAAGTCTTCCAAGGAGGGGCGTGTT
>JBFHWX010000030.1:0-25337 GCA_041599275.1 Desulfobulbales bacterium | reverse complement strand
TCCAGGCGCACCGCGCCGGCCGCCTCCAGGGCGGCGAGCTCGCCGCTGCTGTGGCCGACCACCGCGTCGGGCCGCAGACCGAGAGCGGTGCAGATCTTGAACAGGGCCCGGTTGGCGGTGCTCACCGCGTCCACGGCGCAGTCCATGGCCATGATCTTCTCTTCCGCCTGCCGGCGCTCCAGGGGCGGCGGGAAGAGAAAGGCGCTGGGCGGCGGCCGGTCGGTGCGGTTGGCATAAGCCCGGTCGAGAAGATCGAAGCAGGCCCTGGCTTCGGGAAAGTAGCGGCAGACATCGGCCAGCATGCCGACGTACTGGCTGCCCTCGCCGGGGAAGAGAAAGGCAAGCTTGCCGCTATGGCCAAGGGGCTCGTCGAAGTAGAAGATGCCGCCGCGGTCCTTGATCTGGCTGCGTGCCGGGTCGGTCAGCAGGCGGAGAGCGTGCTCGAGCTTTTTAGCGAGTTCTGCCCGATCGGCGGCCACCAGGGCCAGGCGGCAGGTTTTTTTAGAAAAATCTTGGGCCGCCGTGCAGGCCAGCTCACCAAGGCTGGCGGCCGTGGCTGGCGGCGAGGCGAGAAAGAGCAGAAAGTCCCGGCCGCGTTGGACGAGCCCGGCGCGGTCGGCCGCCGAGAACAGAAAGAGCTCCTGGGGCCAGCATTCGCTCCTTTCTTCCGGTCCGGCCCCGCCATGCTCCTCGAGCACCACATGGGCATTGATGCCGCCGAAGCCGAAGGCGTTGACCCCGGCCCGCCGTGGGTATTCCGCCGCGCCGTGGATCCAGGGCGCGGTTTCGGTGTTGATGTAGAAGGGGGTGGTCTCGATTTCCAGGTCGGGGTTGGGCTCGTCGCAGCACAGGGTTGGGGGTAGCACCTTGTGGTGCAGGGCGAGCGCTGCCTTGATGATGCCGGCGATGCCGGCCGCCGGGATGAGATGACCGATCATCGATTTCACCGTGCCCAGGGCCGAGCGCCGGCCGTTTGGCCGGCGTTCGCCGAACACGCCGCGCAGGGCGCGGATTTCGGTGGCGTCGCCCAGCGGGATGCCGGTGCCGTGCGCCTCCACGAGCCCGATGGTGGCGGGCTCGAGACCGGCGTCCTGGTAGGCCCGCTGGAGGGCCATTATCTCGCCTTCGAGCCGCGGGGCAAGAAGGCCCGAGCCGCGGCCGTCGCTGGAGGAGCCGGCGCCCTTCAGCACCGCGTAGATCCGGTGGCCGTCGCGGACCGCGTCGGCAAACCGTTTGACCACCACCATGCCGATGCCCTCGCCCAGCATGGTGCCGTCGGCCCGGCGGTCGAAGGGCCGCAGGTGCTCGCTCCGGGACAGGGCGCCCAAGTGGGCGAAGATCATATGGATCGGCGCCTGGGTGGAGATCTGCACGCCGCCGACGATGGCCGCGTCGCAGGAACCCTGCCGCAGGTCCTGGGCGGCGATCTCCAGGGCCAGCAGGCAGGAGGCGCAGGCGGCGTCGAGCACCAGGGTGCGGCCGCGCAGGTCGAGGCGGTTGGCGATCAGGCCGGCCACCAGGTTGTGGCAGAGGCCGGGGGCGGTTTCCGGCGAGAAGGGCGGCAGCTGTTTTTTGAGCTCCTCCTTGAGCCGGGCGAGTTCCGCCGGGCCGTGCTCTGGATGCAGTTGGCCCAGCAGGCGGATGGTCTGGTCGATCACCACGGCGTGCTGCATGGCGGTCATGAAGCCGCGGTTGACGTAGGTGCCGCGGCCGATGATGACTTCGGTGCGCTCCCGGTTGACCGGCAGCTCCGGGAAACCGGCGTCGGTCAGGGCGTCGTGGGCTACCTGCAGGGCCATGAAGTGCTCGGGCTCGGCGCCGTCCACGGCCCGCGGCATCACCCCGAAGCGCCTGGCGTCGAAGCGCGGCAGCTCGTGCAGGAAACCGCCGGTTTTCGAATAGACCCGGTCGTTGGCGGAGCTTGCCGGATCGTAGACCTGGTGCAGGAGGTTGCCGGCCGGCGCCTCGCCGATGGCGTCGACCCGCCCCGTGACGTTGTTCCAGAAGGTCTGAAGATTTGGGGCCTTGGGGAACACGCAGGCCATGCCGACGATGGCGATGTCCCGCTCGGCACTGTCGGGGATTTTTGGAACGCCGGGGATGCTCATGCCGCCACCTCCCGGCCCTGGCCGTTGTCGGCCTTGCCTGCCAGGCGGTTCAGAGCCCGGCTGCCGGTGGCTTCCACCTCCTCGATCATGCCGTAGAGGGTGCCCAACCGGTCGCTGAAATACATGTTGAAGAGAAAGCTCTGGGGCGAGAGGGTGGCCACCACCTCGAGCTGGCAAAGCAGTTCCGTCGCTTCCGAAAAGGGCCGGAAACGGTGCACCGCCTTCACCGCCGAGGGCAGCACGGTAATGCCGGCCCGCCAGCGGGCCCAGATCAGGGCAAGCTGCAGGCCGCCGTCCACCGCCACCGGGTCGATCAGCCAGTCGGCCCCGGCGGGGCTTTCGGCCAGGCAGCGCCGCGCCGCGGAGGGCCGCAGGGTGGCCCGCATGCCGTGTTCCGAGATGCCTTCGATGCCGGTCAGGCACTGGAAGAGCGGGCCGTGGAAGAGCCAGTTGCCGTAGAGCTCGGCAGGGCTTTTACCGAGCGGTTGCAGGCCGGAGAGGGGCGGGGGCGCCGGCAGGGTTTTTACCGCCGGTGCCGCCAGTTCGACCCTGCCGCGATAGTAAAGGCGGCGGTCCGCGCCGGCGAGCTCGAGCTCGAAGAGCCGGCCGCCGGTCGCCGATGGCGCTGCGGGCCTGGCGGTCACCAGGATTTTTTGCGGCTCGCCCTCGACCACGATGCCCTTCAGCACCCGCAGATCGCGCACGGCCATGGTTTGCCCGGCGCCGGGCGCCAGGCGGCGGGCTGCCTCGGCCATGATCTCGGCGGCCATGGCCGCCGGCAATACCGGTTTGCCATCGAGAAGGTGGTCTCCGAGGTAGAGATGGCGGCCCGGGTCGAGCAGGATCTGCAGGGAGAAGGCACCGTTTTCCGAAGCTTCCGGGGCGTTTTCCGGAAAGAGCGGCAGGGCCGGCGCTTTTTTCCCCAGTGCGAGCCAGGGCCCGTTGCCCAGCAGGATTTCCACCTCATCGGCAGCACCGAAACAGAGCTCCCGGACAAAGGCCGTTGCCCCGGCGGCCTGGTCGATGGGCACCACGCCGCGTTCGGCGAATTGCTTCTGCACCTCGGCCGAGGCCATGCCGGAACCGGCCCACGGCCCCCAGTTGAGTGCCATGAGCCGGCAGTTTCCCTTGCCCGCGAGCTGCAGGGCGAGGCGGTTCATCACCTCGTTGGCCGCGGCGTAATCCGCCTGGCCCCGGTTGCCGAAGGAGCCTGCCACCGAGGAGAAGAAAGCCACGAACCTGGGGTCGAGCTCTTCCAGCACCGAACCGAGGACCCAGGCGCTGTCCGCCTTGGTGAAGAACACCCGGGCAAAGCTCGCCCACTCCTTGTCGAGAAAGAGCTTGTCCTCGATAATGCCGGCGCCGTGGATGATGCCGTCCAGCCGGCCGTGCCCGGTGCGGACCCGGCGCAGAAATGCGGCAAAGACTTCGGCGTCGGCCACATCCAGGCTGTGGTACTCCACCCGGCTGCCGGCCTCACGAAGGGCGCGCAGGGCGGTGCGGATTTCCCGGGCGGCGAAGATCTGGCGGCAGCTTTTGTCGGTTTCGGCGATGGAGGGCGTACGGCTCTCCTTTCTGGCTTCGGCGATGAGCCATTGTTTCACCTGGGCTTCGGACTCGAGGTGCCGGCTGACCTCGTCCTCCTCTTCGTCGGGCAGGGGCGAGCGGCCCACCAGCACCAGGGTGGGGCGGTGGCGCAGGGCCAGCTCCCGGCAGACCCGGGCGGTGATGCCGCGGGCGCCGCCGGTGACCACCACCACCCAGTCGCTGCCGGGCTCGAGCGCAGGCGGCCCGCCGTTGCCGGTGGCCAGGGGCGCCACCCTGCAGGTCTTGCCAAAGCGCTGTCCGCCGGCCCGGCCGGTCTCGACCCGGGAATCACCGGCCAACAGCTCCTCGAAGAGGATGGCACCGGTGGTGGTCGGGTCGGTATTGTGGGCGATGTCCACCGCCTTTACCCGCACCTCGGGCCACTCCAGGGCGATGGTTTTCAGAAATCCTGCCAGGGCGCCGTGGCCGGCAAAGAAGGGCAGTGCCCGGTCGGCGCCGAGGCCGAAGCGGCCGTCGCCCTGCCAGGCGGCGCCGGCGATGCCGCCCGTTTCCCGCAGATCCGGGCCGAAGGCCTGCAGCAGTTCGAAGAGCGGTTTCAGCTCCGTCACCAACCGGAGGTGCCAGCGGCCGGCGGAAAGCTCTTCCCCGGCCGGGCTGGAGGCCATGGGCGCGAGGTGGACGAAACCGCCGATCCTGCCGAGCCGCCTCCGCGCCTCATCCGCCAGGGTTGCGGTGTCGCCGTCGAGGGCCAGTTCGGACCAGGGGCCGGCCGGGTCCGCTGCCGGCTGTTTTTTTAAAAGCACCACGCCATGCCCGCTTGCTGCGAAACGATGGGCCAGGTCCTCGGCCACACCGTGGCCGTCGTCGGTGAGCACCACCCCGCAGTTGGCGGGCAAGGGCCGGCAATCCACCGCTTCGAGTTCCTCCAACTCGACCAGGCAGCGGCCCACTTCCGCTGGCCCGGCAGCGGCCGGCGGCTCAACTGCCGGTTCGGAAGGAACGGCAACCTGTTCGCTTTGCTCCCCGGCCGCCGGCCCGGCCTGGGCAAGGGCGGCAAGGATCTGGTTCAGGGTGCGGCTCTTCTCGGCTGCGGCCCGGGCTGCCTCGGCAAAGGGAGCGATGGCCGGAATTTTGAGAAAGGCGCCGAGGATCTCGACCCGCTTGATGGAGTCTATTCCCAGATCGGCCTCCAGGTCGCCGTCGAAATCGATCATCTCGGCCGGGTAGCCGGTCCGTTCGCACACCACGGCCAGCAGTTCGGCCCGCGGTTCGGCGGCGGGGTGCGGTGCAGGAAGAGGGGCGGTTTCTTCATCCCGGGCAGGGGCTTCGTCTGGGGTTTCCTTGGCTTCGCCGGCGACAGCGGGAGGAGCCGGCGCGACCTGCCGCTTGCCCAAAAAATAGCGGTTCATCACCGCTTCCTGGGTGGCGAGGAACTGCTGCATGAGGTTCTGGAAGCCGGCCATTGCCGCCTGGCTCGACTCTGCCGCAAGCGGGGCGTTGGCGGCGGCCCCACGGCCGCTTGTCGTTGCTGCGGCCTGCTGGCCCGCGGGGGCCCGGCCCGCAGCCGCGGCGGCAAGGGGAAAGGGCGCCACCATGGGCGTCTTGTCCGCCGCCGCAAGGGGCACCGACCGGGACCCGGTGACCAGCCAGGTGGTGGCGGGCAGGCTCTTTTCCGTTTCTTCCAGGGTGGGCAGATGCCGGCCGTGGAACAGGGGCGCCAGGTCGGCGTCCACTCCGTGGCTGAAGAGCTCGGCCAGGGCGAACTGCAACTGGCTGAAGGCGGAGCGCCCACGCTGGTTTGAGACCACCGCCAGGTGGGGGCGGCCGGCGAGGATCTTGGCAACGAGGCCGCTGAGCACCCGGCCGGGGCCGCATTCGACGAAAATGCGGGCGCCGGCCTCGTACATCCTCTCGATCTGCTCCACGAAACGGACCCGCTCGACCAGGTGGCGGGCCAGGTTCTGGCGGATGGCTACCGGCTCTGCCGGATAGGGGCCGGCCGTGGTGTTGGAGAACACGGGCAGGCGAGGGGGGCGGATCTCGAGCCCGTCAAGGTAGGCCGCAAGCTTTCCGCAGGCCGGTTCGACCAGGGGCGAGTGAAAGGCGCAACTCACCGGGATCTTGCGGGCCTTGATGTTTTTTCTGTCGAGCTCGGCCACGGTTCGCTCCACCGCTCCGCTCTCGCCGGTGATCACCACCTGGTCCGGGGCGTTGACGTTGGCGATCCAGACTCCGGCGCGGCCGGCCAGTTCCTCTTCCACCCTCTCCACCGTCGCCTCCACCGCCGCCATGGCGCCGGGGTCTTTCCCAACGCCCTGAAGGATGAAGCGGGCCCTGGCCTCGGAGAGCGTGATGAGCTCTTCCTCGCCCACGACCTCGGCGGCGGCCAGGGCCACGTACTCGCCGTAGCTGTGGCCGGCGGTCATCGCCGGCGAGACGCCCAGCCGTTTCCAGAGGCGGAGCATGGCCAGGTCGGCGCTGCCCATGGCCGGTTGGGCGAAGGTGGTGCGGGCCAGGTCCCTGGCCTGTTTGCCGCGCTCTTCCTCGGTGAAGGCGGTGGCCGGGAAGATGGCCGAGGAAAGGGGAGAACCCAGCCGGTCGCGGAGCAACCGGTCGCTTCGTTCGAAGATCTCGTGCAGCTCCGGAAACTGGATGCAGAGCTCGGCCAGCATGTCGACGTATTGCGAGCCCTGGCCGGGAAAGAGAAAGGCGATGTCCCGGGCGCCCGCCAGGGGCTCCCCGTTGTAGAACAGGCCGCGGGGATCGGCCAGGGTGGCGGCGGTGCCGGCCAGGAAGGTGGCGGCGCTGTCGAGCTTGGCGAAGAGATCGTCTGTTGAGGAGGCGACCAGGGCCAGCCTGGCCGGGCCGGCGGTCTCGGCCGCCGAGCGCTTTTCATCGAGGTCATTGCGCAGGGCCAGGCTGCCCAGGGGCGCTTGCCGGTAACTTTCAGCCAGCGCCCGGAAGGCCGTGAGCTTTGCCGCCAGCGCCGCCCGGTTTTCCGCCCGCCAGCGGAAGAGCTCGGTGGCCAGCGCCTGGTAGGGTGCCGGCCGCGGCTCGGGATAGTAGCCGCCGCCGTACTCCTCGAGCACCGCGTGGTAGTTGGTGCCGCCGAAGCCGAAGGCGTTCAGTCCGGCCCGCCGGGGGTGGTCGGCGCTCAGCCAGGGCCGCGCTTCGGTGTTGGCGTAGAGCGGGCAATCGTCTTTTTGCAGTCCCGGGTTCGGGGTTTCGACGTGCAGGGTGGGGGGCAGCACCCGGCGGTGCAGGGCGAGCGCCGTCTTCACCAGGCTGGCCAGGCCGGCCGCCGACTTGCTGTGGCCGATCATCGATTTGACCGAGCCCACCGCGCAGCCCCGCACCGGGCTGCCCGCTTTCTTCATGGCCCGGCACAGGGATTCGAGCTCCACCCGGTCGCCCTCCACGGTGCCGGTGGCGTGGGCCTCTATGAGCCGCACCGAGGAGAGCGGCACGCCGGCCTTGTCGTAGGCCCGTTCCAGGGCCCGCATCTGGCCGGCGATCCCGGGTGCGGTGAGGGAGCGGTCGCGGCCGTCACTGGAAGCGCCCATGGCCTTGATCACCGCGTAGATCCGGTCGCCGTCGCGCTCGGCGTCGGCCAGGCGCTTGAGTACCACGGTGACGATGCTCTCGCCGATCACGATGCCGTCGGCCCGGGCGTCGAGGCAGTTGCAGACCCCTCGCGGCGACAGGGCGTGGGTTTTCGAGAAACACATGTAGGTGAAGGGGCTCTGCATGCAGTCGGCGCCGCCGGCCACCGCCAGGTCGCAGGCGCCGGTCTCCAGCTCGTTCACCGCTACGTAGAGGGCGGCCAGCGAGGAGGCGCAGGCGCCGTCCACCAGGGTGTTCATGCCGCCGAAGTCGAAGCGGTTGGCGATCCGGCCGGCGGCCACGTTCATCAGGATGCCGGGGAAGGAGTCCTCGGTCCATTCCGGCAGCACCTCTTTGAAATGCTCGACGATTTCGTCGGCTCCCTGCCCGAAGAACATCGGCAGCATGGTGCGGAAACCATAGAGCTGCGCCAGGTCGCCGGAGCCGCTGATGCCCATGGTCACCGCGGTTCGCTCCCGGTCGAAGGGCCGGCGCTCGTAGCCGGCGTCGATGAGCGCCATGCGCACCGCCTCTAGCGAAAGGAGATGGAGCGGCTCCACCGAGGGGATCATCTTCGGCGGCATGCCGTAGCGCAGGGGATCGAAGGGCACGGGGTCGAGAAAGGAGCCCCACCTGGCGTAGATCCGGTCGCGGGCGGTGCGGTCCGGGTCGAAGAAGGGCGCGCAGTCCCAGCGCTCCGCCGGGATTTCGCGGATGGTGTTCACCTTGTTGAGGATATTGCTCCAGTAGCCGGGCACGTCGGCCGCCCGGGGAAAGAAGCCGGCCATGCCGATGATGGCCACATCGGAGGGCTGCGGCCGCCGGCGAGCGGGTTTTGCCGCAGTCAGGACGGCGGTTCTTTCCCGGATCAATCCGAAGCCGCCCACTGCCAGGTCATGGTGCAGGTCGGCGATGGTGCGGGTAGAGCCTTGGAGGGCGGCCATCTGGCCGATCATGTATTCACCCTCGGCGTGCTGGGTTTCCTCGGAAATATTCTCCAGGCCGAGCTTCGTGTCCTCGTTTCCCTGCGGCCGGCCCACGCCCTTGGCAGCCAGGCGCAGGCGGCCGCGCTCCAGGCGGGCGAGGATCTTGCCGGCCTCGTCCAGGGGAATCTGCCGGGCCGCCAGCCGGCGCTTTTCCTCCTGGAATCTCGCGGTGAACGGAGTGGTCACGCAGCGGACCGCGTGCCCCGGGCCGCTCTCGAGCAGCGTGGTCCGGCAACAGGCGAGAAGCTCTCGCTGGTAGCGGGGAACAATGGCGCCGGTGGACACCGCCTCTTCGGTGAACAGATAGGCGCTGCCCACCTGCAGGCCGACCGCTGCGCCCTTCGCCGCCAGGGGAGCAGTCAGGGCGGCGATCATGGCGGCGGAACGGGCATCTTTCAGGCCGCCGGCGAAGAGCAGGTGGATGCCCCGCAGACCGCCGGTTTTTTCGGCGTGGGCAAGGAGGCGCTCCAGCATCGCCTCCCAGAGCACGAAGCCGCAGAGCGGTCCGACATGACCACCGGCCTCGCGGCCTTCGAAGATAAAGCGCCGGCAACCGGCCTCGAGGAACAGCTCGAGAAGCGCCACGGTGGGCACGTGTACGTAGGTGGCGATCCCTTCGGCCTCGAGCTCTTTCACCTGGTGGGGGCGGCCGCCGGCGATAAGAGCGAAGGGCGGCCGCCGGCTCCGCAGCACGTTGAGCTGCTCGGCATAGACCTCGGAGGGCAGGAAACCAAGGAGGCCGACGCCCCAGGGTTGGCCGGCCAACCGCTTTGAAGTGGCGGCCAGCAGCGGCTCGAGCTCGGCCGCCCGCAGCCAGGCCGCCGCCAGAAAGGGCAGCCCCCCCTGCCGGGCCACGGCATCGGCGAATTCCGGGCTGTCGCTCACCCGGGCCATGGGCCCCTGGACCAGGGCGAACCGGGTGGCGTGGCTCTGGGCCATGGCGCCCCCTTCCGCAAAGACATTGCCGTCCGCCGCCTGCCGCAGTGAGAGCCGAACGCTCTCCTCGACGGCGCCGACGATTCCCCCCACGGTAACGAAGCGATCGGCAAGCGGGCGAGCCAGGGCCACGTCCTGGCCGATCGGCAGCAGGGAGCCGGCCTCGAGCAGCGAGTCGACCTCGGCCGCGGTCAGGGGCTCCGCTCTTTTGCCGGCCGGGTAAGCCAAGACCCGGCGCCACTCGCCCTCCTCGCCGAGAAGAATGCTGTCGCGGCCGTCCCGGCGGCTCAGAAAGTCCCGCAATTCAGGGGAGAGGAGGCTTTCCCGGGCGAGCAGCAACTGGGCGTCGAGCACCACTCCGGCGGCGCCGCCGGCAACACAGGCCGCCGCGGTGGCCGGGCCGATGCCGCCCTGGGCAAGTACGGGCAGCGAAGAGGAGGAGATCAGCCGCTGGAAGAGGATGAAGGCGGTCTCCTCGCCCACCCGGCCGCCGGACTCGTTGCCCTTGGCGACCAGCATGTCGGCGCCGGAACGCTCTCCGGCTTCGGCTTCAATGGCCGAGGTGCATTCCAGGAGCACGGTGAGGCCGTTTTCCCGCAACGAGGAGACGACGTCCGCCAGCCCGGCCGGTGCGTCGGGCACGACTAGAACATGGCTGAACCGGGCGGGAAGAGTGGGCCAGAGCGGGGCGAGGGCATGAAAGGCGGCACAGGTGACGCGAAAGCCCAGAAGCTTTCCGCCATGGCGGGCCAGCCTTTCGAGCAGGGAGCGCGCTTTCGCCTCCTGCCGGCAGGAAGAAAGGTCGAGGATCCCCAATGCCCCGGCCCGGCTTCCTGCAATGGCAATGGATGGGTCAGGGTCACCTGTAAGTGTACAGATTGTGACGGTCAGCATAAGGCCAAATGAAACAGGTTCTTGGCGACCTGTCAAATGGTACATTTTGAATCTCTGCAATTTGAGAAAAAGGCAGGGTATGAGAGGGGCAGGTTCTTCTTTTTCAGCCCATGGAGATGGTCAGATTTTCCTTGGGATTGCAGCCTGTCAGCTGCTTGCGCTGCCGTCTTGGCAACAGTCGAAGTGCCAGGTGAAACTGGTAGTTTTCTGGTGCTGGTGCCCTGGCTGTGCGGGGAGTGACTTTGGCTTTGCGTTAAACCGAAAAGAAATATTCATCTCCAAGAGGAACCTGTCTTTTGGTTGGCCTTTAAGTCCGCATCCGGGTTTGTCTCCTTCGCAGCGGTTCTCTATTGGGAAGCTCAAGCCGCTGGTCAACAGATTTGCCAAGAATTTGTTTTGCCGTGCTCTTTCGCTCTCCCCTGGGAATGCTGCTCGTTATCGTGTGAAAAAAACCTGACGATTTTCCGGAAACCAGTTGCAAAGTACGGGGCGATTTATTAACCGTCATATGGATCCCAATGGGGCGCGAGAAGCTTTGCCATATATAGAATGGAGCCGGCTTTTTCGGGGCGTCGTGGAACTGGGGTCGTCTCTTGTTTCATTCTGATTCACTATATATTTCAAAAGGTTGATCTTTCTCTTCCGTAGTCTGTCAGCCGCCTGGAGGCTGATTGTCTGGCTTGGGGAAGGGGAGTTGCCGGCGCAAAGCTGTTGCCTTTGGCGTTCCGGTTTTCGGCTGCCAGGTTTTAGTGAGAGATGCTCCATTGATCGTTTTTTTCGATCTTAACCAGGGGTTGTTTCGTGGCTTCCTACAAAGGTGTACAAGGCGCTCTGCTGGCCCTGGAGGATTTTCTCAAGCGACGTCTGCCGGCCGAGCTCAGTGCCGAGCCGGTGAGCGCCACGGCATCTCTGCTTGGTTCCGCCGACATCGCCAAGAACCTCAAGGGCAACCTGCTCGGCATCTACCTGCACCGGATCACCATCGACCCCCACGGCCGGGCCCGTTCTTTTTCCCGGCAGGGAACAGAGCAGGGCGGCCGGCAGTCGGAGCTGCCGGTCAATCTCCATTTTCTGCTGATCGCCAACGCCACCAGCGCCACCGTGGAGGCTGACCTCATGGCCTGGGCCATGGTCGAGCTCGCCAACCACAACCGGATCGACATCTCCCACGTCCAGGACATCGACGACGAATGGGGCCAGCAGGAAACCCTCACCGTGTCGCCCGACGAAATGAGCACCGAGGATCTGATGCGGATCTGGGATGTCTTCGAATCCTCCTACACCAGCACGGTGCCCTATGTGGCGCGTACCGTGCGCCTGCGGTTGAACCCGCAGCGCAGCGAGGGACCTGGGGTGGTGACGCGGGTTTTTCCCGGAGGCAGGGTATGACCGAACTGCGGGTGCTGGAGACCAACATTCTGCACGCCAGCGACGTGATCTACTGGCTCGACGGCAGCAGCGCCGAGGAGCCCGCCGACATGCTGCACCTGGCCGAGGTGCTGCAGCTCCAGCTCACCACCCGTCCCCGTGACCTGCAGGTGGTGCACGGCAGCGGCCGCACGGCGTTGTTGCGCAGGCCCGCCGGGCCGCTAACCGACGGCGTTGCCAGCGAGGCGCAGCGGGCACGGCCCGCAGCCCCCAGCTTCGAGGTGGCGGGCGTCGTTTCGCACCCGGCCGGCCGTTATATCCCGCGGCGGTTCACCCTAAGCGCCGGCAACGGCGCGGGGCACCACCTGGTGGTCTACCCATCGCCCCTGGGCACCCGCTTCGGGCCGGCCGGCGGCCTTGCCGGCACCCTGCGTTTTGATCCGGGTGGCGCGCCTGCGTCCTGGGCTCTGCTCACCCTGGAGGTGGATACGGGCCTCGGCGCCACCCTGCGCTTCCGTTGCCAGGCCAACGCCGTTGGCGATTTCCTGTTGCCTTTCCACCGCTTGCCGCCGCTGCCGGAGGGCGTCGACTCCTATGCTGCCAGCCTGAGCGTTGCGGCCCTGGATTCAGCCTCTCCCGAGGTGGCCCTGGACCATGCCGATCTGGAGGCCATGGACCTCGGGGCCCTGGACAGCGATGACACTTTTTCGAGCTCCATCGCCCTGGCCGTGGTGCCGGGGACGATCAGTCCGATCCGCTCCTCGAGCCGCGATCATGTTGCCGTACAACCCCATTGACCTGTATTGACAAAGGAGAAGACCATGCCTGAATATCTCGCGCCGGGTGTGTTTGTGGAGGAAGTCAGCTTCCGCGCCAAATCCATCGAAGGAGTGGGCACCAGCGTTGCCGCGGTGGTCGGCCCCACCCGTTTCGGGCCTCTGCGGGGGAAGCCCGAGGTGGTGACCAGTTTTGGTGAGTTCGCCCGCATCTACGGCGATCTCCAGGACCTCTCCCTGGCTGGCGCCGCCACTCTGAACCATACGGCCATCGCCGCCAAAGCCTTTTTCGATGGCGGCGGCAAGCAGCTCTTTGTTTCCCGGGTGGGCAACTTCGCCACCCCGACAAGCGGTTTTGCCTCGGCCGCCGACGCAGCCGGCGCCGTTACTTTCCGCAGCCGTTTTCCCGGCGCCATGGGCAATTTCACGCTGGAAATCGAATGGCGCGACAGCGAAAACCTCCTGAAGAAGGAGGTGGTGTCGGCGCCGGCCGCCGATGAAGTGGTGTTTCTGGAGGCGACGGGACTCTCCAGCGCGGTACGGGGCGCCGGCGCCGGAGTCGAGGCCCGTTGCCCCGACGAACGGTTTCCGATGGACATCCGCGCCGTGGTGCGGCGGCAGGGCGACCGCTATGAGATTGTCGACAACCTCTGCGTTATCGAGGCGGCGGACGACGAGACGGTCATTGGCACCCATCTGCGGCCCGAGGGCGCAGACGATGGCGACCAGGGCATCCTGATGGCCGCCGGACTGGCAAGCGGGCCCACCACCAGTGTGCGTTTCAGCCGCGTCTCGCTCAAGCAGCCCACCGGCGGCGCCCTGGCCGACGGTACCGCGGCGGTGCTCTCCCTGGGGGCAATCACCGACCTCTCCGACTTCACCGGCGGCGACTGGGGCACCAACACCGCCATCCACGGAACCGTCGAGGTCACCACCGGCCGCTTCAGCGTCGCCGCCGATCCGGTCAATCCCGGGGTGGCCGCTTTCAGCCTGCCGCTCGCCGCCCTGGCCGCGGCGCCCGGCTCGGTGCGGGCGATCATGGTGCAGCGCAGCTTCGACATCGCGGTGCGTTCCGGCGGCGCCAACGGGCCGGTGGTCTACACCTACGGCAACATCTCCACGGCGCCCGCCGGCCCCGGCAGCCTGGCCGTGGTGCTGGCCGCCGAGCCGGAAAAACGCTACGACCAGCTGACCAGCCCGGTTTCCTGCCAGCTCGACGACGGCATCAGCGGCGACGACGTGATGGCCGCCCTGCGCGAAATGTTCGACCCCGTGGCCATGAACCCGCCGGGCATCTCCGTGGACGGGCCCCGTTATCTCATTGCCCTTGCCAACGGCTCCGACGGAGCCCGGCCGGCGGCGCTCCATTACGGCGGGCTGAGCGACGAGGTAAACGGCAGCACCGGTTTCGTCGCCCTGGAGGACATCGAGGACGTCTCCATCGTCATGACCCCGGCCGCCGCCGCCGACAGCACCAACCACCAGGCCATCGTTGCCGAGGTGCAGAAGCACTGCCGCAAGATGCGCTACCGGATCGGCATCGTCGACAGCCGCGAGAGCATGTCGCTCGCCGAGGTGCGCGAGTTCCGTTCCAATTTTGACGATTCCCGGCTCGCCCTCTATCACCCCTGGGTGGTGATCGCTGATCCGCGCGGGGTGGCCGACACGGTCACCGTGCCGCCCGCCGGTTTCATCGCCGGGGTCTACGCCAATACCGACGTGCAGCGCGGCGTCCACAAGCCGCCGGCCAACGAGCCGGTGATCGGCGCCCTGCGTTTTGAGCAGAACATCAACACTTTTCAGCAGGAACTCTTGAACCCGAACGGCATCAACTGCCTGCGCTCCTTTGCCGGCCGTGGCCACCGGGTCTGGGGCGGCCGCACCCTGGCCAGCGACCCGGAATGGAAATACGTCAATGTGCGGCGTTATTTCCTCTACCTGGAGCGCTCCATCGACAAATCCACCCAGTGGGTGGTGTTCGAGCCCAACGGCGAGCAGCTCTGGGACAACGTGCGGGCCACGGTGGAGAGTTTTCTCTACAACGAATGGCGCAACGGCCGCCTGCTGGGCAGTGACAAGACCGCCTTTTTCGTGCGCTGCGACCGCAGCACCATGACCCAGAACGACATCGACAACGGCCGGCTTGTCTGCGAGGTCGGGGTGGCGGCCCTGAAGCCGGCGGAATTCGTCATCTTCCGCATCGGCCAGAAAACCGCCGACGCCTGATAACCTTTTTCGAGAGTAGAGGAGGATTGGATTATGGCGCAATTTCGTGAAACGCCCTACGGGGTGTTCAATTATCTGGTGAACCTGGGCGACGGCTCCGAAGGGGAGGTCCAGGGCGGTTTTTCCGAGGTTTCCGGGCTCAACGCCGAAGTCACGGTGGCGGAGTACCGGGCCGGCAACGCCAAGGTGAACTACGTCTCCAAGATCCCGGCCATCCACAAGGCCGGCGACGTCACCTTGAAGCGCGGCGTGATCGGCGCCGACAACATCGCCGAATGGCTCGACCAGATCCGGGCCGGCGACGTCAGTGCCAAGCGCGACGTGGTGATCAAGCTGCGCAACGAGGACCCCACCAGCAGCTCGGCGGTGGTGACCTGGAAGCTGGTGAACGCCATGCCGATCAAGTGGACCGGCCCGACCCTTACAGCCAAGGGCGGCAGCGACGTGGCCATCGAGGAACTGGTGCTGTCGGTGGAGCATATCGTGCAGAGCTGAGTTCTGCCGCCGCCTGGCTTGGCAGGCGGCGAAATCCGGTTGGTGTTTCCCAGGCCGGCGGGGCCGTGAAGATATGCCTCGCCCACCGAAGTGGAGTGCAAAGAAAAAACCATGGAACGGCTCGTAGGTGCACGCATAGCCCTTACCCCCCGGCCGCTGCGGCGGCGGGAAGCGGCCCTCGAGGTCGCCATGCTGGGCCATTGCCCGGGGCGGGTGCGGCCCGAGCGGTTGCTCGCCCTGGGCGGGGCCCTCGACGAGATGCGCCGGGCGGGCTTTGGCGGGGCGGTGGACCGGTTGCGGAACGGCGATGCGGAGGCGGCAAGCCTCTTTCACCTGCCGCTGCCGCTGCACGGCTCCGCCGAGTTCCATGATATTTTCCCCGACGCCGCCAGCGCCGACACGGCCTACGTCACCCTGCTGGCCGGCCGCCAGGCCTGGCTCGCCCAGGCGGTGGACGACTTTTTCGCCAACGGCGGCGAAAAGCTCTGGGTGGTGCGGATCCCCGAGGCGGTCGACGGGGTGAGCGCCGGCCAGCACGAGTTCCTGGCCGCCGCCGGCACCCGGCTGCACGATGAAACCACCCTGCGCGGCCTGGCCTCGGTGCTGGTCATCCCGGCCCTGGCGGTGGTGGCGTTGCCGGATCTCGAACGGCTGCAGATCCCGCCCCGGCTGCCGGATGTGCCCAGGGTACGGCTCGAAAATCCCGACCCGCGGTTTCTGCCCTGCGGCACGGAAACCGACGACGACCACCGGGAACGGCGCTATCCCAGCGAGCTCAACGCCATGCCGGAGCCGCTGCCCGTGGAACAACTGTTGCGCGGCATCCTGCAGTACATCGGCCGCCACCGGCCCGATGTCCAGTGCCTGCTGACCCTGCCCTTGAGTTATTCCGGCGCCGCCGGCAGCCCGGTGGTGGCCCGCCGTGGACTCGAGCGGATAAAGGCCGTGCGCTCCTCGGCCAGCGGCCATCTGCTGCGCCATGTGCAGTTTCTGTTTCCCTACCTGCGCGGTCCGGGCTTTGCTTTGCGTTCGCCGGTGGGGATAATCGCCGGCAAGCAGGCGGCGGTGGCGCGCTTTCGGGGGCCCTGGCACTCCATCGGCGCCCAGCCCCTGCTGAGCGACGGGCTGCCCTATCCGCCCCTGGCCCTCGGTGAGGCGCTGGCCCTCAGGGAAGAGCCCGGGGTGGGGGTGCTGGTCCTGCGCACCGGCCCCGGCACCAGCAGCCGGTTGAGCCTCGACGACGAACGGCTGGCGGTGCCGGCCCTGCCGCCGGCGGACTATGCCGGGGCGGAGGCCGGGCGTTTCGACGGTTTCCGCGCCGCCGCGATCATGCGCTTTTTGGGCTTTCTGCGGCGCCGGCTCCAGGCCCTGGGCGAGCAGTTGGTGTTCGACGTCGGTGCCGGCGATCCGCGGCCGCGGTTGCTGCTGGAGCGTTTCTTCCGGCGGCTCTACGAGCAGGGCGCCCTGCGCGGCAGGCTACCGGAGGAGGCCTTCCAGATCCGGCAGAGCGAGCCGGCCGAGGGGGTGCTGCGCTTCGATATCCAGGTGGCGCCCGCCTTTCCCATCGACCGGCTGTTTCTGACCTTCGTCAATGCGGACGGGGAATGGCAGATGGAGGTGAGCAATGCCTGAGATCAATGAATTCGTTCCCTTTCGTTTCCGGGTGAGCCTCTACCACGGCGACTCCAACGAGCTGCTGTGCGCCGGCAGCTTCAGCGAGGTGACCGGTTTCGAGCTGACCATGGAGCCGAAGGTGATCCGCGAGGGCGGCCGTAACTGGGGCGAGCACCAGCGTTCGGGGCCGGTGAAGTTCGCGCCGCTCATCCTCAAACGCGGGGTGACCAGCGTCAACGACCTGTGGGCCTGGTTCGACGCCACCACCCGGCAGGCCGCTTACGGCCACCGCCTCACCGGCGAGATCACCGTGCTCGGCAATCCCGGCGCGGGCGGCGGCTCCGGCGTGGCCGCCAACCCGGTGATGGTGTGGAAGCTTACCGGCGTGCTGCCCACCAAGTTCAAGGGGCCCGACCTCAACGCCACCGCCGGCCAGGTGGCCATCGAGGAGCTGCACCTGGTGCACGAAGGGCTCGAGCTGCAGCGGCCGGCGCCGGCAGGGGCCTGAGGAGAAGGGCATGAGTGAACTGGAGCGCGCCAAGCTCATCCCGGTGAGCGGCACCAACGATACCCCGGACATGGACAATGCCGTTGACGTGCAGTTCAATCCGGTCACCCTGAAGGTGAGCCTGTCCAATACCCTGAAGGCCAACACCGGCCAGGGCAACAGCCGGGCCACCCAGTTCGTCGACAAGAGTTCGTCCACCCTCGCCGTGGAGCTCGTTTTCGACACCACCTTCGTCGAGGCGCCGGCCGGCGACGGCCGGCAGAACGAAGCGGGCGGCAGCGGCGCCAGCCGGATCGAGCAGGGCTCCGACGTGCGGCTGCAGACGCGGAAAATCGCCGACAAATTTCTCAAGCCGGTGGAGTCCGGTTCACGGATGCAGGCACCCAGCCGGGTGCTCTTCCAGTGGGGCTCCTTCGAGTTCGTCGGCATGGTGCAGAGCTACGACGAGACGCTGGATTTCTTCTCGCCCAAGGGCCGGCCGCTCAGGGCAACGGTGGCGCTGAAGCTTTCCGAGGACCGCTACCAGTTCCGCAGTAACGATTCCGCTGCCCAGGACGCGGCCCAGACCCCGACCCTCTCGTTTACCGGCGCTGGCGGGGCCACGGGCGCCGACCAGAGTGCCGGGCCGGTGCCCGGCAACAGCGGGGCCGGGGCCGGCGGCTGGCGGCAGAACGCCCTGTTCAACGGCGTCGAGTCGCCGCGCCTGCCCACCATGCCAACCCTGGCCCTGCCGCAGGTGGGGCTCGAACTGGCGGCCGGCGTAAGTGCCGGCTTCGAAGCGGGGCTGCAGGCGTCTGCCGTTGCTGGTTTCGAAGCGGGCCTTGGCGCCGGCACCGGCATCGGTTCGTCGGCAACCAAGAGCGGCGCGCTCACCGCAGCCGGCCCGACGCCGGCCTTCAGGTACGGCAACTCGGCGAGCTTGGGCACCGGCATCCCCGGCGCCTTCAGCCCGAATCCAAACCTTGGCCTGAAGGCTTCGAGCCTGCAGCAGGGCAGCCTGCAACTGCGGGCCGGCTCCTTCTCTTCTTCCGCTGCTGCCGGCGGTGCCGGGGCAGCGGAAGCGGGCCGCTCTGCTTCCGGCCCGGCAACCGAGCTCCGCACCGGAAGCGAGACCAGGGCGCGGGCCGGGGTTTCGGTCGCCGCCCTGCTGAAAGATTCCGGCGATGCCGGGGTCGGCTTCGACTGACCGCATGCCGCCGCTTCCCTAACCTTACTCGTCGCAAGAGGCTCTGAAGAGAAAAAATGCCCGTACTGATAGACGAAGTGATTGCCGAGGTGAGTGACGCGTCCGGCCGCGGTACGGAAGCCGACGCGCCGGCGCCGCCGGCTCCCCTGACCCCGGCCGAGCAGGAGCTGGCCGAGGTCCTGGCCCTTGTCGAGGAGCGCCGGGCGCGGCTCAGGATCGATTGAAAACGGAGCATGACATGCACATGCCGGTAGCAGATCTCTCTCACTGGAGAACCGTTTCATGACTGACCCCGCATTCGTCAGCGCCAGGCCATCGTTTCGCGTCAATGGCGAGACCCGCGCCGACATGGCGGAGGCCCTGCTCGGCATGGCGGTCAACCTGCCGCTGCTGGGCGCCGCCCATGGCGAACTGCGGCTCACCAACTGGGGAGTGGGGGAAGGTGGCCGGCAGCCGGATTTCACCCTGCAGGACATCGGTCTGGGGGCGGAGCTCGAGATCCTCATGGGCGATGAGAACCCGGCCCGGCTCTTCCGGGGCGAAATCACCGGCCTCGAGGAACGTTACGGCGAAGGGGCCCCGACCCTCGTGCTGCTGGTCCAGGACCGCCTCCACCGGCTGGCCCGCAGCCGGAACTGCCGCAGTTTCGAGGAGCAGAGCGCCGACGATCTGGTGCGGCGGATCGCGGGGGAGGCCGGCCTGCAGGCCGATGTCGGCTTCTCCGGCCTGGCCGTCAACTGGAACCAGCTCAACGAGAGCGACCTGGCCTTTCTGCTGCGGATCGCCGGCCGCTTCGACATCGGCCTGCGGCTGGTGGGCGACACCCTGCGGGCCCGGCCGGAAGAGCCCGATCCCGAGCCGGTGCGGCTCAGCACCCAGGACAGCGCCCTGAAGGTGCGGCTGCTGGCCGATCTCAACCACCAACCCGAGTCCTCGACGGTGAGCGGCTACAACCTGGCAGACGACGCCGAAGCCGATTTCACCGCCAGCGCCATGACCCCGGCGCCGGCCGGCACCGGGGCGGCGGCGACCCTCGGGGATCTGGGCTGGCAGAGCGCCGAGATCGTGCCCCAGCCCTTTCCCCGCAGCTCGGCCGAGGCCGAGGCCTACGCCAGTGGCCATTTCCGCCGCCAGGGCCGGCGCTTCATCCAGGGCGACATCGTCTGCCGGGGCGAGGCCGGTCTCGCCAGCGGTCGGGAAATCGAGCTCTCCGGGGTGTCACCCCGGCTGCAGGGCCGCTACCAGATCGTCCACTGTGTGCACCGGTTCGACAACCAGTCGGGGTACGAAACGCACCTGAG
The DNA here is from genome assembly GCA_041599275.1 of Desulfobulbales bacterium. Lineage (GTDB taxonomy): Bacteria > Desulfobacterota > Desulfobulbia > Desulfobulbales > BM004 > JBFHWX01. Next base: position 5,788 of record JBFHWX010000030.1, on the reverse strand, counting down.
GGTGAACAGAGGGGGATGGCAGCCATGAACGCCCACCTGCCCGGCAACCTGCACAGCCTGCAATTGGGGCGGGTGGTCGACAACGCCGATCCGGAAAACCGCGGCCGCTTGCGGGTGCGCCTGATCTCTACCCCCATGGAGGTCTGGGCCTCGGTGGTGGCGCCGTCGGCGGGCAACGGCTATGGCGCGAGCTTCATCCCGCGGCTCGAGGAGATCGTCGTGCTCGCCTTCGTCAACCCGGAGCTGCCCCTGGTACTGGGCAGTCTGTGGTCGGGCGGCAACAGCCGGCCGGAAGAGGCCGAGCCCCAGGAAGAACACTACGTGGTGCGCACCCCCCAGGGCACGGTGCTTCATTTCGACGACTCCGGCGAGCCGCAGGTGACCATCCGCACCCGCAGCGGCTACCGGGTCACGGTCAGCGAGGGGAGCGGTGGCGAGATCGTGGTCGAGCGCGGCGAGCAGAGCGTCACTCTGTCGCCGGCCGGCATTGCGCTGCGCACCAGCGGCACGGTGAGCGTCGACGCCTCGTCGGTGACCGTGAACGCCCCGACCGTGACGGTGAACGCCAGCATGTCGTGCTTTTCCGGGGTGGTGCAGGCGGACACGGTGATCGCCACTTCGGTGGTGGGCACCTCCTATTCCCCCGGCGCCGGCAATATCTGGTAGGAGAAAAGTCGTATGAACGCGCCCCGCACCCAGCATACCACCCGCATCCGGCCACCTTTCTACCTGGCCGGGGGCAAGAAGGCAGGCACCTGCGGCCTGCACCGCTACCTCGATGCGGATTTCGTCAACCGCTTCCGGCAGGACGTCGAGGGCCGCCGCTTCGACCAGGTCCAGTTCAGCTCCTGGCAGGACGACGAGCGCCACAGCCGGCACGGCGTCCAGCCGGTCCTGCGCCTGCCCCTGCACCGGACCTTTCACCTGGTGTGCTGCGAAGCGGTCTGCGACCACGGCCTGCTGGAGCCGGCCCTCGACCCGCGCCGGATCACCTCGGCGGGCTTCGTGATCCGCCGGCTGGCAGGCGGCGGGCAGCAGGCCTGGATGCTGGAAGACGGCGAGGCCCTGGGCTGGCAGCAGGCGCCGGGCGAAGTCCGCGACCCCAACCTGCACCGCCGGCTGTGCGCCAGCGGCGTGCTGCACCCCGAGGGCAACGAGCCCGCCTATTCCGGCGAGGAGACCCACCCGCTCCACGTGCTGCCGGCCACCGACAACCACGGCCGCCGCCACACCCTGCTCTACGGCTATGTGCCCCTGGGCGGCTTCTACTACGAGCGGGATCCGGCCGCTGCCCTCGACCCGGCCTCAGCCGAAGAGGTGCTCGCCGCCGCCGCCGAGGGGTTGCCCTGGCCCTTTGGTTTTCGCAAGCCCCTCGACCGTGCCTGGCGGCCGGAACACTCTCTGCCGGTGGACCGGGGCCGGCCCTCCAAGCCGATGTTCGAGCTTCTGCGCCTGCTGGTGCAGCGCTATCACCTGGGGGAGGTGGGGGTGGCGGGAAACGAACCGCTCGCCAGGTACTGCGCCGGGCTCTGGTTCTACGACGCCGCCGGGCTGGCAACAATCCCGGGCTCGGGAGCCTGGCAAGAGGAGGCGCGGAAACAGCTGGCGCCCTGGCGCCGCCAGAATGTGTTCGCTTACCTGCAGAGCTGTTTCGCCCGGGGCGGCGACAACCCGCTGGTGCGCTGGCTGATTCTGCAGGAAAAGGCGGCGGATGCGGCCGGTGGGCTCGATCGCCTGGCCCGGCTCGAACCGCTGCCCGCCGGCTCCGGCAGCGGCTCGCTACCCCATTGCCTGCTTCTGCTCGAAGCCGAGGCCCAGGAGCTCCGCGCCCTGCTCGGCCAGCGGCTGCGGGACCAGACCCTGGCCCGGGTGAAGGAAATCCCCCTGCCCAAGTTCGGCCAGGGCGCCGACGACCTCTACCAGCTCGTGCCCTTCGTGCGGTTCCGCAACCAGCAGGGCCGGGAGCAGATCCAGTGGGCCGGGGCCGAGGGCCGCAGCATTTCGTTCCGGGTGGCGGCTCCCTTCGACCCCGAGGCGAGCCGGCCGGCGCTTATCCAGATGCCCTCCCTGGCCGACCTCAAGCGCGGCCTGGCAAGGGGGGCCGCCATGCTCACCCCGGCGGACACCTTCAACCTGTTGAGCAGCCTGAAGCTCAACAAGGGGGCCGGGCCCGATGCCCTGCCCGAGGGTGAGCCGGCCGCGGGCACGGGGATCCAGTGGATCTGCTCCTTCAGCCTGCCGGTCATCACCCTGGTGGCCATGATCCTGCTGATGATCATGATCTCGCTTCTGAACATCGTGTTCTTCTGGATGCCCTGGGTGCGGATCTGCCTGCCTTTTCCGAAAATGAAGAGAGGTTGAGAAACATGCGCACGCCGGTACCGAACATCCAGAGCTGGCCCCTGGGCCCGGTGGGCAGCGACGGCCGCTGGTCCTGGGCGGTGGACGACGCCAGCATCCGCGAGTCGATGCTCAACGTCCTCCTGACCCGGCCCGGCGAGCGCCTGCAGCGGCCGGAGTTCGGCGCCGGCCTGCTCAACTTTGTGCACCAGCCCAACAACGAGACGACCCGCAACCTGATCGCCGGGGTGGTCCGAAAATCCCTGCAGCAGTGGGAGCCGCGGGTGGTGGTGGAAGAAGTGGTGGTGGGGCCGAGCCCGGCCAGCGTCGCCGAGGTCCACATCACCATCCGCTACCGCCTGCGGTTCGCCCGCATCCCGGCGGAGCTGGGCTTTACGTTCAACCTGGGGCCGTCTGTCTGAACGGCGGCCAACGAGGAATCAACCAAATGCCACTACCGGTACCCAATCTAGACGACCGCCGCTTCGAGGATCTGGTGGCCGAGGCCAGGGCCCGGCTCGCCAACCATCTGCCGGAACTGACCCAGATCGCGCCGGGGGATCCGGTGCACAGCTTCATCGATCTGTTCGCCTGGCTCACCGAGACCATCCTCTACCGGGCCAACCTGGTGCCGGAGCGGCTTCGCCGGGTTTTCCTGAATCTCCTGCAGATTCCGGTGCGGCCGGCCCGGGCCGGCCGCGGCGTGGTCTGCGTGGACGCCACCCCCACCTCTGTGCTGCCGCCGCCGCTGCTCGGCGACGGCAGCCAGTTGCGGGCCGGCCACCTGAGCCTTTCGGTGGTGGGCGACCTGCAGCCCACCTGCCTCGAACTGCAGGTGGTGGTCAAACAGAAGATGGAGCCTGCCGAACTCCATGCCCTGGGGCTCACCCCCCAGGATCTTCAGGAACAGTTCGGCCTCAAGCGGGGCGAGACCCCGGTGGCTTTCCAACCCCGGCGCTTCGAGCCGGGCCGGGAGCTCCTCTCCCTGGAAAGAAGCATCGACCGGGCCTTCTACCTGGCCTGCATCGTGCCCCGGCAGTTGAGCCGCCAGCTTGCCGGGGTGCGCAAACACCTGGCCGGCATCACCCTCAACATCGCCATCGCCCCGGCCGACCAGCGGGAGGGCGAAGCGGTCAACGAACTGGCCCCGCGCCGGCTGGTCTGGGAGCTGGCCTCCTCCGGCGAGCAGGGGGAGGCGATCTACCTGCCCCTCGAGGTCCTTGCCGACGGCTCCGGCGGTGGCCGGCGGGCCGGCGTGGTGCGCCTGCGTCTGCCCCGCAACGCCGCACTGTTCAAGAGTTTCGCCGTCGCCGATCCCATGTTCAGCGGTTTCGGCGACCAGCCGCCGGAACTGGCCGACCGGGTGGACGCGGCCCGGGTGGCCTTCTGGCTGCGGCTGCGGGCGCCGGAGCATCCCGATCTGCAACTGGGGTACCTGGGAGTCAACGGCGTCGAGGTGGTGGCCAGGGGGCTCAAACAGGATCTCATCGTCGGCATGGGCAGCGGCCAGCCGGATCAGATGATCACCCTGCCGGACCGCCAGATCGATGCTGGCTCTCTTCTGCTCGAGGTCGAGGAGAACGGCGCCTGGGTGCGCTGGCAGCGGGTCGAGTTTTTGGCCGGCCAGCCGGCCGAGGCCCGGGTCTACCAGCTCGACCCCCAGAGTGGCCAGGTTGCCTTCGGCGACGGCGTTGCCGCCGGCCGCCGGCCGCCCCAGGGTGCCCGCATCCGGGCAGCCGCCTATCTGTTCGGCGGCGGTGGCCACACCAACCTGGCCGCGGGCACCATCAAGGAGATCGCCGGCGGTTCTCCCCGCCACAAGCTGCGCCATGAATGGCCGCTCACCGGCGGCCTGGACGCCGAAACCGTCGAGCAGGCGGAGCGGCGTATCCCGCAGTTTCTCACCCACCGCAACCGGGCGGTGACCAGGGAGGATTTCCGGCGGATCACCGAAGCCAATCCGGTGGCCCCGGTGGCCCGGGCCGAGGTGAAGGTGGGCTTCCTGCCCGGCGCCCGCATCGAAGCGGCCCGGGACAACGTGCCCGGGGTGGTCAGCATCTTCGTGCTGCCGCCGGCGGTGCCTGCCCTCGGCAACACGCCGAAACCAACCCAGGGCCTGCTGAAGGACGTCTTCGGTTATCTGCTGAATCGGGTGCTGGTCGGTACCGAGCTCTACGTCCTGAGTCCCGGCTTCGTGCCGCTGGCGGTGAGCGTCACGCTCCAGGTGCGGGAGCCGGAAACCGAGCAGCAGACCGTGCTGGCCGTACGCCAGGCCCTGGTGGACTATCTGTGGCCGCTGGCGCCGGGCGGTGCCGGCGGCGACGGCTGGGCCATGGGCCGCGAGGTGCGGGAAAACGAACTGATCACCCAAGTGGCCCGGGTGGACGGGGTGCTGGCGGTGAACGGGCTCGATCTGTTCGCCAAGGGAAAAAAGGGCTGGCGGCGGCTGCCGGCCTCCACCCCCTTTGCCTTGAAAGCCTACCAGTTGCCCGAGCTCGTCGGTCTGCGGGTGGAAAGCGGCACCACCACGCCGCAGCCGCCCGAGGAACTCGGCGCCCTGGAAGGGCAGCCCACCACCGCCGGCCGGGGCGTGCCGGTCCCCGTTCTGCCGGACGTGTGCTGAGGACAGCCGATGGATGTCAACAACACCCCGTATTTTCTGCTGCGCAGCGCCGAGGAGTTCGAGCAGGGCTCCCGCCGCCTGCAGTGGAACCAGGCCCAGCAGGGCCTGACCCTGGCCCCGGACCAGGATCTGCGCCTGCCCGCCAGCGACCCGGTCGCAGCTCTGGCCGCCTGGCAGGCGAGCCGGCCCCTGGCCCTTGACCGTTTCGGCCAGGTGGGGCGTTTGAGCAGTGACCGCAGCCGGGTGGAGGGTAACAGCGGCCGGGGATTTCTCACCCTGCAGGACGGCGAGCTCGCCGAGGTGAAGGCGCCGGCCGGTGTTTTCACCGACTTGTCCCTGGGCGGCAGCGACCGCCTCGCCCTGCCGTACACCGACGGCTCCGGCCGGCACGGCCTGCTGCTCTTTCACCTGGCCCGGCGCTGGCAGGCCGACTGCGATCTGTCCGCCGACCTGCACGGCACGCCCCTGGACCCGCCCCGCCGGGCCTGGGTGGATGGTGACAACCGGATCTGGCTGGTCACCGCCCGCCACCTGCTGCGTTGCGCCGGCGAGCCCCTGGCCGTGCCCTACCGCTCCCAGGAGACGCGCTTCGAGCCGGCCCGGCTCAATCCCCGGGAGTTGCAACTGGAATCGGTGCAGCGGTTGCCGGAGGGCTGGGAAGCCCTGGCGCTCTGCGGCGACAGCGAAGCCGTTTATCTGCTGGTCCACGACGGGGCCGGCCAGCAGGCCGTGCTTTGCCGGCCCCGCCGCGACCGGACCGGGGTGGGCCTCGGCCTGTTTCTCTGCGAAGCCGAGCTGCCTTTCGTGGTCGATCTGGCGCCGGTG
>JBFHWX010000029.1:0-25572 GCA_041599275.1 Desulfobulbales bacterium | reverse complement strand
GGGAGCGCGCTACATGGCGGGTCTGGTGCCGGAGCGGGAGGAGAAGACCCAGCCGCCGGAAAAAACAGAAGAGAACAAGCAGGAGGCGGAAGGCGCCCGGTGAGGCGCTCTGGCAGGAAAACGTGCTTCTCATCCGTTGCGCCGCCTGCAAGGCCAAGATAACTGATCATGGAGCTAACCTCCGAAAACCAATCAACCTCGAAATAAGCGGTCGCAGGGTGCTGTGCCCTGTGACCGCTTACAGGCCAAGCTCTTCCGCTACGACAAGATCGGGCCCGGCGAGGTGCTGCGCTGCCACAAGGCGCGGATTACCCGGGTATTCGCCGGATTGGAAGGATCGGGTAAACTCTGTTGCCCCTGCGGCAAGCCCGTTGGTATCGACAAGGGCAGCTTCATCAAGATGATCGCCGGCAGTTTCAATGCTTCCGGCACCAAACGGAACGGCTGAGGCCGCCGATGAAAAGGAGAAAACCGTGCGGGTGGAAATTGTCCGAAACATTCTCGATGCCAATGCCCGGCTTGCCGCCGAAAACCGGTCTCTTTTCAGGAAGAGCGGCTGTTTTGTCCTCAACCTCATGAGCTCCCCCGGCGCCGGCAAGACCGCGCTTCTCGAGGAGATCGGCCGCAGAAACCGGGGGCGCATGGCAATCGGTGTGCTGGAGGGCGACATCCAGACGGCCCTGGATGCCGAGCGGGTGGCGGCGGCCGGCCTGCAGGCGGTGCAGATCGAAACCGAAGGGGCCTGCCACCTGGACGCCAACATGGTGCGCAACGGGTTGGCAGCCTTCGACCTGGAGGCCCTCGACTTGCTGGTGGTGGAGAACGTCGGCAACCTGGTGTGCCCGGCGGAATTCGACATCGGCGAAAACTGCAAGGTCATGATGCTGAGCGTCACCGAGGGCGAGGACAAGCCGGCCAAGTATCCCCTCATGTTCCGGGAATCGGAACTGCTGCTGTTGAGCAAGGTGGACCTGCTGCCCCACCTGCGCTTCGATCTCGAAAAGGTCAGGGCTGCGGCCCGCCGGGCCAACCCGCGGCTCGAAATCATCGAGCTCTCCACCTACAGCGGCCAGGGGCTCGACCAGTTCGACGCCTGGCTCGCCCGGCGCATGGCCCGGGAACGATGAGCCTGGCCGCTCTGCGGATTACCGCCCGGGGTCTGGTGCAGGGCGTGGGTTTCCGCCCTCTGGTCTACCGCCTGGCCACGGCCCATAAGCTCACAGGGCGGGTGGAAAATACCGGCGATGGCGTCTGCATCGAGGTCTTCGGGCCGGCACGGGTGCTGGCTCGCCTGCCCCAGGAGATCACCGCCGGGCTTCCGCCGCTAGCCCGGCTCGACGCGCTTGTTGTCGAGGAGCTGCCGGCGGGCGCCGCAATCCCCGCGGATTTTCGCATTGCGCCAAGCAGCTCGGGCGGCCCGGTGTCGGCGCCGGTGACGCCGGACACCGATCTCTGCCCGAATTGCCGGGAGGAGCTTTTTTCGCCGGCTAACCGGCGCCATCGCTACCCCTTCATCAACTGCACCGACTGCGGACCCCGCTATACCCTGCAGGAAAAAATTCCCTACGACCGCGGGCACACCGCCATGCGGATCTTTTCTCTCTGCGCCGAGTGCCGGCGGGAATACGAGGACCCGCTGGACCGCCGGTTTCATGCCCAGGCCATCTGCTGCCCGGCCTGCGGGCCTCGCCTGGCGCTGCTCGACGGGCAAGGGCGGCCGCTGCAGGATGCTGCCGAGCCCATTGCCCAGGCGGCGGCTCACCTGCGGGCCGGGCGGGTCGTCGCAATCAAGGGGGTGGGGGGGTTCCACCTGGCCGCTCTCGCCACCAGCAGCGAGGCGGTGTCTCTCCTGCGGCGCCGCAAGAGGCGGCCGGACAAACCGCTGGCGGTGATGGTGGGGGATCTGGAGGCGGCCCGCCGCTTCGCCCAGGTGCCGGCGGAGGTCGAGGAACTTTTGCTCTGCCGCCGCAAGCCCATCGTGCTTCTCGAAAAACGGGCCGGCTGCGGGCTGGCCCCGGAGGTGGCGCCGGAAACCCCGCTGGTCGGTCTCTTTCTGCCCTACACGCCGCTTCATCACCTGCTCTTTGCCGAGCCTGGCATAAACGCCCTGGTCATGACCTCGGGCAACCTTTCCGGCGAACCCATCGTGCGGGAGACCGGGGAGGCCCTGGCGCGGTTGGCCGAAGTGGCCGATGTTTTTCTGACCCATGACCGGGCCATCGAGGTGCGCTGCGACGATTCGGTGCTGCGGCCCCAAGCCGGCGGCGGCTTCCAGTTTCTGCGGCGCTCGCGCTCCTATGCGCCGGAGGCCATCTGCCTGCCCCGGGATTGCGGAACGACCCTGGCTCTGGGAGCGCGGTTGAAGAACACGGTTTGTCTGAGCCGCGGCCGCGAGGGGTTCGTGAGCCACCATATAGGCGACCTGGACACGGCGTCGGCCCGGCTCCACCAGGAGGAAGCGGTGGCTCATTTCGAGCGCCTCTTCCAACTGCGGCCCGATCTTGTGGTCCACGACCTGCACCCCGACGACCCCGGCGCCATGCTTGCCGGTCGCCGGAAAGGCGCGGCTCGGGTCGCCGTCCAGCACCACCATGCCCATGCCGCTTCCTGCATGGCGGAGCACGGCCTCGACGGCGAAGTGCTGGCCGTCACCCTGGACGGCAGCGGCTGGGGCGATGACAACACGGTGTGGGGCGGTGAGATCCTGCTCAGTTCCTACGAAAGATACGAGCGCCTTGCCCATCTGGTGCCGGTGGCCATGCCCGGGGGTGATGTTGCGGCCCGCCAGCCCTGGCGGATGGCGGCAAGCCACCTGCTGGCCGCCTGGGGTGGTGCCTTGCCGGGCCTTTCCCTGCCGCTGTTGGGGCTTTTTGCCCGGGAGTTGCCGCTTGTGCAGGGGATGATCGAGAGCGGCTTCAATTCCCCCCTCACTTCGAGTTGCGGCCGGCTCTTCGACGCGGTGGCCGCCCTGGCCGGGCTCTGTTATGAGAATTCCTACGAGGGCCGGGCGCCGGCCCTTCTCGAGCACTGCTGCGTAACAAAGCGCCTGGAACCCTATCCCTTCGCTATTGCCGAGCGCCGGGGAGCCCCCTGGCTGCTCGATGCGGGGCCGGCCATCCGGGCGCTGGCGACGGAGCTGGCCGCCGGCGGGGATGTCAGCCGGATGGCGACCCGCTTCCACGAAACCGTGGCCGCCCTTTTTGCCGGGGCCTGTGTTCGGCTTGGCAGCCTGCGCGGCAACCGCCGGGTGGTGCTCTCGGGTGGCGTCTTTCAGAACCTCACCGTGCTCGGTCTGTTGCGCAATCGCCTGCAGGATGCGGGCTTTGAGGTCTTTTGCCACCGGTTGCTGCCCGCCAACGACGGCGGCCTCGCCTTCGGGCAAATCATGGCCGGGCGGGCGATCCGCCAGTCCCGGCGGCATGGGGCATAAGGCTCGACAAGAAGGATTACCGGAAAAGGAGAACAGCATGGAATGGCTTCACGCCTATCGCGACGCCGAGCGGGTCGGCCGCCTGGTGGATTTCCTGGCCACCCTCGAGCTGCCACCGGTGCGCTTCATGGAGGTTTGCGGCACCCATACCGTGGCCATCAGCCGGCATGGCCTCCGGAGTTTGTTACCCGAGACCATCGCCTTGACCTCGGGGCCGGGATGTCCTGTCTGCGTCACCGCCGGTGCCGAGATTGACCGTTTCGTCAAGGCCGCCGAACTCGACGGTGTGATCCTCGCCACCTTTGGCGATCTCCTGCGGGTACCTGGCAGCCGTGGCTCCCTGCAGGAGGCCCGGAGTGGTGGCGCCGACGTGCGGCCGGTCTACTCCACCCTCGATGCCCTCGCCCTGGCCAGGGACAACCCCGGCCGCCAGGTGGTCTTTGCCGGAGTCGGCTTCGAGACCACCGCCCCCACGGTGGCCGCCGCCCTGGCCATGGCCCACCGGCAGCAGATCGGGAATTTTTCCGTGCTCTCGGCCCACAAGATCATGCCGCCGGCCCTGGAATTGCTGGCCTCCGACCCCGAGATCTCCATCGACGGCCTGCTTTGCCCGGGCCACGTGTCGGTGCTGATCGGCGCCGCCGCCTACCGGCCGCTGGTGGAAAAATACCGTATCCCCTGCGTTATCGCCGGCTTCGAGCCGCTGGATATCCTGGAGGGGGTGGCCATGCTCGCCCTGCAGGTCAAGGAGAACCGTGCCGAGGTGGAGATCGCCTACCGGCGTGCGGTTTCGGAGGAGGGCAACCGAAGGGCCATGGAACTGCTGGCCGAGGTGTTTGCTCCCTGTGGCGCCGAATGGCGGGGGCTGGGAAGCATCGAAGGCAGTGGCCTCGAGCTGCGGGGGGAGTGGGCCGCCTACGACGCCGGCTTGCGTTTTGGGCTCGGATTGGGAAAAAGCGTCGAGCCGGCCGGCTGCCTCTGCGGTGCCGTGCTGCGCTCGGTCAGGCAACCGACGGACTGCCGCCTGTTCGGCGCCGCCTGCACCCCGGCCCGGCCGGTGGGACCCTGCATGGTGTCCAGCGAAGGGGCCTGCGCTGCCCGTTACCTCTACGGGTAATATCTGGCGTGGAATCGACTGGTTGGGGCGTTGCATGCAATTATCAGGAATTGTTGTTGACCTTTGCCGGCAAGGGCGTTAGCTTGTTTTCCTTGAGAGAGGTCGTTACTGTTTTCATCGCCATCAAAAAGTACGCGTCGCCGGTTTTTTCCACACGAAAAAGCCTTCCGGCCAGGTGCCGGACGGGGCGCCGCTTTGCTGTCAGGAGGCATAATGGAGGAGAAATCCGCGCTGACCGAACGCCGCCGCTTCAAACGCCGCAATCCCCTGGACGGTTCCGTCGCCGCGCTCAACGACGACGATTACCACCTGGTCGGCCTGATCCATGACATCAGCGAAGGCGGCCTTGCCTTTCGTTATATCGCCAGCTCCGAAACGCCTAAAAAGAGCTCGCTGCTCACCATCGTCCTTACCTCGGAAAATTTCTTTCTCGAGCAGATGCCGGTGACCGTGTTGCGCGACGACCTGTTCAGCGACGAGCCTGCCCTTTCCTTTTCCCTCATGCGCAAGTGTTCGGTGCGTTTCGGGGATCTCTCCGCGCAGCAGCAGGGCGATCTGCATCTCTTCATCGAAAAATACACCCGTTCCCCTGCCCTGCAGAAGGAAGGCGTAACCGACGATCCCTGGAATTCACCGTTTTTCGGCGAATGAGCGCCATGGAGCGGTCGGCCGCCCTGGTTTCCTCCACGGCGGTCCTCTACCGGCGCGACAACCTGTTCGCGGCCTGGCCAAGCCTTGCCCGCATGGAGGACGGCCGCCTGGTGGCGGTCTTCTCCGGCGACCGCAAATACCACGTCGATCCCTACGGTAAGACTCTGCTGGTCGAGAGTTTCGACCAGGGCACCACCTGGTCGGAGCCGAGGGTGATCACCGACACGCCCCTCGATGACCGCGACGCCGGCATTGTGCAGACTGCGGCCGGTACCTGGCTTGTTTCCTTTTTTACTTCCCGGATGTTCGCCGACTGGCAGCAGGAGGCGCGCCGCCATTACGGCGAGCGGGCGGTGGAAGAGTGGCAGCCCTTCATCGACCGGCTTACCCCGGAAATCTGCGCCGCCGCCCTCGGTGCCTTCGTGCGCCGTTCCACTGACCGGGGCCACTTCTGGGGCGAGCTCATCCGTACCCCGGTTTCCAGCCCCCACGGGCCGGTGCGGGGCAGCGGCGGCCGGTTGCTCTACCTGGGCAATGGCCGCATCGACGGCCGGGACGTCATCGGTTTTTCCAGCTCGGAGGACGATGGCCTCACCTGGCGGCTGCAAGCAGTTGTCTGCCCTATTGACCTCTACGACCACGTACGCTTCCACGAGCCCCATCTCATCGAACTGCCGGACGGCCGCCTGCTCGGCCTGCTGCGGGCCAACGCCCGCCGCGAGGAGGACCGGCTTCTCTACCAGACCGAAAGCAGCGATTCCGGCCGCACCTGGAGCCAGCCCGCGGCAACCGCCATCTGGGGGCTGCCGCCCCACCTTTGCCTGCATTCTTCGGGCAGGCTCGTCGCCACCTATGGCCACCGGCGGCCGCCATACGGCCAGCGAGCGGCGGTGAGTGGCGATCTGGGACGGAGCTGGCAGGCCGAACTCGAACTGGCCACGGTGGATTACGAGAAATGGCAAAAATCCTGCGCCGTCGGCCTCGACGAGAAGCCGGCGGACCACACCATCTACTATCAGTTGCCGGACCTCGGCTATCCCGCCACCGTCGAACTTGCCGACGGCTCCCTCTACACCGTTTATTACCAGTCGCGTCCAGGCGGCACCCATGCCGACATTCTCGGGGTGCGCTGGCACCTGCCCGGCTGACGTTTTTTCTTTTTTTCTACAACCGCCGGAAAAGGTTGCCAGGCTGAGATTCCACCAGGCCCTTGAGTTCCAGGAGCAACAGGAACTCGCTCACCCGCTGGGCTGAGAGCCCCGAGAGGTGGACGAGGTCGTCCACGTGCCGGGGATAGACCTCGAGCAGGCCGAAAAGCGTCGCCTCTTCAGAGCCCAGGGCATGGTCCGGCGCGGTTTCTTTCCGGCCGCCCGGTTCGTTGCCTGTCTGGATGGCCGCCAGCGGCAGCTCTTCCAGAATGTCGGCAACGCTCTGCACCAGCTTGGCGCCCTCCTGCAGCAGGCCGTGGGCCCCGGCGCTCTTGATGGAATCCACCTGGCCGGGCACCGCAAAGACCTCACGCCCCTGCTCCAGGGCATGGCGGGCGGTGATCAGGGAGCCGCTGCGGCGGGTGGCCTCCACCACCACCACACCCAGGGAGAGGCCGCTGATGATGCGGTTGCGGGCCGGAAAACGGAAGCTCTCCGGCCGGGTACCCAGGGGATATTCGCTGACCAGCGCACCGCTGTCCGGTATCTTGCGGAAGAACTGCAAGTTTTCCCGGGGGTAGATCTGGTCGAGGCCGCAACCGAGCACCGCCACGGTCCGGCCGCCGGCGGCGGCCAGCGCTCCGGCGTGGGCCTCGGAGTCGATGCCCAGGGCCAGGCCGCTGGTTACCACCAGGCCGTGCTCGGCGAGTGCCGTGCCGAACTGGGCCGCTACCCGCCGGCCGTAGGAACTCGAAGCCCGGGAACCGACGATGGCCACCGCCGGAGCGTTGAGCACGGCGGCAACGCCTTTGACAAAGAGCAGCAGGGGCGGGTCGGGGATGTGCTTGAGGAGTTCGGGATAGGCGGGATCCGTAAGGGGCAGGATGGCGACCCCGGCACGCCCGCAGGCGGTCAGCTCGGCCGCGGCCCTGTCTTCTGTCCGCCGGCGTTGGGCGGCAAAATTTTTGGCCCAGCCGGGCCGGCCGCGGGCGACCTGCTGCAGTTCGGCCGCTGAAGCAGCCAGGGCCCGGCCCGGCGAACCGAAATGCTCCACCAGGCGCCGGCCCCCCGAGGGCCCAAGGCCCGGGACGAAGGAGAGGGTGAGCCAGTCGAGGATTTCGCCGGAGTCCATCAGGAACAGCCTCCGCCGTCGATCTCGCGGTCGCAGTCCATCTTGCGGCGCAGCAGCACGAGAAGCAGCTCGTCGTCGTTTTGCCCCTGGGCCTCGACGATTTGCCGGGTGAGCTCTTCCCGCTCCCGAAGCAGCAGGGAGCGGCGCAGCCAGGCCAGTTGCTCGGCGGCCACCGCCTCCAGCATGGTGCCGTCGCCCTCGCCCTCGATATGGTCCGCGGCCTGCATCAGGACCCCGGACACGAAGCGGCGTTCGGCCTCGCCGGTCAGTTCCTCGAGCAGCCGTTCCGGCCCGTCTTCGGCCCCGTCTTCGGCCAGTTGCCGCATGTGCTCGAGGAGGCCGCCGGCAAAGGGGGCGGTGAGCACCTCCTCCACCCCGGCTTCGAGAAAGCGGTGAAGGTACTCGGGGGCGAGGATCAGGAATTCGAGGATCTGCCGTTGGTGGCGGGGCAGGGTGTCGGCTCCGGCCGCCGGCGCTTTTTCGGAAGTGGCCGGGGGCCGGCGCGGGGAACCACCGCTGCTCTCCCGGAAGCCCCGGGCCACCTGTTCGGCGTCGAGCTGCAGGGTTTCGGCAAGCTGGGCCAGGAGCACCGAGCGTTTCAGGGTGTCGCTGCCCAGGGTTTCGAACACCGGTCGCATTTCCTCCAGGATCCGGGCCTTGCCGGTTACGGTCAGGCCGTGCTCGGCCACCAGCCGGGCCAGCACGAATTCGGGCAGTGGCATGGCTCTTTCGAGGTGCCGCTCGAGTCCCTTTCGGCCGTGCTGGCGGATGAAGGTGTCCGGGTCGTGCTCAGCCGGCAGGATCGCCACCCGGGCCTCGGCCTGTTCGCCCAGGAAGAGGGGGACGGCCCTGAGCGCCGCCTTGAGGCCGGCGGCGTCGCCGTCAAAGAGCAGGATGGTTTCGTCGGCGTAGCCTTTCAGGGTGCGGATATGCGACAGGGTGAGCGCCGTGCCCAGGGGCGCCACCACGTTCTCCACCCCATGCTGGACCAGGGAGAGCAGGTCGAAGTTGCCTTCCACCACCAGGCAGCGCCTGGCCTGGCGGATCGCCTGCCGGTTCTGGAAGAGGCCGAAGAGGCAGCGGCTCTTGTCGAAAACCGGTGATTCCGGGGTGTTGAGGTACTTGGGCTGGCCGTCTCCGGTTATCCGGCCGGAAAAGCCCACCACCTTGCCGGTGAGGTCGGTTATCGGGCACAGCAGCCGGCTGCGGAAGCGGTCGTAATGCCCGCCCCGTTCTTTGGCCACGATGAGCCCCGCTCCGGCCGCCGCCTCCGGCGTTACCCGCTGCCGGGCCAGATGCTGGACCAGGAAATCCCAGCTCTCGGGGGCGAAGCCCAGGCGGTATGCCTCGATCACCTGCCGGCCGATGCCGCGTTTTTCGAGATACTGCCGGGCCTCGGCGGCGCGGGGATCGGTCAGCAGGAAGTCGTGGTAGAGGGCGCAGGCCTTCTCGTTGGCGCCGTAGACGGCCTGGCGTTTTTCGGCCGCCGCCTGCTCGGCCGGCGAATAGCGCCGCTCGGGCAGACTCACGTGGTAGCGGCGGGCCATCTCCTGCAGGGCCTCGGGAAAGCTCAGACGGTGGTACTTCATCACGAAGCTGAAGACGTCGCCCCCCTCGCCGCAGCCGAAGCAGTGGAAGGTCTGGCGGTCGGGGCTGACCATGAAGGAGGGGGTCTTTTCGCCGTGGAAGGGGCAGAGACCCTTGAGCCGCGGCCCCACCCTTTTCAGTGAGACGCACTCGCCGATCACCTCCTCGATGCGGGCCGCTTCCCGCACCCGTTGCACCGCATTGTCGCTGTTGTAGTCGGAACCCATGTGCTCTTCGTCTGCGGCGTCCATTGCTGCCGCCCCGGCAACCATCGGTTGGGGGCCGTGCCGGTAGCGGATGCAATCGGCGGAACAAGGTGGTACAGTGGTCGAAAAAGGCAAGCCGGGGTCGCTCCCGCCTCCCGAACTGCGGGGCCCCGGCAACAGTTGACTTACCACGGAACCCAGACCCCGACAAGGGGAAACGGCGGACGCCCATGCAGCCCGGCATCGAGGATATACTGGCCTTCGAGGTCAAGAAGGAGATAGCGGACCGGTATTTCGGTTTCCGCAAGCTGATCGAGGACGACAAGCTGGCCCTGGACGAAAGGGTCCGCTGCCAGATTCTGCTGCTCGAACGAAAGTTGAGCTACAGCCTGATCCGCATCTACATCCTGCTGCGCGACGAGGAGCTCATCCAGGCCTTCCTGGCTGCGGCCGGCCTCGAGGAGAAGATCTTCTTCGACCCCTACATCACCGAAAGCCCCACCCTGAGGAGCCACGTCTTCGAGGGGGTCAGGCGCAGGGGTCTGACCCGGGCCGGCCGCTTCGCCAACCTGCTGCTCGACAGCTACGAGACTCTGGTGGAGGCGGTGAACGAATACCGGGCCCAGTGGGGAGAGCTGGCCGAGGACGCGGCCCTCATCAACGACACCATCCGCCACTTCCACCACAAGCACGACATTGTCAACATCATGAGCTTCATCCGGAACCTGAACACCACCGAATGCACGCTCGGCAACGGCGTGGTGCCCGAGCACGGCATGGCCGACTGCCTGGCCCGGGGCATGGCGGTGGAGTACCAGAAACCCATCGAGCAGCTCCTGCCCATCATCCCGCCGCTGGTGCCGGCCGCCAAGATCCGGCCGGCCCTGCGCAAACTGGTGGACCGGGCCTGGAAACGGCACGGCCACCTGTTCCGCGGCGAGATCCTCGGCTGACGGCAAACAGGGCGCGGCGCTGGCTGCCGGCCTTTTCTTTTCCATTGGCCTGCCCCGGAATCCATGGTAAGTGTGCCCCGACCGGAATGTTTCCGTCCCGAAGGCTCCGTGGCCGGCCTTGACCGGCCAGGCCCGGGCGCCGCATTGCCCCTGCAATCTCTTGCCCGGCAGCTCTCTTCGTCATGACTGCGAATTTCTCTTCCCTCACCTTTGCTTTCCTTGCCCTGGCCGGCGGTCTTACGCTGCTCGCGGCAAGCGGCGAGGCCCTGGTTTCCGGCGCCGTGATGCTGGCCCGGCGCTGGCGCATGTCGCCGCTGCTGATCGGGCTTACCATCGTTGCCTTCGGCACCTCGATGCCGGAGTTGTTCGTGAGCATCGCCGCCACCCTGCAGGGTCACCCCGACATCATGATTGGCAATGTGCTCGGCAGCAATGTCGCCAATATCGGCCTCATCCTGGGCGCCGCCACCCTGCTGGTCCCCCTGCACGCCGTCTTTGCGATCATTCGTCTGGAA
Organism: Desulfobulbales bacterium; assembly: GCA_041599275.1. Classification (GTDB taxonomy): domain Bacteria; phylum Desulfobacterota; class Desulfobulbia; order Desulfobulbales; family BM004; genus JBFHWX01. Next base: position 14,833 of record JBFHWX010000029.1, on the reverse strand, counting down.
CTGCTGATGATGCTGGGAGCCACGGCGCTCCTGGCCCCCATCGCCTGGTGGGGCTTTTTCGGTCGGCCGGTGGGCCTCATTTTCGCCGCGGCGCTCGTTCTCTACACGGTTCTTTCCTACCGGCAGGCCGCCGCCACCGGCCGGCTGAGCGGCGAACCCGAAGAGGATGAGGGCGAGCCGCCTTCCCTGAACCGGGCCCTGGTCATGGTCTTTGTCGGGCTCGGCGGCCTGGCCCTGGGCTCCGACCTGTTCATCGACGGGGCGGTGGACGTGGCGCTTCATTTCGGGGTGAGCGAACTGGTCATTGGGCTTACGCTGGCCGCTGTGGGTACTTCGCTGCCGGAGCTCGCTTCGTCCCTGGCCGCGGTGCGCCGCAGGCAGTCGGACCTGCTGCTCGGCAATATCGTGGGGTCGAACCTCTTCAACATCCTTATGGTGTTCGGCTGCACCGCCGTGGTTCGCCCCTTTGCCTTCGATCTGACGACGGTGGGCCGTGACCTGCCGGTGACCCTGTTCTTTTCCGTGGCCCTGGCCGCCATCATCTTTTTTAAGAAGAGAATCAGCCGGTCCCATGGTCTGTTCTTCCTGATGGCCTACACCGCCTATGTCACGTTCCTTTTCTTTTCCTGAAAGTCTTCCTCCTGAAACGACAAAACCGCGAGAAAGAGTCATGCAGAACCGATACAACGAAACCGAAGCCGATGCGTTTTGCAGCCGCTATCCCGATTGTCCCGCCGATCTGGCCCTGCGGGTCTACACCTCGCGTCTTCTCGGCCTGGAGGCCGACCTGGTGCTGCACGGCGGCGGCAACACCTCGGCCAAGTCCACGGTCCGCACTCTGCTGGGCGATGAACTCGAGGTTCTCTTCATCAAGGGCAGCGGCTGGGACCTCGAGACCATCGAGCCGCGGGGGTTTCCCGCCCTTGACCTCGGTTACCTGCGGCGGTTGCGGGTGCTCGATTCCCTCTCCGACGAGGAGATGGTGAACCAGTTCCGCACCCACATGCTGGACAGCACCTCGCCCAACCCTTCCATCGAGACCCTGGTTCATGCCTTCCTGCCGCACCGCTTCATCGATCACACCCACGCCGACGCCGTGGTCGCCCTTACCAACCAGGATGGCTGCGAGGCTCTGCTGAGGGCTGCGCTGGGCGAGAAGATCGGCATCCTGCCCTTCATCATGCCGGGCTTTCCGCTGGCCAAGGCGGTGGCGGAGCTGTACGAAAAAAATCCCCGGCTCGAGGGGATCGTGCTCCGTAACCACGGCATCTTCACCTTTGGCGACGATGCCCGCACCGCCTACGAGCGGATGATCGATTACGTTTCCCGGGCAGAACAGTTTCTTGCCGAAAAGCGCCGCGGAACGGCCCCAGCCGCTTTGCGGCAGCAGGCGCCCCACCCGGAGCCCAGCGTGGTACTGCCCCTGCTGCGCGGCCACATGCACCATGTGGAGCCGTCAGGGGGTGAGCGGTTTTTTCACCTTCACCTGCGGCGGGACCAAGAGATCCTGGCGGCCCTCGACCGGCAGGACGCCGGCCACCTGTTCACCTCCGGCGTACTCACCCCGGACCACGTGATCCGCACCAAGAACTACCCGCTGTATTTCGACTTTGCCGGCATGGCCGAGGAGGAGATAAGCGTTGCGGTGGGCCAGGCCTTTGCCGGTTATGAAGCGGCGTACGGAAAATATTTCGACGAGCAGTGCCGGGGCCGGGGCGTCCGGCGCACCCGGCTCGACGCGAAACCCCGCATCATCCTGGTGCGGGGCCTGGGCATCGTCAGCGCCGGCGCCGACCACAAGGCGGCCCGCATCGGCGCCGACATCGCCCACCACACGGTGCTCACCAAGCTGCAGGCGGCCGACGGGCTCGGCCCCTACCGGGAACTCGACGCCGGCAGCATCTTCGACATGGAATACTGGAGCCTCGAGCAGGCAAAGCTGGGCAAGTCCTCGCCCCTGCCGCTGGCCGGCCGGGTGGCCCTGGTCACCGGCGGCGGCGGTGCCATCGCCTCCGGCATCGGCCGGCGGCTTTTGGCCGCCGGCGCCCGGGTTTTTCTCTCCGACATCGACCGCCCCCGGCTGGATGCGGTGTGCACCAAGCTGGCCGCAGCTTACGGCGCCGACCGGGTGTCGCCCCTGGTGATGGACGTCACCAGCCGCGACTCGGTGGCCGCGGCAATGGCCGGGATCGTCCTTGCCTGCGGCGGCCTTGATATCGTGGTGCCCAATGCCGGCATCGCCCACGTGGCGGATCTCGAGCATCTTGCCGAAGAGAAATTCCGTCAGGTGCTCGACGTCAACCTGGTGGGCGTCTTTCACACCATCCAGCAGGCCATCCCCATATTCCGGCGGCAGAACACCGGCGGCCACGTCATCGTCAACTGCTCGAAGAACGTCTTTGCCCCCGGCGCCTCTTTTGGCGCCTATTCGAGCTCCAAGGCCGGCGCCCACCAGCTCGCCAAGATCGCCGCCCTGGAGCTCGCACCGCTCGGGGTGCGGGTCAACATGATCAACGCCGACGCCATCTTCGACGACCAGGAGATCTCCTCCGGACTCTGGGACGTGGTGGGGGTCGAGCGCATGCGCAGCCGCAACCTCGACCCGGCCGGCCTCCGGGAGTACTACCGGCAGCGCAATCTCCTGAAAACCGAGGTCACCGCCGATCATGTGGGCAACGCCGTGGTCTTCTTCGCCAGCAACCAGACCCCCACCACCGGCGCCACCCTGCCCATCGACGGCGGCATCGCCGCCGCATTTCCGCGCTGAAACCGGTCCCGCGAGAAGTGGCGGATCTGTGGGGCGGGGGTGAGGAAAACCGTTGTCCGGCCGTTCGTTTTCTGGTATAAAGACCCCTTTCCCCGCTTCCGAAAGGTCTCCCCGGAAGGGGCAATTCGGGGCAAACAGGATCTGGACAGACCGAGGCACGCTTTTCCGTCGGTTTTCCGCAAACAGGGCCGACTAAACTCAACCCGAGCAGTAATTGGCTGAAACTCACACAAAAAGGGCAAAAAACAGACATGACTACGGAACAGAAGGGTGCCGCTGCCGGCGCCGAAATGGAGACCATGAGTTTTGCTGAACTCTTCGAGCAGGAAGGGAACAGCACGGTATGCAAGGTCGGCGATGTGATCGTCGGCACGGTGGTCGGCCTGATGGACGACCAGGTGCTGATGGACATCGGAGACAAGGCGGAGAGCTTCATCGCGCTCTCGGAATTCCGCAACGAAGGCGAGCCCGTGCCAGTGAACGTCGGCGACACCTTCGAGGTCTTCGTGGAGCGTCGTCAGGAAGGCGGTGGTCTTGTGCTTTCGCGCGAGAAGGCCATCGGCATCAAGGTCTGGGAAGAGATCGCCCGCATCCAGGCCGAGGACTCCACCATCGACGGCCGCATCGAGAGCCGGGTCAAGGGCGGCATGTCCGTCGACATCGGCGTTCCGGCCTTTCTGCCGTACTCCCAGATCGACCTGCGGCCGGTCAAGGACCTCGACGGTCTCATCGGCCAGGCCTTCCCCTTCAAGATCCTCAAATACAATCGCAAGCGCAACAACGTGGTGATCTCCCGCCGCGCCATCCTCGAGGAGGAGCGCAACAAGCTGAAGGCCGAGATGCGTTCGAGCCTCGAAGAGGGCCAGACCATCACCGGCACCGTCACCAACATCACCGACTACGGTCTGTTCATCGACCTCGGCGGCATGGACGGCCTCTGTCACATCACCGACCTCTCCTGGGGCCGGGTTTCCCATCCCTCCAAGCTCTACAAGGTGGGCGACGAGATCGAAGTCAAGATCCTCAAGTACGACAAGGACACCGACCGCGTCTCCCTCGGCGTCAAGCAGCTGCGGCCTGATCCCTGGGCCACGGTCACCGAGCGTTACCCGGTGGGCACCAAGGCCAGCGGCCGGGTTGTGTCGATCACCGATTATGGCGTGTTCGTGGAGATCGAGGAAGGGGTCGAGGGCCTCATCCATATCTCCGAGATGACCTGGAGCAAGAAGCCGCGCCATCCCTCCAAGCTCGTCTCCGTGGGTGATCAGGTGGAGGTCATGGTGCTCAATATCGAGCCCGACACCAAGCGCATCTCGCTCGGCATGAAGCAACTGCAGCCCAATCCCTGGGACGTGGTGGCCGAGCACTACCCGGTGGGCTCGATCATCGAGGGCAAGATCAAGAATATCACTGATTTTGGTATCTTCATCGGTATCGAGGAGGGCATCGACGGTCTTATCCACGTCTCCGACCTCTCCTGGACCGAGCGCATCAAGCATCCCTCCGAGAAGTACGCCAAGGGTGACACCATCCAGGCCGTGGTTCTCAAGATCGACCGCGACAACGAGCGTTTCTCGCTCGGCATCAAACAGCTCGAGCCCGATCCGTGGCAGGCCGCCTTCGACAAGTACCCGCCGGGCACCAAGGTTCGCGGCAAGATCACCAACGTCACCGACTTTGGCGTCTTCGTGCAGCTCGAGGAAGGGGTCGAGGGTCTGGTGCACGTCTCCGAGATCGCCAAAGAGAAGGTTCAGACCCCGGTGGGCATCTACAATGTGGGCGACGACCTCGATGTCATGGTGATCAACGTCTCCGCCAAGGACCGCAAGATCGGCCTCTCCATCAAGGCCCTCGAAGAAGGCAGTGATCCGGCCGCCATCGAGGAGTACAAGAAGAAGGCCCAGAGTGGTCCGTCCACCATCGGCGATCTTATCAAGAGCGAGATGGACAAGGCCGCCCAGGATTAGGCCGCTATCCGCCCTTTGTCAGCACAAGGCCGCGGGGCCGGGGTTTCGACACCGGTCCCGCGGTTCGGTTTCCAGTTCCCCCGTAATGTGAAATCATGAGTTTCCGCCAGAGACATCCCGTGCTTTTCGGGCTCTTCATCGCGGCCGGGCTGTTTTGCCTTTTCTGGGCCGGGCTGGCGTATCTCGCCGTCTCGATGTTCCGGCCGGGAGACGGCCAGCACGCGCTGTTCCGCTCCGGGCCAGGCATCGGGGTGGTCGAGGTGAAGGGGCTCATCGCCGAGCCCGAAGAAATCCTGGCCGATCTTACCCGTTTCCGGCAGGACGACGGGATCAAGGCGGTGCTTCTGCGCATCGATTCGCCGGGCGGCGCCGTGGGCGCTTCCCAGGAGATTTTCCAGGAGGTGCGGCGCACCGACCGGCAAAAGCCGGTAGTCGCCTCCATGGCCTCCATCGGCGCCTCCGGCGGCTACTACGCCGCCCTCGGGGCCCGGGAGATCTTTGCCAATCCGGGCACCCTCACCGGCAGCATGGGGGTGATCGTCAAGTTCGCCAACCTCGAGGAGCTCTACGACAAGATCGGCTACCGGAGCGAGGTGATCAAGAGCGGCAAGTTGAAAGACATAGGCTCCTCGGACCGGCCGATGACCGAGGAGGAACGGATCTTCCTGCAGGGTCTCATCGACTCGGTGCATGGCCAGTTCGTGCGCGACGTGGCCGAAAGCCGCGGCCTTGCCGAGGAAGAGGTGAGAAAGCTGGCCGACGGCCGCATCTTTTCCGGCGAGCAGGCCCTGGACCGGGGGCTCGTCGACCGGCTGGGCAACTTCACCGAGGCGGTGCAGCGGCTTGCCGAACTGGCCGGGCTCGATCCGGCCCGGCCCCGTTTGGTTTATCCTGAACGAAAAGGTTTTTCCTGGCTGGAGCTGCTTTCCGGCCGACTCGATCTGGAGCGGCTCGGCAGCCTGCTGCCGGCCGGCGCTCCCCTGCTGTCCTATGAGTGGCAGGGGGGGGCGGGGGGCTGAGCCCTCTCCGGCAAGGGGGGAGCGGGCTCAGCTGCCCGCAGCAGTGTGAACGTCTCGCCGGCTCTGGCCTCAGGCCGGTGGCGGGGCGGTGGTTCGTCCGGTTCCCGGGCGGCGGGGGTTGTGCCCGGCCGGGAGCTTTTTATCGGAGACAAGGAATGAGAGAGAAGAATGCTATGCTGAAACGCGATATTGTCGATGCGATGACCGAAAATCTGCCGGGTTTCCTGAAAAAAGACATTATGCAGGCGGTGGACATCACCATGGAGACCATGGCCGAGGCCCTGGCCGAAGGCCGCCGGGTGGAGATCCGCGGCTTCGGCTCCTTTTCCGTGCGCCAGCGCAAGGCCCGCCAGACCAAGAACCCGAAAACCGGCAAGATCATGGACATCCCGCCGCGTAAGACCCTGCACTTCACCATGAGCAAGTCTCTGAAGACCGCTCTTATCGAGGGAGAGAAGAAAGGCAAGTAAGGCGCGGGTGAGGGACCTGCGGCCGGCCGTTGCCGGCCGCAGGCTCATCCGAAAAACGGCGTCGGATCGCCCTTGCCGGGGCGCAACAGCTCGGGCTCGTCGCTCACCAGGGAGATGATGGTGGAAGGGTCGGGGTAGATGCGGCCGCCGTCGATCACCAGATCCACCAGCTTGCCGAACCGTTCCTCGAACTCGAAGCCGGCGGCCCGGGGCGGCTCGTCGGGGTCCACCACGGCGCTGGTGTTGAGGATGGGGTTGCCCAGTTCCTCGATCAGTGCCATGCAGATTGCGTTCTCCGGCACCCTGATGCCCACGGTCTTCTGGCGGGTGATCATGATCTTCGGCACCAGCTTGGAGCCCGGCAGGATGAAGGTGTAGGGGCCGGGCAGGTTCTTGCGCATGAGCCGGTAGGCGTTGTTCGAGACGTAGGCGTAGTCGCTGACGTTTTTAAGGTTCGAACAGAGAAAACTGAAAGGCTTGTCCTTGTCCCGGCGCTTCAGTTGGAAGATGCGCTTGATCGCTTTCTGGCTGTAAAGATCGCAGCCGAACCCGTAGCCGGTGTCCGTGGGGTAGCAGATGACGGCGCCGGAGCGCAGCATGTCGACCACGCGGCTGATCAGGCGCGGCTGGGGATTGTCGGGGTTTATCTCGAGAAGCATCTTTTATAGTCTTTTCGGTTTTACATCTGTTTTTTCTGGTTGGTTATGGCGAGCCCCTGCCGCCGTGGCGGCGCCTGTCGCCCTGCCGGAGCAAAACGATACTACCCCAACATTCTTTGTCAGACAACTCTTCTGTTGCCAGGATGCGGATCGCGGCCATTGATATCGGTACCAACTCCTTCCGGCTGTTGGTCGCCGAGGTCGACCCCAGCGGCGATATCCTGCCTCTCTGTAAGCGGCTGGTCACCGTGCGGCTCGGCCGCGGCCTGGCTCCGGGCGGCGTTATCGCCGCTGATCGCCTGCAGGCCGGCCGCGAGGCCCTGGCCAGCTTCCGTCGTGAGCTCGATACGTGGCAACCGGCGCACCTCATGGCTTGCGGCACCGCGGTGCTCCGCCTGGCCGCCAACCGCGATCTGTTCCTGGAGGCCGCCGCCGAACTCGGTATTTCGGTACAGGTGGTGGACGGCCGGCGGGAGGCGATGCTCGGCATGGAGGGGGCCTTTGCCGCCATGGGAAGCGCGCCGGCCCCTCCGGTGCTGCTGGCCGACGTCGGCGGCGGCAGCACCGAACTGATCGTGGCCGGCATGGGGGCCGGGAGCTTCGAGCCTTCCATCGAGAGTTTGCCCCTGGGGGTGGTGCGGCTCACCGAAACCTTTGGCACGGGTGGGGTCATTTCTCCGCCGGCCGGCGCTGCCTTGGCCGGCGAGGTGCGGCGGGTGCTGGCGCCCGTCTGCCAAAAACTCTTGGCCGATCCCGTGCTGCGGCCTGCGGTGCTGGTGGGCTCGGGCGGTTCCGCCACGGCGGCGGCCGCCCTTGATCTCGGTCTCGAGCGTTACGACGAGACCCGGGTGCAGGATCACCTGCTCTCCGTTGCCGCCCTCGACCGCTTGTGGCAACGCCTGGCCGCTCTTTCCGGAAAAGCGCGCAACTGCCTGCCCGGCCTCGAACAGGGCCGCGGCGAGATCCTGCCCGCCGGCCTCTCGATCTACCGCGAGCTCCTGGCGCAGCTTGGCCTCGACAGCCTGCGGGTGAGCGACGGCGGCCTGCTGGAAGGCATTCTGCTGGCCGCCTGGCGCGATGCCGGCAACGGCCTTGCGGAGCGTTGCCAGAACGCCCTGTAATCCCCCGGCAGGCGGCTAAAACTCTTTTGCATTTAACCCGGTATTCTTGTATAGATTGGTGGGTACAAGCAAGCGCAATTCCCTTCCTTTCGTGATGCCGGGCGGCCCCTGTGGGCCGGGCGGAAAACAGGCCGCCGCCGCTGGCCCCATTCAGACGTGTCACTTTCTGGAACCCTTTTCATCTTAGGAGATCCGTTCATGCATCCGGAAGAATTCACCCCGGGGTATACCTTCGACGACCTTCTGCTGCAGCCCGCCTCCTCCGAGGTGGTGCCCTCGGAAGTGAGCACGGTGACCAAGCTCACCGACACCATCACCCTCAACATTCCCCTGGTTTCCGCCGCCATGGACACGGTGACCGAATACCGCACCGCCATCACCATGGCCCGGGAAGGCGGCATCGGCATCATCCACAAGAACATGACGATCGAGGAGCAGGCCCGGGAGGTGGAGAAGGTCAAGAAGAGCGAGTCCGGCATGATCATCGACCCGGTCACCGTTCGCGAGGAGCAGTCGGTGGCCGAGGTCCAGCAGCTCATGGGCTATTATAAAATTTCCGGCGTGCCGGTGCTGCACGACAACGGCAAGCTGGCCGGCATCGTCACCAACCGCGACCTGCGCTTCGTCACCGACTCCAACCTCAAGGTCCGCGACGTGATGACCAGCAAGAACCTGGTCACCGCCCGGGTCGGCATCACCCTCGAACAGTCCAAGGCGCTGCTGCACGAGCACCGCATCGAGAAACTTTTGGTGGTGGACGAAGACGAGAACCTCAAGGGGCTGATCACCATCAAGGACATCGAGAAGGTCAAACGTTACCCCAACGCCGCCAAGGACGACAAGGGGCGGCTGCTGGTGGGCGCCGCCCTCGGGGTGGCCGGCGATTTCCTGGGTCACGCCGAGGCTCTCGTCCGCAACGGGGTCGACGTGGTGGTGGTGGATTCGGCCCACGGTCACTCGAAGAACGTGGTGAACACGGTGCGCGCCTTGAAGGATGCCTTTCCCGAGTTGCCGGTGATCGCCGGCAACGTGGCCACCGCCGAGGGCGCCGCGGCACTCATCGACGCCGGCGCCAATGCCGTCAAGGTGGGGGTGGGCCCCGGCTCCATCTGCACCACCCGCATCGTGGCCGGCGTCGGCGTACCCCAGATGACCGCTATCCGCAACTGCGCCGAAATCGGCCAGCGCCGCGGTATCCCGATCATCGCCGACGGCGGCATCAAGTACTCGGGCGACATCACGAAAGCCATCGGTATCGGCGCCCACGCGGTGATGATCGGCTCGCTGTTTGCCGGCGCCGCCGAGACCCCGGGCGAGACCTTCCTTTACCAGGGCCGCGCCTACAAGGGCTACCGCGGCATGGGCTCGCTGGGTGCCATGAAGAAGGGCAGCTCCGACCGTTACTTCCAGGAAGGCGTGGAGAGCCAGTCGAAGCTGGTGCCCGAGGGCATCGAGGGCAAGGTGCCGTTCCGCGGCCCGCTCTCCGACATGATCTACCAGATGGTGGGCGGACTCAGAAGCGGCATGGGCTACACCGGCAGCCGTACCATCGAGGAGCTGCGCCAGAACGCCACCTTCGTGCGGATCACCGCCGCCGGCCTCAAGGAAAGCCACGTGCACGACGTGATCATCACCCGCGAAGCCCCCAACTACCGGGTGGAAGGGTAATTTTTTCAGCAAAGAACAGAGGCCGCCGCCGCGCGCCTTCTGTAATAAGGAAAAACATGGACATCCACAGCCAGAAAATCCTCATCCTCGACTTCGGCTCCCAGACCACCCAGCTCATCGCCCGGCGCATCCGGGAACAGAAGGTCTACTGCGAGATCCACCCCTTCCACACGGAACTCGCCGCGATCAGGAAGATGGCGCCCAATGGCATCATCCTCTCCGGCGGCCCGAGTTCGGTCTACGATCCCGACGCGCCGGTTTCCGATCCCGGCATCTTCGAGCTCGGCATTCCGGTGATGGGCATCTGCTACGGCGCCCAGCTCATGACCCAGCAGTTGGGCGGCCGGGTGCAGAAGGCGGAAAAACGCGAGTTCGGCAAGGCCGATTGCGAGGTGCTCTACACCGGCGGCCTGTTCGCCGCCATGGAGACCGGCACTGCCCGCTACCAGGTGTGGATGAGCCACGGCGACCGGATCGAGGAGTTGCCGGTGGGCTTCGTGGCTTCGGCGAAAAGCGAGCACTCCCCCAACGCCGCCATCCGCCATGCGGAAAAACCCTTTGTCGGCGTGCAGTTCCACCCCGAGGTCTCCCACACCCTGATCGGCACCGACGTGCTCAGGAATTTCATCTTCGGCATCTGCGACTGCGAACCGAACTGGACCATGCACTCCTTCGTGGAGAGCACGGTGGCGGCGATCCGCCAGCAGGTCGGCCGCGGGCACGTGATCTGCGCTCTCTCGGGCGGCGTCGACTCGTCGGTGGTGGCGGCCATCGTGCACCGGGCCATCGGTGACCAGCTCACCTGTATTTTCGTCGATAACGGCCTGCTGCGCACCAACGAGAGCAACGCCGTGCTCCGCTTCTTCCGCGAAAAGACCAAGCTGAACGTGGTGTCGGTGGACGCCGCCAAGTTCTTTCTCTCGGAGCTCTCCGGCATCACCGACCCGGAGCTGAAGCGAAAGCGCATCGGCCACGGCTTCATCACCATTTTCGAACAGGAAGCGAAGAAAGTGGGCGACGCCAAGTTCCTGGCCCAGGGCACCCTCTACCCCGACGTCATCGAGAGCGTGTCTCTGAAGGGCCCGTCGGCGGTGATCAAGAGCCACCACAACGTCGGTGGCCTGCCCGAGAAGATGGATCTCAAACTCCTCGAGCCGCTCCGCGAGCTCTTCAAGGACGAGGTGCGGGAGCTGGGCCTCGAACTCGGCCTGCCCCACGAGGCTATCTACCGCCAGCCCTTCCCCGGCCCCGGGCTCGCCATCCGTATCCTGGGCGAGGTTACCGCCGAACGCCTGAACATCATCCGCCAGGCCGATGTGATCGTCCTCGAGGAAATGAAGCGAAGCGGCCTTTATTACAAAACCTGGCAGTCGTTTGCGGTGCTGCTGCCGATCCAGACCGTGGGCGTGATGGGCGACGAGCGCACCTACGAGAACGTGGTGGCGGTGCGCTCGGTGGATTCCCGCGACGCCATGACCGCCGACTGGTCGAAGCTGCCCTACGAGCTGCTGGGCACCATATCGAACCGGATCATCAACGAGGTGCGCGGCGTCAACCGGGTGGTGTACGACATCTCGAGCAAACCGCCCGCCACCATCGAATGGGAATGAGATTGCCGCAATGGCCAAGGGAGCTATGCTGAAGACCGGAATCTACGTCGATGCCGAAAACGTCCGCATGTGCGGCGGTTACGGCATGCGCTACGACATCCTCGTTAACCTGGCGAACCTGGGCAATTCCACTATGCTGCGGGCCAACTCCTACGTGGCCGAGGACCACACCCGCACCCAGGAGGACCTCGAGTACCGCCAGAAGCTCTACCATTACCACAACGTCATCCGCAAGTGCGGCTTCAAGTTGATCAAGAAGTTCGTCACCCGTTACGTGGACGAGGACGGGGTGGTGACCACCAAGGCCAACGCCGACATGGATCTGGCCATCGACGCGCTGCTGCAGTCGCGGAACCTCGACCGCATCATCCTGATCACCGGCGACGGTGATTTCGTGCGGCTGGTGACGGCGCTGCAGAACAAGGGCTGCCGGGTGGAGGTGATCGGCTTCCACAACGTCTCCACCAAGCTGCGCGAGGAGGCCGACAATTTCCTCTCCGGCTTCCTGATCCCCGGCCTGCTGCCGATTCCCAACGCCTCGGCGGACGAGGACTGGCACCGCGGCACGCCGCTCAACTACAATGCCAACCGTGGGTTCGGTTTTTTTCGTTTCTTCAGGATGACCCCGAACGGCCTGCTGAGCGAGACCGTGTTCTTTCACTGCTCCAAGGCCTCGGTGGAGAACGACGATATTTTTTCCAACCCGGCCAATATCTTCGAGTTCCGCATCGCGCCAAACCCCAACAACGACAACCGGCCAGAGGCCTGGGAAATACGGCAGGTGTAGGGGGGGAAGGCCAAAGGAAAAAGGCCAAAGGTGAAAGGGGGCGGGATGCCGGGCAGCCGGTGGCCCGCCCTTTCCGTTGGGAGCGCAGCGGCCCGTTATTTGTAGCGGGCGTGGCACTCCTTGACCACCCGGCCGGCTTCGGCGAAGCGCTCGCGCAGCAGGTCGAGATCCCGGCTTTTGGCTGCTTCCCGCATGCCCCGAACCGCACTTTCGTAAGCCTGGTAGTACTCGTCGCCGAATCCCGGCTGGCGGGTAAGCTCCTCGGAGTCGGCGAAAAAGGCGGCCAGGACTTCGGGGGCGGGCGGCTCGTTGTCGCGCAGGCCGAGGCCCACGGCGTTGAAAGACTGCTTCAACCGTTTCTTGAGCTTTTTGTAGGAATCGGGTTTTGCCGGTTTCGATAAGCTCTGGCTGTGGCCAGGGCTTTGAGGTTCCTCGGTTTCCGGGCTGCGGCCCGAAACCTTGAAGCGCAGAGCCAGTTCGCCGGAGGGTTCGCGCTCGAAGCGGATCTTGAGCTTGTGGAGGTCTGTGGCGGAAATGCCGCACTCTTCGAGCACGCAGCCTTCACCGCATTCGATGGCGTCGGCGAGCTCCCGCAGAAAGACGGCGGCCTGGGAGGGGGAGAAATTTTTTTCAACTTTCACTCGGGCCATAAGGCGCTCCGTGCTGTGGTGGAGATGCATTTTCAGTGAGAGCCTGGAGTATAGTGGATCCGGCTTTGAAACACAATCTCTGTGAGAATTGTTCCTGGTTGGCTCCTGTTGCTGCCACGGAACGGTAAGGAAGGAAGATCATGCGCAGTTACCAACGCAACGACGACCAGTTGCGGCCCTTTTCCGTCGAACGCGGTTTTCAGCCCCATGCTGCGGCTTCGCTGCTCATCCGCATGGGCGATACCCATGTCTGCTGCGCGGTCACCGTTGAAGAAAAAGTGCCACCTTTTCTGAAGAATTCCGGCAGCGGCTGGATCACCGCCGAGTACGGCATGCTGCCCTGCGCCACCAACAGCCGCACCCAGCGAGAGGCGGTGCGCGGCCGCCAGGGCAGGACCTACGAGATCCAGCGCCTGATCGGCCGGTCGCTCCGCATGCTGGTGGACCTCGACGCCCTGGGCGAGCGCACTCTGCGGGTTGATTGCGACGTGCTCCGGGCCGACGGCGGCACCCGCTGCGCCTCGATCACCGGTGCTGCTCTGGCGGTGGCCGATGCGGTGGCCGGGCTTTACGAAAAGGGGCTCGTGGCCGAGTTGCCGAGGATCACGCCGGTTGCCGCGGTGAGCGCCGGGGTGGTGGACGGCCGGGCCCTGCTCGACCTGGATTACCGGGAGGACGCCAGCGCCCATGCCGACGCCAATTTCGTGCTCACCGCCGATGGCCGGGTCGTCGAGGCCCAATGCACGGCGGAAAGTGCCCCCATTGCCGCGGAGCTTTTTCTGCGCCTGCAGGAGCTGGCCGGCCAGGGGGTGGCGGAACTCATCGCCAGTCTCTGGGGAGAACAGTCATGAGCGGGGTGGCGAGCCAAAAAAAATCGCCCTTCCGGCTGCTGGCCCGTTCGTCGGAATGCGCCGCCCGCCGTGGCGAGGTCCACACCCTGCACGGCGTGGTCCAGACCCCGGTCTTCATGCCGGTGGGCACCCAGGCCACGGTGAAGGCGGTGACCCCGGAGAACCTCGAGGCACTGGGCGCCCAGATCATTCTCGGCAACACCTACCACCTTTTCCTGCGGCCGGGCCATGAGCTGATCCGCTCCATGGGCGGCCTGCACGGCTTCATGAACTGGCAACGGCCGATCCTCACCGACTCCGGCGGCTTCCAGATCTTTTCACTCAAAGACCTGGCCACCATCACCGAAGAGGGCGCCGGCTTCCGCTCCCACCTCGACGGTTCGAAGCTCTTTCTTTCGCCCGAGGACGCGGTGGGAGTGCAGGAGGCCCTGGGCAGCGACATCATGATGGTGCTCGACACCTGCATCCCTTACCCGGCAAGCCACGGAGAGGCCGATGCCGCCACCCGCCTCACCGGCCGCTGGGCCCGGCGCAGCCGGCTGGCGCAAAAGGATACCGGCCAGCTTCTGTTCGGCATCGTCCAGGGCGGCATGTACGAGGATCTCAGAAAGCGGGCCGCCGAGGAGCTGGTCGACATCGGTTTTGACGGCTACGCCATGGGGGGGCTCTCGGTGGGCGAGCCCGAGGAGCTCATGTACGACATGACCGAGGCCACCGCCCGCCTCCTGCCCCAGGACCATCCCATCTACCTGATGGGGGTCGGTACCCCGGAGAACCTGGTGGAGGCGGTCTGGCGGGGAGTGGACATGTTCGACTGCGTGATGCCCACCCGCAACGCCCGCAATGGAATGCTCTTTACTTCAAGGGGCAGAGTTGTTATTAAAAACAGCACATACCGGAACGACCCGCGGCCGGTCGATGAAACGTGCTCGTGCTACACCTGCCGCAACTATTCGCGGGCCTATCTGCGCCACTTGTTCGTCTGCCGGGAAATACTCGCCTACCACCTCAACACCATCCATAACCTGCATTACTACGTCACCCTCATGCAGGAGATGCGGTCGGCCATCGAGGAGGACCGGTTCGCGCAGTTCCGCAGGGACTTCCACGCCAAACGGCAGGAAGGGAATCAGTAATTTTTGGAGGTACCACCCAAATGATCGGAATCAGCATGGCCGCCCAGACCGCGGCCGCTCCTCCGGGCGGAGGGCTTCTGCAGCTCGTCCCCCTGGTCCTTATCTTCGTGGTCTTCTACTTTCTGCTC
>JBFHWX010000028.1:0-26082 GCA_041599275.1 Desulfobulbales bacterium | reverse complement strand
GGAATGTTGCATTGCTGGGAGAGGGCGCGGGCCAGCATCACGTCGTCCATCACCCCCATGTCGAGAAAGATCTGGCCGAGGCGTTTACGCTGGCGCTGGGTCTCCAGAGCCTTGTCGAGGGTCTTCTGGTCGATAAAGCCGGCGGCCAGCAGGTAGTCTCCGAGCAGCTTGCGGTGGTGCCGCCGTTTGAAAGTGTTCATGGCCCTCCCCCCTGCTCCATCTGTCTGTCCTCCATGAGACCGGGGCTCCTCCCCGGGACCGATCGCGCCCATACACCTGCTCTCCCTTTCCGGTGACCGCCTGCCGCTGCATTTCTCTTGCCTGAAAAGAAGCACTATACCCCTGCCGGCCAGAAAAGAGAACCCCTAACGGATCGGCTTGCCAGGGCTCACCCCTCTCCGCCCGCTGCCGGCGCCGGCACCACCGGCAGGTAGACGGGCTGCCAGCCCATGCGGCCGACGAGCTCGGCAAAACGCTCCTCGTCCCCTTGGTGCTGGAAGCGGCTGAAGGCGCAGGGCCCGCTCACCCCGGCCCGGATGGCGGCCAGCCCCACGGCCAGGGCCACCCGCCGGCAGGTTTCACGCAGAGCGGCCACCGGCGGCATGAGGATGCCGCGCCGGCGGTCCGCCTCCGGCACCATCTCGGAAACCGCCCGGGCGGCGGCGGTGAAAAACGAAGGCAGCACCTCCCGGGCCCCGGAGGCGAGCACGCCGAGCCCCATGCCGGGAAAGACGAAGACGTTGTTGCACTGGCCGACCCGGGTCGGCCGGCCATCCAGCGCCACCGGCGGAAAGGGCGAGCCGGTGGCCACCAGGGCCTGGCCGCCGGTCCATTGGTTGATATCGGCTGGCAGGGCCTCGGTCTTGACCGTGGGGTTGGAGAGCGGCAGGATGACCGGCCGCGCGCAGTTGGCGGCCATGGCCTCGACGATGTCTCGGCTGAAGCAGCCGCCCTGTCCCGAGGTGCCGATGAGCACGGTGACCCTGGCATGGCGCACTACCTCGAGCAGACTGTTTTCCTCTTCCCCGCACTCCCAGGGCAGTTCCACCGGGTTCTTGGCGAACTTCGCCTTGTAGGGCTCGAGCTTGCGGTCGGAGGTGACCAGGCCACCCGAGTCCACCGTGTAGATGCGGGCCAGGGCTTCGTGGGCAGAGAGGCCGCAGTCAATAAGGGCGGCTTCGATCTGCTCGGCGATGCCGATGCCGCCTGCTCCGGCGCCGTGGATCAGAAAGACCTGGTCCTGCAACCGTTCCTTCTTCACCTCCATGGCGGTGAGCACCGCGGCCAGGGCCACGGCGCCGGTGCCCTGGATGTCGTCGTTGAAGGAGATGATGTCGTGGAGATAGGCGTCGCGCACCGCAAAGGCGTTCTGCTTGGAAAAATCCTCCCACTGGCAAAGGGCGTGGGGAAAGACGCTCTTGAAAGCCCGGGCGAAACGCTGTACGAAGCGCACGTATTCCCGGCCCCGCAGCCGCGGGTGGCGCCAGCCGAGGTATTCCTCGTTGGCCAGCAGTTCCTGGTTGTCGGTACCCACGTCGAGGGAGATGGGCAAACAGTGCCAGGGCGCGATCCCCGCTCCCTGGGTGTAGAGCATGAGCTTGCCGAGACAGATGGCGATCCCCCCCGCTCCCTGGTCGCCGATGCCGAGAATGCCCTGGTTGTCGGTGACCACCGCCACCCGGATGTCCTGGTTGCGGTAACGGCCGAGGATTTCCTCGGCCCGCTCGATGTTGCCGGGATAGAAGTGCAGGCCGTTGGCCCGCCGGAAGATCGTCGAATAACGCTGCACCGCAAGCCCCACCGTGGGCGTGTAGATGATCGACATGAAGCGCTCGATGTCGCTGGCGATCAGCGCGTGGGCCAGGGTGACGTTGCGGTCGAAGAGCGAGCGGATATGGATGTAGCGTTCGATGTCGTCGGGCTTGTCGTCCACCTTGCGGGCCGAGTTCTTCACCTGGTTCGCAAGGGAGCGGGGCGAAGGGGGGAGTGCGCCGTCGAGGCCGAGCAGCAGCCGTTCCTCTTCGCCGAAGGCGGTGCCTTTGTTGAGGCAGGGGTTGTTCTGGGAAGCGTTACCGAGCCGCGGCAGCAGAAAACGGCTGGTGTTGCCGTAGTCGTCGTACTCCAGAAGAAAATCGTCGGTCCATGGCATCTGTCTTTTTCTCTCCTGCTCTCAGTTCCGTTTTGACCCACCAGTGGCTAAAAGGTCCCGGAATCCAGGAATACTGTCAAGAAAAATCAAACAGTTCCGAAGGGAATCAAAAAAAACCCTACAAATCCAACGGCCGGCCGCCATTTTTTTCCGCTTCTCTGGACAACAGCCAATTCTTTCGGGTAGTTTACTACGAGAAAGAAGGGAGAAGGAAAAAGGAAGAAGAAACCTTCAACACTGAAGTTTTCCGGAATTTGCCTTTTCTTCTCACTCCTCACTTCTTCCTTCTCCCTCACCCCTGCCCCGCAGGGGTGTACCCCCGGAGGCCCATGACAGCGCGACAGAGCAGAAAAAAGTCACCGCCGGCGGAAGCTCCCGCCGATCCTTACTGGGAAGAGCGGGCCCGCCTCGAAAAGAAGGGCAAAAAGCTCTTCACCCAAACCATTTTCCACGACTGGTGCAAGGCCTGCGGCATCTGCATCCGCTTCTGCCCGAAGCAGGTCTTCGAAAAAAACGGCGAGGGCAAGCCCGTGGTCGTGCGGCCCGACCTCTGCATCGGCTGCCGGTTCTGCGAGACCCACTGCCCGGATTTCGCCATCGCCATCAGCGAACGCTTCCCCGACCGGAGAAGGAGGCAGGATGACAAGTAAGCCCGCCGTCCGCCTGCTGCAGGGCAACGAGGCCGTGGTGTACGGAGCGCTGGCCGCCGGCTGCCGGTTCTTCGCCGGCTACCCGATCACCCCGGCTTCCGAGATCATGGAACTGATGGCCGAGCGGCTGCCGGCGGAGGGCGGCACCTTCATCCAGATGGAGGACGAGATCGCCTCCATGGGGGCGGTGGTGGGGGCGTCCTTGGCCGGGGTGAAGAGCATGACCGCCACCAGCGGCCCGGGCTTTTCACTGATGCAGGAGAATCTGGGGTTTGCCTGCGCCGCCGAGGTGCCCTGCGTGGTGGTGAACGTCATGCGCGGCGGCCCCTCCACCGGGCTGCCCACCAGCCCGGCCCAGGGCGACGTGCTGCAGGCCCGCTGGGGCACCCACGGCGACCACCCGATCATCGTTCTCGCCCTCTCCTCGGTGGCCGACTGTTTCGCCCTCACAGTGACCGCCTTCAACCTCTCGGAACGCTACCGGGTGCCGGTGATCCTGCTCTCCGACGAAATGGTGGCCCACACCCGGGAAACCTTCGCGCTGCCGGAGCCGTCGGGCTACGAAGTGGTGGACCGCATCGTGCCCAACGTGCCGCCCGAATGGTACATCCCCTACGAGAACAACTCCCGCGGCGTGCCGGCCATGGCCGCCATGGGCAGCGGCTACCGGCACCACGTCACCGGCCTGGTGCACGACCCCCAGGGCTTCCCCACCCAGCGGCCCGAGGAGATCGACGCCTTCCTGCGGCGGCTGCACCGCAAGATCACCAACGGCTTTGCCGAAATCCAGCTCACCCGCCGTTTTCTGCTGGACGACGCGGAGCTTGCGGTAATCGCCTACGGCTCGGTGGCGCGCTCGGCCCAGCGGGCCGTGACCATGGCCAGGGAACAGGGCATCCGGGCCGGACTTTTGCAACTCCACACCCTCTTTCCCTTTCCGAAAACGGCGGCCACCGCCGTTCTGCGGAACTGCCGGGCGGTGCTGGTGCCTGAGCTGAACTTCGGCCAGATCAGCCGCGAGGTCAAACGGGCCAACAGCTTTCCCACGGAAATCGTCAAGCTCAACCGGGTGGACGGCGAGCCCCTTTCCCCCGGCGAAATCCTCGCCCAGCTCGAGGCCATGGAAAAAGGAGGTGGCAGATGAGCACCTCGATGACCGACCTGCGCGACCGCTACCTGCGCCACAACAAGAAATTCCCCCACGTCTGGTGCCCGGGCTGCGGCAACGGCATCGTCATGGGCTCGCTGCTGCGGGCCATCCACCGCACCGGCCTCGAAAAGGACGAGATCGTGCTCCTCTCCGGCATCGGCTGCTCGGGCCGGATGCCGACCTACGTCGACTTCAACACCCTGCACACCACCCACGGCCGGGCCCTCACCTTCGCCACCGGCATCAAGCTGGCCCGCCCGGAGCTCTCGGTAATCGCCGTGATGGGCGACGGCGACGCCACCGCCATCGGCGGCAACCACTTCATCCATGCGGCGCGCCGCAACCTCGACCTCACCGCCGTGATCATCAACAACCAGATCTACGGCATGACCGGCGGCCAGTACTCGCCCACCACTCCCTCCGGCAGCCGGGCCGCCACCGCCACCGGCGGCCATATCGAGCACGCCTTCTCCATCGCCGACCTGGCGGTCACCGCCGGCGCCGCCTTCGTGGCCCGGGCCACGGTCTACCACACGGCACTGCTCGATTCCCTGCTCGAAAAGGCGATCAACAAGGTGGGCTTTGCAATGGTGGAGATCCTCTCCAACTGCCACGTGCAGTTCGGCCGCCGCAACCAGACCCCGGACCCGGTGACCATGATGGAGGGTTTCCGCGACCACGCCGTGCGGGCCGAAACCCTGAAGGACGAAACGCTCGCCGACGACAAGTTCACCATCGGCGTGCTCACCGACCGGGAAATGCCGAACTATATCGAGGAATATGAGAAGATCAGGAGAAAGGCAAAAGGTGAAAGGTGAAAGGTGAAAGAAAAACAAAACAACCGTTTTCTCCACGTTTACCCTTTAACCTTTAGCCTTTGACCTTTGGCCTCAAAAACATGGATATCGAGCGCTACGAAATACGTTTTGCCGGATCCGGCGGCCAGGGCATCATCCTGCTGTCGGTGGTTTTTGCCGAGGCGGTGGGTTGTCACGCGGGCTTTCAGGTCTGCCAGACCCAGAGCTACGGGCCCGAGGCCCGGGGCGGCAAGTGCAAGGCCGAGGTGGTGGTGAGCAGCAGCCCCATCGACTATCCCAAGGTCACCCGGCCCGACCTGCTGCTGGCCATGAACCAGGCGGCCTGCGATGCCTATTTCTTCAACTTCAGGCCCAACGGCCTGCTGGTGGTGGACTCCACCTTCGTCGAGCAGCTTCCCACCAGCCGGGCCGTGGCCCTGCCCTTCACCGGGATCGCCCGCGACCGCCTGGGCCGCGAAATGGTAGCCAACATGGTGGCCCTGGGCGCGGTGGGCCACTTCTGCCCGCTGGTCTCCCTCGAGCATCTGGAAAAGGCGCTGGTCGCCCGGGTGCCCGCCGCCCACCGGCAACTGAACCAGGAGGCCCTGGCCGCCGGTCTCGAGGCGGCACGCGGAGTGGACACCAGCCGGCTGCCGCGCTCCATCGCCCCGGAAGAGGAAGATGAAATCTGAACGGCGGCCCTTTCCGCCACCGGCCTGCCAGTCGGGGCTCGCTCTGGAGGGCGGCTTTGCCGTCTTCCACGAGCTCATGGCCCGCAAGGTCCGGGATATCCTTCTCGTTCTCAACCCCTACGACGCCTTCGTGATGGAGGAAAACGGCTCCCTGCCGTCACGGATCGTCAACGAGTACCGCGGCCTCAACCTCAGCCACCCGCCGCGCATGACCCGGGTGGCCTCCATCACCGAGGCCCTGCGTCTGCTCAAGAGCCGCTCCTTCGACCTGCTGGTCACCACGCCGCGGGTGGAAGACCAGGAATGCCGCGACTTCGCGCCGCGGCTCAAAAAAGCGGCCCCCGACCTGCCGCTGGTGCTTCTCTCCCACACCCTGGGTGGCAGCCCCGGTTTTGCGGCCCATGAGCAACCGGCCGCCATCGACCGCCACTACGTGTGGTCCGCCGACCCGGAGCTGCTGCTGGCCATCGTCAAGAACATCGAGGACCACAACAACGTCGAGGCCGACACCCGGCGGGCCATGGTGCGGGTGCTGCTGGTGGTGGAGGACTCGCCCTTTTACCGCTCCCTCATCCTGCCGCTTCTCTACAAGGAGATTGTCCGCCAGACCCAGCGCATCCTGCACGAAGGCCTCAACTGGGAACACCGGCTGCTCAAGATGCGGGCCCGGCCCAAAATCCTGCTGGCCGCCAACTACGAAGAGGCCCTCGAGCTCTACCACCGTTTCCGCCCCTACCTGCTGGGGGTGCTGGCCGACACCCGCTTCCCGCGCCGGCACGGCCTGGACGCCGGAGCCGGCCTGCGGCTGCTCGCCCACATCCGCCGCGAAGTGCCGGACATGCCGCTGCTGCTGATGAGCGCCGAGGAGGGCAACCGGCAGCGGGCCGAAAAAATACCCGCCGTCTTTCTCTCCAAGCACGACCCGGACCCCGCCACCGCCATCCGCTCGTTTCTCCTCTCTTACCTGGGTTTCGGCGACTTCGTGTTCCGGCGGCCAACGGGCGAGGTGGCGGGCAGCGCCGCCAGCCTGCGGGAGTTCGAGGAAAAGCTGAAAAATATCGACGACGATTCCCTGCTCTACCACGCCGCCAGCAACCATTTTTCCCACTGGATCGCGGCCCGGGCCGAGATCGGCCTGGCGGCGCGCCTGCACCGGGACTGCCTGGGCAGCCTCGACGATGCCGGACTTCTGCGCCGGACCCTGATCCGTGAAGTCCACTCCTTGCGGCGCAGCCGCCAGCAGGGTGTGGTGAGCCGCTTCAACCGTGACGACTTCGACCCGGAGGTCGCCGATTTCCTCAAATCCGGCGAAGGCTCCCTGGGCGGCAAGGGTCTGGGCCTCGCCTTCCTGGCCGCCCAGCTTGCCCGGCGGCCGGAGCTGGCGGCCAGGTACCCGGATCTGCGCCTTGCCGTGCCCCGCACCCTGGTACTGACCTCGGAACACTTCGACCTGTTCGCCGCCAGCCACGAGCTGGAAAAGATTACCTCAGGCCTTGCCGACCACGACATCGCCCTGCTCTGCCGCGGCCTGCCCCTGCCGGAAGCTCTCAGAAAGGATCTCGCCGCCTTTCTCGAACGGGTGAACACGCCGCTTTCGGTGCGCTCCTCGAGCCTTCAGGAGGACGCCCACGGCAGGCCCTACGCCGGGCTCTTCGAAACCTACATGCTGGCCAACAACCAGCCGTCCCTCGAAGCACGGCTCGAACAGTTGCTCGACGCCGTGCGCCTGGTCTATGCCTCTGCCTTCTACGCCGGCCCCCGGGCCTTTGCCCGGGCCAGCGGTACCGACGCCGAGCCCGGCGCCATGGCGGTCATCATCCAGGAGCTCATCGGCCGCCGCCATGGCGCCTTCTTCTACCCGGCGCTTTCCGGCGTGGCCCAGTCCTACAACTATTATCCCATCGAGGGCATGCGGCCGGAGGAGGGCATCGCCCATCTGGCCCTGGGCTTCGGCAAGACCGTGGTGGAGGGCGAGCGCTGCCTGCGCTTTTCGCCCCAGCACCCCCAGCGGTTGCCGCAGTTCTCCACGGTGGACGACATCCTCACCAACAGCCAGCGCTCCTTCTACGCCCTGGGGATGAGCGAAAGCCATGGCGCGCTGCCAATCGGCGGCTCGAACCTGACGCGTCGCGACCTCGAAGAAGCGGCGGGCGAATTGCCGGTGGAGCTGCTGACCAGCACCTATGACCCTGCCGAACACCGGATCCGGGACGGCTCGGGCCCCGGCGGCCCCCGGGTCCTCACCTTCGCCCGCATCCTCAAGCACGATCTCTTCCCCCTCGCCGCCATCCTTCGCGACATGCTGGAGCTCGGCCGCCAGGGCATGGGCGGCGGCATCGAAATCGAGTTCGTGGCCGAGCCCGGCGCCGGCGACACCCCGCCCTCCTTTCACCTCCTGCAGATCCGGCCCATGGTCGCCGAGGGTGAACGGTTCGAGGTGAGCACCGGACCCGTCGAGCAGCAGGCCGCCTTCTGTTTCTCCAACCAGGCCCTGGGTTACGGCCGCAAGACGCTTTCCGACATCGTGCTGGTGCGTCCCGACCGCTTCGAGCTCTCGGCAGCCCGCACCATCGCCGCCGAGATAGCCGCTTTCAACGCACGCCTCGCCGCCAGCCGGAGCCCCTATCTGCTGATCGGCCCGGGCCGCTGGGGCTCCGCCGACCCCTTCCTCGGCATCCCGGTACGCTGGGAGGACATCTCCGGGGTGGCTGCGATGGTCGAGCTGCGCACCGATTTCCTGGCCGTCGCCCCCTCCGAGGGCACCCATTTCTTCCAGAACATGACCGCCATGGGCATCTTCTACTTCACGGTGGATGAAACCACCGGCGTAAACGCCGGCTCGCACCTCGACCATTCGTGGCTCCATTCCCTGCCGCAGGTTGAAAAAACCCCGCACCTTGTCCATCTGCGGGCCGAAAAACCCTTCACCATCACCGTCGACGGCCGCCTTTCGAAAGGAGTCATGCTCGCCGCCGGCGAACCGACTTCTTCCCCCCGGCCACAGGCCGGCCGGCGAACCACACGACGAGGAGACAAAAAGAAATGAACGAAGAGATCAGCCGGTTGCTGGCCCGGGATCCCGGCCAGCGCGAATTCCATCAGGCGGTGGAGGAGGTGGTCGAATCGGTGCGGCCGGTGCTCGACCGCAATCCGGAGTACCGCAGGCTGGGAGTGCTCGAGCGGATCATCGAGCCCGAGCGGGTCCTGCTCTTCCGGGTGCCGTGGATGGACGACAGCGGCCAGGTCCAGGTCAACCGCGGCTTCCGGGTGGAGATGAACAGCGCCCTCGGCCCCTACAAGGGGGGGCTGCGTTTTCACCCGTCGGTGAATTTGTCGATCATGAAATTCCTGGCCTTCGAACAGGTCTTCAAAAACAGCCTCACCACCCTGAACATGGGCGGCGGCAAGGGCGGCGCCGACTTCAACCCCAAGGGCCGCAGCGACAACGAGGTGATGCGCTTCTGCCAGAGCTTCATGACCGAGCTCTTCCGCCACATCGGCCCCAACACCGACATCCCGGCCGGCGACATCGGGGTGGGAGCCCGGGAGATCGGCTTTCTGTTCGGCATGTACAAAAAGCTCAGAAACGAATTCACCGGCGTCTTTACCGGCAAGAGCCTGGCCTGGGGGGGGTCGCTGATCCGGCCCGAGGCCACGGGCTACGGTTGCGTCTACTTCGCCGCCGAGATGCTGGCGGAAAAAGGAGAAAGCCTCGAGGGCAAGACCTGCCTGGTTTCCGGCAGCGGCAACGTGGCCCAGTTCACCACTGAAAAAATTCTCCAGTTGGGCGGCCGGGTGGTGACTCTTTCGGACTCGTCGGGCTTCATCTACGACGGGGAAGGCATCGACCAGGAGAAACTGGCCTTTGTCAAGCAACTGAAAAACATCCGGCGCGGCCGCATCCGCGAATATGCGGAAAAATTTCCAGGAGCAACCTACACCGACACCATGCCCGGCAGTGAGGCGCACCCGCTCTGGCAACAGCGGGCCGACTGCGCCTTTCCCTGCGCCACCGAGAACGAAATCGCCCGCGCCGATGCCGAGAACCTGGTGGCCGGCGGTGTGCGCCTGGTGAGCGAGGGAGCAAACATGCCGACCACGCCGGAAGGGATCCGGGTTCTGCAGGAAGGCGGTGTGCTCTTCGCCCCGGGCAAGGCGGCCAACGCCGGCGGCGTGGCGGTCTCTGGGCTCGAGATGGCCCAGAACTCCATGCGCCTCTCCTGGCCGGCAACCGAGGTGGACAGCCGCCTCAAGCAGATCATGAAATCCATCCACCGCACCTGCCTCGACGCCGCCGCCGCCTACAACCTGCCCGGCAACTACCTGGCCGGCGCCAACATCGCCGGCTTCACCAAGGTGGTGCAGGCCATGCTCGACCAGGGGTTGGTGTGAGGGAGGAAGTGAGACGTTAGACGAGAGACGTAGATGTGAAAAATTGCGGAGGAACGTAAGATGGCGGTGTCCGCGTCCGGCTGCGCCGGGGCGGTAGTCGTCATTCGGAAATTGGCAGAACAAACATCGCGGCTTCACCGAAGCTTCCCGGCTTTCAGCCAAGCCGGGAAAAAGTAAGGCTGACGTCGGAGCAGCTCCGAAACTGCCTGCTCTGCACCACCGCCCCCGTCTCCCGTCTCCCGTCTCCCGTCTCACATCTCTCGTCTAACGTCCTCAGTTCACCCAATCAACGCCCGCATCTCCCGCACCGCCCGGTCGAGGCCGACGAAGATGGCGCGGGCCATGACCGCGTGGCCGATGGAGAGTTCCTCGATCATGTCCAGGCGGGCGATCCGCGGGGTGTTGAGGTAATTGAGGCCGTGGCCGGCGTTCACCCGCAGGCCGGTCTCGAAGGCCTCCTGGGCGGCGTCCTCGATGAGAGCGAACTCGTGGTCGGCCTCGGCCTCGTTGCGGGCGTCGGCATAGCGGCCGGTGTGGAGCTCCACGAAGGTGGCGCCCACCTCATGGGAGGCGGCGACCTGCCGGGAGTCGGGGTCGATGAACAGGCTCACCGGAATGCCTGCGTCGGCCAGGCGGCGGATGACCTGGGCAAGTTTCTTCTTCTGGCCGGCCACGTTCAGGCCGCCCTCGGTGGTGAGCTCCTTGCGTTTTTCGGGCACCAGGGTGACCATGTCGGGTTTCACCTCGAGGGCGATGGCGATGATCTCCTCGGTGGCCCCCATCTCGAGGTTGAGCCTGGTCTGCACGGTCTGCCGCAGCAGCCGCACGTCGCGGTCCTGGATGTGCCGCCGGTCTTCCCGCAGATGCACCACGATGCCGGCGGCACCGGCGAGCTCGCAGATGGCGGCGGCGGTCACCGGATCGGGTTCGGTGATGCCCCGGGCCTGCCGCAGGGTGGCGACGTGATCGACGTTGATGGCCAGTTTCATGGGCTTTCTCCTATCAGATTCGAGTTGGGCGAGAAGTTCTCTTTCCCGGGCGAACATGCGTTCGGCTTCCGCCTCGGAGCGTTCGTGGTCGTAGCCGAGCAGGTGGCAGAAGCCGTGCACCAAAAGCGCCAGCAGGTGGTGGTGCAGGGAGATGCCCTGCTCCGCCGCCTGCCGCCGGGCGGTTGGCACCGAGATCACCACGTCGCCCAGGAGCTCCACCGGCAACTGGGCGGCGATTCCGGCCCCTTCGCCTTCGCTGGCGGCAAAGGCCAGAACGTTGGTGGGTCCCTCTTTGTGCCGGTACCGGCGGTTGAGTTCGGCAATAACAGGATCCGAGGTGAAATGCACCGAGCATTCGGCCGCCGCTCTGCCGCAAAGCGCAAGAAGCCGGTCGGCGGCACTCTGCAGGGCGCCGCGCCGAATGGCAGGCCCACCTGCGGGCAGGTCGAAGGAAAGAAAAGCGGGCACGGTTCAGTTTCCCGGGTTGCTCGGGCTCATTGGGAGGAAGCCCGTTCGTAGGCCCGGATGATGTCCTGCACCAGGGGATGGCGCACCACGTCGGCATCGGAAAAATGGCAGAACTCGATGCCCCGCACGTCCCGCAGGATGCGGCGGGCCACCACCAGCCCCGAGTCGGTACTTCCCGGCAGATCGATCTGGGTGATGTCGCCGGTGATCACCGCCTTGGAGTTGAAGCCCAGGCGGGTGAGGAACATCTTCATCTGGTCGTGGGTAGTGTTCTGGGCCTCGTCGAGGATGACGAAGGCGCTGTTCAGGGTGCGGCCGCGCATAAAGGCAAGGGGCGCGATCTCAATGGTGCCGTGCTCGATGAGCTCGGCCACCTTCTCGCGGCCCAGCATATCGTGCAGGGCGTCGTAGATCGGCCGCAGGTAGGGGTCGACTTTCTGGGCCAGGTCGCCGGGCAGAAAGCCCAGCTTCTCGCCGGCCTCCACCGCCGGCCGGGTGATGACGATGCCCTTCACCTGGCCGTTGCTGAGGGCGGAAACCGCCATGGCCACCGCCAGATAGGTCTTGCCGGTGCCGGCCGGGCCGATGCCGAAGACGATGTCGCTCTGGCGGATGCACTGGATGTAATTCTTCTGGTTGACGCTCTTTGGCGACACCACCCGCTGGTTGGCGGTGATGTAGATCTTGTCGAGGAAGATATCGCGCAACCGGGCGGTGGGCGAGCGCTCGAGGATCCGCACCCCGTAAGCTACATCCGCCGGATAGACCGGGTAGCCCGAACGGATGAGGTCGTAGAGCTGTTCGAGCACCGACTGGGCGAGATCCACCTCGTGCTTGACGCCGCTCACCGACAGGATGTTGCCCCGCACGTTGATCTCGACGCCGGTGGCCTTTTCGACGGTGCTCAGGTTCTTGTTGAGGTCACCATAGAGCAGGCGGGCCGGTTCGTTGGCACCGAAGGTGAGCTCTACGGTGAGCGGCTCGTTGAACGCTTTAGTTTTTTGAATCGCCATTTTTCTTGATCTGCGCGAGCTCCCTGTCGACCAGTTCCTGGATGTTCTCCGCCGTACGCTTGCCGGTGAGCCGCCAGCCGTTGACAAACAGCGAAGGCGTCGAGTTGACCCCTATGCGCTGGGCGTCGAGGATGTCCTGGCGCACCTTGCGGACCACGGTGGGACTGTCCATGTCCTTGAGAAGCCGCTCGACATCGAGCCCCAACTCCTCGGCGATTTTCTTGTAGGAGTCGTCGGTGAGGGTTTTGCCGTTGGCAAAGAGCTTGTCGTGGTAAGGCCAGAATTTCCCCTGGTTGGCGGCGGCCAGAGAAGCCCGGGCGGCGGGCTCGGCCTGTTTGTGGAAGGCGAGGGGGAAATGCTTGAAAACGAGCTTGACGGTGTCGGGGTTCTTCTCCAGCACCTCTTCCAGCATCGGCGGCACGGAAGCGCAGAACGGGCACTGGAAATCGGAGAATTCGACGATTTCCACCGGTGCATCGGCCCGGCCCATGAACGGCGAGCCCTCGGTGTTGATTTCGGCCCGGTGGTAGATCATCACCCGCTCCAGGGTCTTCTTTTCGCTGTCCTTGAGGTAGAGGACGTCACCGTTTTCCGAGGCAATGATCCGGTCGACCCCGGCGGGTGCCGGCAGTTCGCCGACCTGGGTGCCGTCGCCCTGAAAGACCGCAACCGAATTTTTCCGGGTGAGGAAGAATACCCACTGGCCGTTGCCGGAAACCGCCACATCCCGCGGATCTTCCGGAAGCTGCCAGGTTTGCACGACTTCCCAGCCGACTTCGGCCAGGGCATGGCCACCGGCGAGCAGGAGAGAACAGGCGATGAGCAACGCTGCGAGGTGTTTCTTCATGGTGAATTCCTTCTTTTCTGTTTCCAGCCGCATGTCACTGCGGCCGCAGTATACAACCCGAGAAGCCGAGGTACCAGTTTTTCCTTGCCGCCCCTGTTGGGGCCCTCCATGCAGGAGGTCCGGGCTCCGGCTCAGTCGACCTCCATGTCGAGAACCTGCAGCTCGTAACCGGAGATGATCTCAAGGCGGGTGCCGCCGCAATGGCCACATTCGAAAAGGAAAGAACCTTTTGCCGTGCTCCGGCCGCCACAGCTCCGGCAACGGCCGGCCAACTCGACCTCTTCGATGAAGAGCCGGGCTTCGGCCGCCCTGGTGCCGCGTTTGCCGGCATCGAAGGCGAGTTCCAGGGCCTCGGGCAGCACACCGGAGGCGCGACCCACCCGGATCCGCACCGAATTGACGCGGGAATGACCGCTCCGGCGGCACTCTTCCTCGACGATGGCGAGGACGGAAAAGGCAAGGGAGGCCTCGTGCACCGCACGCCTCAATCCGCCGTGCTCTGCCGGCGGAGAATTTCGTCGAAAAGAGCCAGAGAGAGGCGAGCCTCCTCCGGATCCAACCGCCGGATGGCAAAGCCGGCATGGACAAGAACATGGTCCCCGAGTTCCACCGCTTCATCGAGGAGCATCAGGCTCACCTGCCGCTGCACACCGCCGACATCGATAAAGGCAAGTTCGCCATCGATGGAGACGATGCGGGACGGAACCCCAACACACATGCCGCATCCCCCCTTTTTACCGGACCGGACAGAAGCCGGGCGCCGGCGAGCAAACCGATCCGGCCCTTCAGCCGCGCCGGCCACCCGTCCGTTCATCTTTATTTTCAAAGTATTAGGAAAAATATACGCTGGCGGCGGTTCCTGCAAGTGGAATATCACAGCGTTGACAAGAGATACAACTTGTTGTAACCATTATCTTTGCTCTTTCGCCCTCGCCAGGCGGCCAACGAGCACCTTGCTTCTGGAAGGATCCCAAGGCGCTACGGGCCGGCAGCAGGCCGCGGGCCGCTCCCCCGGCCTTGCCCGGTCCGCTGCCCGTTCCGCGAAGAATTTGAACGGATTGGCGATACGCCCGTCCACACGGCGGGCGGTCACCACCAACCGCCGGCCAGCTTGCCAACCGGCACCCCGCCGACCGCCACTTGAGGAGACACGCACCATGCCGGCCATACTGGTCGTCGACGACGAACTGAGCATGCGGGAGTTTTTAAAGATCCTCCTCGAAAAGGAGGGTTACCAGGTCACCACCGCCGCCGACGCCAGTCAGGCCATCGCCTTTCTCAAAGCGGACCCCATCGACCTGGTGATCTCCGATGTCCGCATGCCCGGCATCGGCGGCCTTACCCTGCTGGAAAAAATCAAGGAGACAAACCAGGCCCTGCCGGTGATCATGGTCACCGCCTACGCGTCGCCGGAAAACGCGGTGCAGGCCATGAAGGAAGGCGCCTTCGACTACATCACCAAACCCTTCAAGGTCGACGAAATTCTCTCGATTATCCAGTCGGCCTTCAGCCAGGCAGGCACCGCAGCCCAGGCCGCCTCCTTCGAAGAGGGAGCCAAGTCCTTCGACGGCATCATCGGCAACAGCCCGGAGATGCTCAAGATATTCGATCTTATCCGGCGTATCGCACCGACCCCGGCCAACGTCCTCATCTCCGGCGAGTCGGGCACCGGCAAAGAACTGGTGGCCCGGGCCATCCACAACCACAGCCTGGTGGCCAACAACCCCTTCGTGCCCATCACCTGCAGCGCCATTCCCGAGAGCCTGCTGGAGAGCGAGCTCTTCGGTCACGTCAAGGGTGCCTTCACCGGCGCCATCACCAACAAAATCGGCCTGTTCGAATTGGCCAACAACGGCTCGGTGTTCCTCGACGAGATCGGCGAGCTCACGCCGCTGATCCAGACCAAGCTTTTGCGCATCCTGCAGGAGCGCGAACTGAAACGGGTGGGTGGCACCGAGACCATCAAGGTCAACGTCCGGATCATCGCCGCCACCAACCGCAATCTCGAAGTCGAGGTCATGGAGGGCCGTTTCCGCGAGGACCTCTTCTACCGGCTGGCCGTGGTGCCGGTGCGGGTGCCGCCACTACGCGAGCGCAAGGGCGACGTGCCGCTGCTGGTCGAACATTTTCTCAACAAATTCTCCAAACTGCTCGGCAAGGACATCCAGCAGATCTCCTCCTACGCCATGCGGGTGCTGCTCGAGTACGACTTCCCCGGCAACGTCCGGGAACTGGAGAACATCATCGAACGCGGCGTCGCTCTCGAGAGCTCCAACATCATCCTGCCCGAGAGCCTCACCCTCTCCAACCGGCGGCGGATCCAGGCCGGTGGCGGCGACCCGCCGCCACCCGAATTCGTGGCCATCCAGAACGAGGAAGAACTTTTCAGCAAAGGCCTCGACGAGGTGATGGCAAGACTCGAGAAGAAACTCATCGAACATGCCCTGGCCAAGGCCAACAACAGCAAGATGCGGGCCGCCGAACTGCTGAAGGTAAGTTTCCGCTCCCTGCGCTATAAGGTGCAGAAGTACGACATTTCCTGACCGCGGCCCGAGCCGCCGGTCGCCCCTACCCTTTCGAACAGAACGAGCCCACATCCCCCCATGACGGCAGCCCGACGCCACCCGCCCTTTCCCGCCACCGAATCCAGACTGCGCCGGCAACTGCAATGGGTTCTCTTCCTGCGTCTTGCCATCCTCACCCTGCTGCTCGGCGTCAACCTGCTGGTGAGCTTCAAGGCACAGCCAGCCGGGCATTCGCCCTTCCACTATCTCGGCACCTTCATCGCCGGGGTCTATGTCTACACCCTGTTGTCCGCCGTGGCACTGCGCTTTCTCAAGCGCCACCGGTTGTTCGCCTACGGCCAGATCCTGGTCGACTGCCTGCTCATCACCGGCCTCGTCTACCTGAGCGGCGGCAACAAATCACTCTTTCTCTCCCTCTACTTCTTCCCGATCATCGCCGGCAGCTTTCTGCTCCTGGTGCGGGGCGGGGTGGCCAGCGCCGGGCTTGCCACCCTGTCGCTGGCCGCCATCCTGCTCGCCGAATACTTCGACTACCACCCCAGCCCCCTGCTGCTCGTCAAGTACGACCGGCTGCCCAACCTCATCGCCCATCTCAACTTCTTCTCCTTCCACGGCATCACCTTCTTCTTCGTCGCCATCCTCAGCACCCTGCTCGCCGACCGGCTGCGCCGCACCGAAACCGCCCTCGACCAGACGACCCAGGAGTTCGACCGCCTGAGTTCCCTGCACCAGCAGATCGTACAGGACATCAACACCGGCATCCTCACGGTGAGCGGCGGCGGCACCATCACCTCGGTGAACCGCGCCCTGGAAAAAATTTCCGGCTATGGCCGCCGGGAACTGGTCGGCCGCAACCTGGCCGAGGTATTTCCCGGGCTCGAGGTCCATCGCATGGAACGGATGCGGCCGGCAATCGATCTGGAGCGAAAGGGGGGGGAAAAAATTCCGGTGGGCTATTCCTGCGCCCTTCTGCATTTCGACAAGGCTGACACCGATAGCCTGGTGGTGACGGTGGAGGACATGCGGGAACTGCGCGCCATGGAGGAACAGATGCGGCAGTCGGAGAAACTTGCCACCATCGGCAAGATGGCGGCCGGCATCGCCCATGAGTTTCGCAACCCGCTGGCCGCCATCTCCGGCTCGGCCCAGATCCTTCTGAAGGACCAGCCGACCGATACCACCAACCGCATGCTGACGGAGATCATCGTCAGGGAATGCGAGCGGCTGGAAACCACGATTTCCGAGTTTCTCTACTTCTCGAAACCGGCCCTGCCGGAAAAATCATGGTTCTCCCTGCCGCTCCTGGTCGACGAGGTGGTCATGCTGCTCAAAAAAACCAGAGACTGGCGGGAGGGGGTGGAAATACACTCTGAAATCCCGGAGCAGACCGATTGCTGGGGGGATGCCCAGCTCATCCGCCACGTGCTCATCAACCTCGTGCACAACGCCATGCTGGCCATGGGCGACAGGCCCGGCCGGATCACGCTTCAGGTCGGGGTGGAAGAGGCCGGAGACGAGGCGGAACAGATGGTGCTCAGTGTTGCAGACACCGGACCGGGCATCCCGGCCGAAATCCTGCCGAAAATATTCGATCCCTTCTTCACCACCCGCGAAAACGGCACCGGCCTGGGGCTGGCCATCGTCCGCCAGATCCTCGAGGGCCATGGCGCCACGATCAGCGCCGAGAGCCTGCCCGGCCAGGGGGCCCGCTTCCGCATCGAACTGCCGCTGCCGTGAGAAAAGCAAGGACTGAGTGCTGAGCTTTCAGGACTGAGTCCTTGCGGCTGCGCCGCAGCTGGCTGGCTGGCAAACAGACACCAAACGACGTCTCCCGTCTCCCTTGTCGCGTCTCAGGTTCCCCTCAGCCCTTGCGCTCTGTCCCGGCGCAGTTCCCTCAGTCCTCCTTTTCCCTGCGGATGGTGGCGCCCAGGCCGCGCATCTTTTCCACCAGGTTCTCATAGCCCCGTTCCAGGTGGTAGATCCGGGCAATCTCGGTGGTGCCGTGGGCGGCCAGGCCTGCCACCACGAGGGAGGCGCTGGCCCGCAGGTCGGTGGCCATCACCGGCGCCCCGGAGAGCTTCGGCACACCAGTGACGATGGCGGAGTTGCCATGGAAACGGATGTCGGCGCCCATCCGTTTCAGTTCCGCCACATGCATGAAACGGTTCTCGAAGATGGTTTCGGTGATCACCGACAGGCCGCTGGCGGTGGCCATCAGGGCCATGACCTGGG
This sequence comes from Desulfobulbales bacterium, assembly GCA_041599275.1. GTDB lineage: Bacteria > Desulfobacterota > Desulfobulbia > Desulfobulbales > BM004 > JBFHWX01. Next base: position 8,178 of record JBFHWX010000028.1, on the reverse strand, counting down.
CCTGGAGATCGGTGGGGAAACCTGGATAGGGCAGGGTCTTGACGTCGACGCTCTTCAGGGTGCCGTTGCGGGCCACGTTAATCCAGTCGGCTCCTTCCCGCACCTTGAGCCCTGCGGCCCGCAATTTCTCGAGCAATGACGGCAGGTGGGACGGGTTGCAGCCGGTGACCGTCACCTCGCCGCCGGCGGCGCCCACGGCCAGCAGATAGGTGCCGGTCTCGATGCGGTCGGGGATGGTGCGGACCTCGGCGGCGTGCAGGCTCTTCACCCCTTCCACCACCAACCGGTCGGTATCCCGGCCCTCGATCCGCGCTCCCATGGCGTGCAGCATGTCCACCAGGTTGCCCACCTCGGGCTCGCGGGCGGCGTTCTTGATCACCGTGGTGCCCCGGGCCAGCGAAGCGGCCATCAGCACGTTTTCGGTACCGGTCACCGACGGCAGGTCGAAATAGACGGTGGTTTCCCCCCGCAACCGGCCGCTGCTCCTGGCCTCCACATAGCCCTGCTGGAGCTCGAGTTCGGCCCCCATCTGGCGGAAGGCCTGAAGATGATAGTCGATGGGCCGGGCGCCGATGGCGCAACCGCCGGGCAGCGACACCCTGGCCTGGCCCATGCGGGCGAGAAGTGGCCCCAGCACGAGAACCGAGGCCCGCATGGTCTTCACCAGTTCGTAGGACGCCTCACAACTGGTGATGGTATCGGCGTTCAGGCAGAGAGTGGTTCCTTCCCGGCGCCAGGTGACGCCAAAGGTCTCGAGCAGGGCGAGGATGGTGCGGGTGTCCCGCAGGTCGGGGACATTGTGCAGCACGTGGTCGCCAGGGGCCAGGAGAGTGGCGGCGATGAGCGGCAGAGCCGCGTTCTTGGCGCCGCTCATCGCCACCTCGCCGCGCAGCGGTGTGCCGCCTTCAATGAGAATCTTGTCCATGGATGGTGTCTCGCTCCCCTCCTGCGGGGCGGTGGCAGTAAAGGCTGCCCCCGGTCAGTTCGTTGGAATCCGGCGCGCCTGGAAAACCCGGTCGTGGCCGGCGTAGTCGGGATGCACGACGCAATCGCCGAACATCCCGGTGCTCTGGAATTTTTTCATTACAGCTTGCCCCTGCCCGGCGCCGATCTCCAGGAACAGCAAACCGCCGGGCCGCAGCACCCTGGGGAGCTCGGTGGCAAACCGGGCATAAACCCGCAGGCCATCGGCACCGCCATCGAGGGCCAGATGCGGTTCATGCTCTACCACTTCCGGCTCCAACCGGCAACCGTCTGGCCCGCTCTTGCCCGCCACCAGGTGCGCCTCGACATAGGGGGGGTTGGACAACACCAGGTCGAAGCCGGCACCGGCGGGCAGCCCTGCCAGCCAGTCGGATTGGATGAAGTGCAACCGCTCGGCCACCCCGTGCCGGGCCGCGTTGCACCGGGCCACTTCCAGGGCGGCCGGCGACACATCCACCGCCCATACCTGGGCGGTGGGCAGCTCCAGGGCGCTCACCACAGCGATAATACCACTTCCGGTGCCAAGATCAAGCACTCGCAGCGCTTTGCCGGACCAGTTCCGGCGGACAACGGCAAGAGCACGTTCCAGCAGGATCTCGGTCTCCGGGCGGGGGATGAGGACATCGGGAGTGACTGTGAAGGAAAGGGACCAGAATTCCTGCTCGCCCAGAATATGGGCGAGCGGCTGCCGCCGCAATCGCCGGCCGAGCATTTCCCGGAACCGAAGCGCGGCGCCGGGCGCCACCTCCTCGGCACCGGCCAGCAGGAGCGAAGTGCGGCCGCGGCCAAGTACCGCGCCAAGCAGCAGGGCAGCCTCGACCTGGGGGTCTTCGACTCCGGCAGTCCGCAACTCGTCGGTGGCGCGTTTTATATGGTCTGCAATCCGCACTGGCGATCGGCCCGAGAAAGAAAGGGCAAGGCGGCTACCGTGACCATCCGGACAGCGGGACGGCCAAAACGGCCCGAGCCGCGAAGCCTTATTGGATGGCCTGCAGGGCCTGCTGCCGGCTGTGGACGATGAGGGGGTTGATGAGATCGTCGAGACGACCGAGGAGTATGTCGTCGAGCTTGTAGAGGGTGAGGTTGATCCGGTGGTCGGTGACCCGGCCCTGGGGATAGTTGTAGGTGCGGATCCGCTCGCTGCGGTCGCCGCTGCCCACCTGGCTCTTGCGGTCTTCGGAGATGCGGTCGTGGCGCTCCTGTTCCTGCTGGTCGAGGAGGCGGGCCCGCAGCACCTTGAGGGCCTTGGCCTTGTTTTTGTGCTGGGATTTTTCATCCTGGCAGGAAACCACCAGGCCGCTTGGCAGATGAGTAATGCGGATGGCCGACTCGGTCTTGTTGACGTGCTGGCCGCCGGCGCCGGAGGCGCGGAAGGTATCGATCCGCAGATCACCGGGATCGATCTGCAGTTCCACCTCTTCCACCTCGGGAATCACCGCCACGGTCACCGCTGAAGTATGGATCCGGCCCTGGGCCTCGGTTTCCGGGACCCGCTGGACCCGGTGCACGCCGCTCTCGAACTTGAGGCGGCTGTAAACATGCTCCCCGCTGACCAGAGCGATGATTTCCTTAAAACCGCCGATGCCGATGGGGTTGCTGCTCATGATCTCCACCCGCCAGCCGTTCTGCTCAGCATAACGGCCGTACATGCGGAAAAGATCGGCCACAAACAGCGCCGCCTCGTCGCCGCCGGTGCCGGCCCGGATTTCCAGAAAAATGTTGCGCTCGTCGTTGGGGTCCCGGGGCAGCAGCAGAAGCTGGAGATCCTGAGCCACCTGCTCGGCCTCGGCGGTGAGGTCCTCCACCTCCAGGCGGGCCAGCTCCAGCAACTCATCGTCATCCTCCTGGCGGAGAAGCCGCCGGCTCTCCTCGAGTTGTTCCTCGATCTTGCGGTAGCGCCCGTAGAGCTGGTGCAGCCGGCTGACGTGGGCATGCTCCCGGATGACCTTCCGGTACTCTTCCTGACGGGCCATGAGCCCGGGATCGGAAAGCCGGTCCTCAAGCGCGGCGAGCTTGTCGTCGAGGTCATCGAATTTGGAAAGGAAACGTGCCAGCATCATCGTGGTCGGCTCTAACAGCCGGGTTTCACCGTCGGCTCAACGGCAAAGGACCGGCCAGGAACGGCACGACGTCCTTTCTGGAAGGCCAGAAAGGAAAGGCGGCCAAGGGGGGAGAGAGTACGCAGAGGAAGGAGAGACAACCGGCCCCGCCGCGTCAACGGCTGAGGGCCCGGCAGCCTGTCAGGGGAAAGAAAGCGAGAGCCTCAGGCCTTCTTCTCCTTGGTGAAATTGGCGTACTTCTTCATGAACTTCTCGACCCGGCCGGCGGAGTCGATCAATTTCTGTTTACCGGTGAAGAAAGGATGGCAGGCGGCGCAGATCTCGACGCTCATCTCGCTGTTCACCGAACCGAGCTCAACGGCGTTGCCGCAGGCGCACTGAGCCGTAAGCTTATGATACTCGGGATGAATTTCGCTTTTCATAACAAAACCTCCAAAAAAGAAATAATACCCAAAAGCAAAAAAACGCCCCACGGCTCACCGCCGCAGGCTGAAACCGGACTATTATAAAGAGAAATGGGAATATTACAAGGGTTTCGCAGCGCTTCGCCGAAACTTCTTCCGGCCGCCACCCCAACCAAACGAAATCAATAGTCTTTTATGGTGCATCCAGAAAAAATATCTCCAGGCGAAAAGCGCCACCCCGATCAGCTGTTCATCGTCTCGAAGAAATCGGCATTGCTCTTGGTGTGCTTCATCTTGTCGAGCAGAAACTCCATGCCATCGGCAGGGTTGAGAGAGGAGAGCAGCTTGCGGAGGATCCACACCCGGTTGAGCTCTTCCCCGCTCATCAGCAGATCCTCCTTACGGGTGCCCGAACGGTGGATGTCGATGGCGGGGAAGACACGGCGCTCGGCCATCTTGCGGTCGAGCACCAGCTCCATATTGCCGGTGCCCTTGAACTCCTCGAAAATGACCTCGTCCATGCGGCTGCCGGTTTCGATGAGGGCGGTGGCGATGATGGTCAGGCTGCCGCCCTCCTCGATGTTACGAGCGGCGCCGAAGAAACGCTTGGGCCGGTGCAGGGCGGTGGCCTCGACGCCACCGGAGAGGATGCGGCCGCTGGCCGGGGTCACGGTATTGTAGGCCCGGGCCAGGCGGGTGATGGAATCGAGCAGGATGACCACGTCTTTCTTGTGCTCGACCAACCGTTTGGCTTTCTGGATAACCATTTCGGCCACCTGGATATGACGCTGGGGCGGCTCGTCGAAGGTGGAGCTCACCACCTCGGCCTTGACGTTGCGGGCCATGTCGGTGACTTCCTCGGGCCGCTCGTCGATGAGCAGGACGATGAGGATGATCTCCTTGTGGTTGCGCACGATGGCGTTGGCGATCTTCTGCAGGAGCACGGTCTTGCCGGTACGCGGCGGCGCCACGATGAGACCGCGCTGCCCCTTGCCGATGGGGGACATGAGGTTCATGATGCGGGTGGAGAAATTGTCGGCCTGCCACTCCAGGTTGATGCGCTCGTTGGGATGAAGCGGCGTGAGGTTGGCGAACAGGGTCTTGTCCTTCACCAGCTCCGGCTTGTCGTAGTTTATCGAATCGACCTTGAGCAACGCGAAGTAGCGCTCGCCCTCCTTGGGAGAGCGGACCATGCCGGAAATGGTGTCGCCGGTGCGCAGGTTCAGCCGCCGGATCTGGGAAGGAGAGACGTAGATGTCATCCGGCCCGGGCAGGTAGTTGTAGTCCGGCGCCCGGAGAAAGCCAAAGCCGTCGGGAAGGATCTCGAGAACGCCGCTGGCCCGCACCATGCCGTTCTTTTCGTTTTTGGCAGCCTTGGTCTGGGCCTGAAGGATTGCGAAGATGAGCTCCTGCTTGCGCAGCGAGCTGTAGCCTTCGACGTTCAACTCGGCGGCGAGCTTTGTCAGTTCTCGAATCTTTTTCTCTTTCAGTTCAGCTAAATCCATCTAGCCCTCACTCCGTTACTTGGATGAACACATTTTTTAGGGGGGATTTGAAAGGCAATATCCTCATGACGACACGTCTCTGCGGTGTTCCCACCATGCCACCACCGACCAGGCACCTCACCAGCGGCAGAACACGGGACGAACAAAAACTGGGGAGGCAACGGTTGCAACTCCGTTAGCTGACCTCTGTTGAAGCAACGATTGATCAGATTACCGAGTCAGATGGAGGAAATCTCCCACGATGGCCTGGGTTCAGCCTCGCAACGATCCGGGCCGAGACGCCTTCCTCCCCTCAGCGGGCAGGCGGCTTTGCGGGCCGGAGCGTTCGGACCTGCCGTGACTCTATTGGATCCCGATGGTGAACCGACGGAGGTTGCTACCGAAGACGATGGATACTCTCAAGCGGGACCACAAAAAAGGGGCTCTGCCTCGCCTGGCTTGCCGGCACTGCATACCTCCGCCACAAAACCGGGCGACCTGGCAGCTTCGACAAAAGTGTCTGTCTTTGTCCGCAGGGGGGGGAATGCTCCAAAAAGGGAATCGATCGAAAATCTGGGGTTAAAAGATCACGAGCCGCACAGGTAGGACGTTTGATACGAATATGCGCGCATCTTATTGGCAGGGAAAAACCGTGTCAAGGTTTTTTTCCTTCTCTGCCGCCTCAAGCAGAACCCGGCGCAGGCCAAACAACTGGCTCAGGGTGTAGAGCCGGCAGCCGCCGTTGTCCACCACATGGTCGGCCAGCAACACCTTCCTGCAGAGAGGCCATTGGCGGGAGATAGCCTGCCGGGCCTGCTGCAGGGAGACGCCATCCCGGCCAACCAGGCGGCCTGCGCATATTTCCGGTTCGGCCCAGACCACCACCGTGCGTTCGAAATCGTCCTGCCAACCCGCCTCGAAAAGCAGCGGCACCTCAATCACCAGCCAGGAAGACCGCCCCCCATGGGAGAAGGCCTCCGCCCTGGCCCGCACTTCAGCCCGAGCCAGGGGATGCAGCAGCGCATCCAGAGAACGCCGCAGAAAGTCATCGGCAAAAAGCGCCACCCGCAACCGCGGCCGGTCTACTTCACCGGAGGCAACCAGGAACCGGTCTCCCCAGTTTTCACGCAACGCAAGCCAACCTGCCTTTCCGGGCTGCAACAGATCCCGGCACACCCCATCGACATCGATAACCGGAGCGTCCAGCAGCTCGCCCAGCAAACGGGCCACCGTGCTCTTGCCCGCTCCCATGCCGCCGGTGAGCGCCAGAGAGCGCGGCAAGGGCCGGCCGAGCTGACCAAGACGGGCGTCGAGCCCACAAGGACCGTTGCTCATGGCGCCACCGGCCGCCGACGCAGCCCGGCGAGCACAGTTGCCATGTCCGGCCATATATCAGCTTTGAAACGAAGGGGCCTGCCATCGAAAGGATGCCGGAAGGCGAGTTCGGAGGCGTGCAGGCAGAGGCGCTCCGCCACAGGAAAAGCCGACCCCCGGCAGCGGCCACCGTAGATGGGATCGGCCAGGATCGGCGCCCCCAGAAAGGCCATATGCACCCGCAACTGGTGGGTTCGCCCGGACTCGGGACGCAGTTCGACCAGCCCCACCCCTTCCTGCTCGTACTCCTCGAGCACCTGCCAGCTGGTGGCGGCCCATCTCCCGCCGCGCTCCACCACCGCCATGCGCTTGCGGTGCACCGGATGCCGACCGATGGGCCGCACGAGACGCCCCTGTTGCTCGGGCAGGCGGCCGCAAAGCAGGGCATGGTAGATCTTGCTGATTTCCCGTTGCTTGAAAAGCTCGACCAACGCCTGGCGCATCCGGTCACTCTTGGCCACCACCATCACGCCTGAAGTATCCTTGTCGAGACGGTGGACGATGCCGGGCCGCTCACCGCCCAGGTCGGAGAGCTGCTCCTGGCAGTGATACAGCAGGCCATGCACCAGGGTGCCGCCCTGGTGGCCGCACGCGGGGTGGACGACGATCCCGGGCGGCTTGGCAAGGACGAGGAGCTCCTCTTCCTCGTGCAGGACCCGGAAAGGGACCTCTTCCGGCGTCAGGGCCGGGGCGGCGACCAGAGGGCGGACGAAGCCCACCGACTCGCCCCCTCTGAGCCTGGTCCCAGCCTTGCCCTGGGTTCCATCCACCGACACCAGGCCATCGCGGATGCAGCCGGCAACGGCTGAACGGCTCAATTCCGGCAAACGGGCAACAAGAAAAAGATCGAGCCGCAGTCCAGCCTCGCCGGATGCGACCACAAAATAAAGCGTTCTCTCTCCCCCTGCACCAGGGGCAGCCTGCGACGCGGAAAGCGAATCTCTTTCATCAATAACGGTTTTCAAGGAAACAACAACTCTGGGCAGGCCTGAAGGCCCGCAAAGGGAGAAAAAACGAAGGGCGGCCCCTCGCGAGACCGCCCGTGGCGGTATGGCGTTGCGCTCCCCAATGGGCGCCGGCGCTCATACCGAGAATCCTCGAGGAACATTACCCGAGGCCGATGGAACCGCTCACCCCATCAGGAAAAGATCTGGGCGATGGACTGTTCCACCGACCCTTCTTCGGTCTTTCTGGCAATGGAGATCTCCTTGACCAGAAGGCTCTTGGCGGTGTCCATCATCTTCCGTTCGCCGTAGGAGAGATCCTTGTCCTCCTGCAGCAGATAAAGATCGCGCAACACCTCGGCGACCTCAAAAACGGAACCGGTCTTGATCTTTTCCATGTATTCCCGGTACCGGCGGTTCCAGGTCTGGGTGCCGATCTCTACTTCTTTCTCCTGAAGGATATCAAAAACCTGATTCACCTCGTCGGAAGAGATGATGCATCGCAGACCGACATTTTGGCTGTTTGCGGTTGGGATCATGATGACCATGTTATTGTTCAGGATCTTCATGACGTAAAAGGATTGTTCATGATCACCAATCTGCCGCCGCTCGATGGACTCGATAACGCCGACGCCGTGTGCCGGGTAAACCGCCATATCTCCAACTTGAAACACGACCCCCCTCCTTTCTAAAAATGAACCAACAGAGTGGCGCCTCCGCAAGGCGGAGCCACATGACACAAAAACGAAAACGAAAGACACGCGCGAGTGCTTCTGCTCAAGTGGACTAGCCTTACAATATAACACATTTTCAATGAATTTGAAAGAATCCATTTCGCCAATGATATTAACGGGGAAACCGAAAAAGACGAAAAGGCGGCAGACCGCGGCCGGGTCTTGGTCGGCCCTTGGGGGAGCACCGAGCCGGG
>JBFHWX010000027.1:0-26158 GCA_041599275.1 Desulfobulbales bacterium | reverse complement strand
GCGGTTGACGTGCTGTTCGACAACGGCCGGCGGGGGCGGGTGATCACCGGCCCCAACAAGCGGCCGCTGAAGAGCTTCAGTGATATGCTCAAGGGCAAGCAGGGCCGGTTCCGTCAGAACCTGCTCGGTAAGCGGGTCGACTACTCGGGCCGTTCGGTGATCGTCGCCGGTCCCCACCTGCGTCTGCACCAGGCCGGTGTCCCCAAGAAGATGGCTCTCGAGCTCTTCAAGCCCTTCATCTACTCGAAGCTCGAGGCCATGGGCTATGTCACCACCATCAAGAGCGCCCGTAAGATGGTCGAGAAGGGCTCCAAGGAGGTGTGGGACGTGCTGGAGGATGTGGTTACCGAATACCCGGTGATCCTCAACCGCGCTCCCACCCTGCACCGCTTGGGCATGCAGGCCTTCGAGGCGGTGCTTATCGAGGGCAAGGCCATCCAGCTCCATCCCCTGGTCTGCGCCGCCTTCAACGCCGACTTCGACGGCGACCAGATGGCGGTCCACGTGCCCCTTTCGGTGGAGGCCCAGACCGAGGCCCGGGTGTTGATGATGAGCACCAACAACATCCTTTCTCCGGCCCACGGCGGTCCGATCATCATCCCCACCCAGGACGTGGTGCTCGGCATGTACTACATGACCCGCGACCGGGTGAACGCCCAGGGCGAGGGCAAGATCTTCTCCTCCCCCGAGGAGGTGCGCATCGCCTATGACCAGGGGGTGGCCCACATGCACGCCAGGATCAAGGTGCGCATGGGCGCCAAGCTGGTGGACACCACGGTGGGCCGCATCCTGCTCTCCGAGTTGCTGCCCGAGAAGGTGCCCTTCAGGGTAATCAACCAGGTGATGAACAAGAAGCGGCTGGCCGAGCTTATCGACTACTCCTACCGCCACGCCGGCACCAAGGAGACCGTCATCCTCGCCGACCAGTTGAAGGACATGGGTTTCGAGTATGCCACCCGGGCCGGCATCTCGATCTGCGTGAACGACATGATCATCCCGGTCAGCAAGGAGGATACCCTGGCCAATGCCGAGGAAGAAATCCTCGAGGTCGAGCGCCAGTACACCGACGGTCTGATCACCGTGGGCGAGAAGTACAATAAGGTCGTCGACGTCTGGTCCAAGGCCACCGAGGAAGTGGCCAAGGAAATGATGAACGAGATGAGCGTCGAGTATATCCGCGACAAGGAGGGCAACGTCATCGAGACGCCGTCCTTCAACCCGATTTTCATCATGGCCGACTCCGGCGCCCGTGGCTCGAAGGACCAGATCCGGCAGCTCGCCGGCATGCGCGGTCTCATGGCCAAGCCCTCCGGCGCCATCATCGAGACCCCGATCAAGGCCAACTTCCGCGAGGGCCTCGGCGTGCTCGAGTACTTCATCTCCACCCACGGCGCCCGCAAGGGTCTGGCGGATACGGCACTCAAAACGGCCAACTCCGGTTACCTGACCCGGCGGCTGGTGGATGTGGCCCAGGACTCCACCATCGTCGACCGTGACTGCATGACGCTGGATGGTATCATGATGGAGCCGCTCATGGAAGGCGGCGAGGTCATCCAGCGGGTGGGCGAGCGCATCCTCGGCCGGGTGGCCCTCGACGACATCATCGACCCCTTCTCCGGCAAAATGCTCGTGGAGGCCAACGAACAGATCACCGAGGACAAGGTGGAAGCCGTCGAGGCCGCCGGCATCGACCGGGTGATGATCCGCTCGGTGCTCACCTGCCGCTCCAAGCGCGGGGTCTGCGCCATGTGCTACGGCCGCGATCTTGGCCGTGGCCACATGGTCAACATCGGCGAGGCCATCGGCATCATCGCCGCCCAGTCCATCGGCGAACCCGGCACCCAGCTCACCATGCGGACCTTCCATATCGGCGGCACCGCCTCCCGGCGCGTGGAGCAGGCGGAAGTGCGCACCCAGCACGGCGGTGTGGTGAAGTACCTCAACATCCATCACGTTACCAACGCCCAGGGTCGGATGGTGGTGATGAACCGCAACGGCGAGATTGCCATCCTCGGCGTCGAGGGCCGCGAGCGCGAGCGCTATCCGGTGAACTACGGCGCCCAGCTCTACTACGCCGAAGGCACCGAAGTGGCGGCTGGCACCATCCTGGCTGACTGGGATCCGTACACCATCCCCATCGTCTGCGAGGTGGGCGGTACGGTCAAGTACGGCGACGTGCTGGAGGGCGTGACCATGCAGGAGCGGGTCGACCCGGTGACCGGCAAGTCGAGCAAGGTCATCGTCCAGTCCCGCACCAGTGCGGATCTCAACCCGCGGATCACCATCAAGGACAAGCGGGGCCGCACCATGAAACTGCCGGACAGCACCATCGCGGCCCGCTACTCCCTGCCGGTGGGATCTATTATCTCGGTGGAGGAAGGGGTCGAGATCGAGCCCGGTACCGTGGTCGGCAAGATCCCACGGGAAACCACCAAGACCAAGGACATCACCGGCGGTCTGCCCCGGGTCGCCGAACTCTTCGAGGTTCGTAAGCCCAAGGAGCATGCGGTGATCACCGAAATCGACGGCCGGGTCACCTTCGGCAAGGACCTCAAGGGCAAGAAGCGGGTGATCATCACCCCGGAGATCGGCGAGCCCAAGGAGTACCTGGTCCCGAAGAGCAAGCACGTATCGGTGCATGAGGGCGACTACGTCAAGGCCGGTGAGCCGCTCATGGACGGTACGCCGATTCCCAACGACATCCTGCGGGTCCTGGGCGTCAAGGAACTGGCCCGCTTCCTGGTCAACGAGATCCAGGAAGTCTACCGGCTGCAGGGCGTGAAGATAAACGACAAGCACATCGAGGTCATTGTCCGCCAGATGCTCCGGCGGGTGCAGATCACCGAGGTGGGCGATTCCACCTTCATGCTCGGCGAGCAGGTCGAGTGGTGGCGGTTCGAGGAGGAAAACGACAAGATCCTCATGCAGGGCGGCCGCCCTGCGGTTGCCGATCCGCTGCTGCTGGGTGTTACCAAGGCGTCGCTGTCCACCGACTCCTTCATCTCCGCCGCCTCCTTCCAGGAGACCACCAAGGTGCTCACCAACGCCGCCATGGCCGGCGCCGTCGACCATCTGCGGGGTTTGAAGGAAAATGTTATCATGGGCCGTTTGGTGCCGGCCGGTACGGGTCTTCACCGCTACCGGATCCGTCTCGACGGCTGATCTTGCCTGCTCCCCAGGCTGGCCGTGACCAGCCTGGGGAGCCGTTTTCGAGAAGTTTGTTCTTGACAAGCTCGGCGCCATGAAGTATTTATTCCTGCTTCTCGGAGGTTACCGAGCTGCTTTGTTCTTTTTTTGTGCCGTTCCCGTCGGCACGGCGCTATTGACTTTGTAAGGAGCTGCTAGAAAATGCCCACCATTAATCAGCTGGTCAGACACGGTCGCAAGAAGACCCAGAACAGGAGCAACACCCCGGCCCTGAAAGGCTCCCCGCAGAAGCGCGGTGTTTGTGTGCGTGTGTACACCACCACGCCGAAGAAGCCGAACTCGGCCCTTCGGAAGGTGGCCAGGGTGCGCCTCACCAACGGCATGGAGGTGACCTCCTATATCCCCGGCATCGGGCACAACCTGCAGGAGCACTCGGTGGTGCTCATCCGCGGTGGCCGCGTCAAGGACCTTCCCGGTGTGCGCTACCACATCATCCGTGGTACCCTCGACGCCCTCGGTGTCAACGACCGTCGCCAGGGCCGCTCCAAGTACGGCGCCAAGCGTCCGAAATAACATACTCTTTACTTATCTCTCTTTTTTCTGGAGGTTCAGGTTAGATGCCACGACGTAAGATTGTTGAGAGGCGACCCATCGCGCCCGACCCGCGCTACAACAGCGCTCTGGTTGCCAAGTTCATCAACGGCATCATGGAGCGCGGCAAGAAATCCATCGCCCGCGGTATTTTTTACGACGCCATGGACATGATCGACAGCCGGGTCGACGAGTCGCCCCTGGATGTGTTCGAGAAGGCCATGGACAAGGTCCGTCCCCGGGTGGAAGTGAAGTCCCGGCGAGTTGGCGGCGCCACCTATCAGGTGCCCGTCGAGGTCCGGCCCGAGCGGCGTAATGCCCTGGCTATCCGCTGGTTGATTAGCTTTGCCCAAGGCCGCTCCGGGCATTCCATGTCCGAGAAGCTGGCCGCTGAACTGCTGGACGCTTTCAACGATCGCGGCGGCGCGGTGAAGAAGAAGGACGACACCCACCGCATGGCAGACGCCAACAAGGCCTTTGCCCATTACCGCTGGTAAATTTGGCGCTTATTTCCTGATTGACAAACAAGCGGCCATGGGGTAAATACCACAATCCTTTGCTTGGTCGGATGTAGGATCAGAGGAACGCTGAACGGTCTAGCAAAAGGAGCGCAATCCAGTGGCTGCTGATGTCTCTCTTGCCAGCGTGCGCAATATAGGCATCATGGCCCATATTGACGCTGGAAAGACAACTACGACGGAACGGATCCTTTTCTACACCGGCCGTTCCTATAAGATGGGTGAAGTTCATGACGGCACCGCGGTCATGGACTGGATGGAGCAGGAGCAGGAGCGGGGCATAACCATCACCTCCGCCGCCACCACCTGCCGCTGGAAAGAGCACACCATCAATATAATTGACACCCCCGGGCATGTCGATTTCACCATCGAGGTGGAGCGTTGCCTGCGGGTGCTCGATGGAGCAGTAGCCGTTTTCTGTGCTGTGGGAGGTGTGGAGCCGCAGTCGGAAACGGTTTGGCGGCAGGCCGACAAGTACCGGGTGCCGCGCATCGCCTTCGTCAACAAGATGGACCGGGTCGGCGCCGATTTCGAGCGCTGTGTCCGCATGATCCATGAACGGCTCGGGGCCAATCCCGTGCCCGTGCAAATCCCCGTAGGCAGTGAAGACGGCTTTCGGGGGATGATCGATCTGATCGCCGGCAAATTCCTCGCGTTCGACGAGGCCTCACTCGGGGCCACGGTTTCGGAGGAAGAGATCCCCGGCGCATACTTGGAAGAGTCTTCGGCCGCCCGTATGAATCTCCTCGAGAAGTTGGCCGACTTCGATGAGGGGATCATGGAAAAATTCTTGGATGATCAGCCCGTTGGGGCTGAGGAAATACATAAGGCGCTCAGGCGAGCCACCGTCAGCCTGCACCTGGTACCCGTTCTTTGCGGTTCAGCCTTCAAGAACAAGGGGGTGCAACCGCTGCTCGACGCCGTTACCCACTATTTGCCGTCGCCCCTCGAGGTGCCGCCGGTGGTGGGCATAGACGAAAAGGGTGAGCCGGTGGAGCTGCGGACCGATCCCGGCGAGAAATTCGCCGGCTTGGTCTTCAAGATCATGAGCGACCCCTTCGTGGGCTCCCTTGCCTTTGTGAGGGTGTATTCGGGGGTGCTCAAGTCCGGCAGCCAGGTATACAACCCGGCCAAGCGCAAGAAGGAAAAGATTGGCCGCATCGTCCGCTTGCACGCCAACAAGCGGGAAGAACTCGATGAAGTTCAGGCGGGCGACATCGCCGCCGTGGTTGGCATCAAGTTTGCCACCACCGGTGACACCCTCTGCGAGTCCGGGTCCCATCTGCTCCTCGAGTCCATGGAATTCCCGGAGCCGGTGATCGGCATCGCCATCGAGCCGAAGAGCAAGGCCGACGAGGAAAATCTTCGCGAGAGCCTCGTCAAGGTGGTTCGTGAAGACCCTTCCTTCAGGGTCACCCAGAACGAGGACACGGGCCAGACCATCATCTCCGGTATGGGCGAACTGCACCTGGAGATCATCGTCGACCGGCTGGTCAGAGAGTTCAAGGTGGCCGCCAATGTCGGCAAGCCCCAGGTCGCCTATAAGGAGACCATCGAGGAGGCAGCAAGGGCAGAAGGCGAGTTCGTGCAGCAGGCCAGCGGCAAACACCAGTATGGCCGGGTGGCGCTTGAAGTTGAACCCCTGGCCCGCGGCGAAGGCTTTCAGTTCGCCAGCGAAGTTGACGAAGAGACCGTGCCCAGGCAGTTCATCGGCGCCATCGAGCGCGGCGTAAGGGACTCCCTCGATGCCGGCGTGTTGATTGGTTACCCGGCGGTCGACGTGCGGGTACGGCTGGTGGGTGGTAGCTACCACGAGACCGATTCTACCGAAATGGCCTTTGGCATTGCTGCCACCATGGCGATGCGGAAGGCGATGGCCGGGGCGAGCCCGGTTCTCCTCGAACCGCTGATGGATCTCGAGGTGACGGTGCCCGACGAGTTTCTCGGCGAGGTCATGAACGATCTCAATGCCAAGCGGGCCAAGATTGGCGGTATCGAGAGCCGTCGCGGCTATCAGGTGGTGACCGCCCACGCGCCCCTCTCCGAGATGTTCGGCTATTCCACCGAACTGCGCTCGGCAACCCAGGGGCGGGCGACTTTCAGCATGCAGTTTCACTCTTATGACCGAGTGCCGCCGCAACGGGCTGAAAGCATCATCCGCAAGATCAGAGGAATGTAAGCTGTATTAACAGAAAGACAGATTTTTTTCGGGAGGTTAAAGATGGCCAAGCAAAAGTTCTCGCGTACCAAACCGCATGTAAACGTCGGCACCATCGGTCACATCGACCACGGCAAGACCACGCTTACGGCAGCCATCACCCGGGTACTGTCCACCAAGGGTCAGGCCAACTTCACCGCCTTCGACGAGATCGACAAGGCGCCTGAGGAGAAGGAGCGTGGCATCACCATCGCCACGGCCCACGTCGAGTACGAGACCGACGCCCGCCACTATGCCCATGTTGACTGCCCCGGCCACGCCGACTACATCAAGAACATGATCACCGGCGCAGCCCAGATGGACGGCGCCATTCTGGTGGTTGGCGCCGATGACGGTCCCATGCCGCAGACCCGCGAGCACATCCTGCTCGCCCGCCAGGTCGGCGTGCCCGCCATCGTGGTGTTTCTCAATAAATGCGACATGGTTGACGACGCCGAGCTCATCGAGCTGGTGGACATGGAGCTCCGCGAGCTTCTCGACAAGTACGATTTCCCCGGCGACGACACCCCGATCATCCAGGGTTCCGCCCTGCGCGCCCTGGAGAATCCCGAGGATCCCGAGGCTTCCAAGTGCATCTGGGACCTGATGGCGGCGGTGGACACCTTCGTGCCGGAACCGAAGCGCGACGTCGACATGCCGTTCCTGATGCCGGTCGAGGACGTGTTCTCGATCTCCGGCCGCGGCACGGTTGCCACCGGGCGCATCGAGCGCGGTATCGTGAAGGTTGGCGACGAAATCGAGGTTGTTGGTATCCGTCCCACCGCCAAGACCACGGTGACCGGTGTCGAGATGTTCCGCAAGCTGCTCGACGAGGGCCAGGCTGGCGACAACGTCGGTGCGCTGTTGCGCGGTCTCAAACGTGAGGAGATCGAGCGTGGCCAGGTTCTTGCCAAGCCGGGTTCGATCACCCCGCACACCAAGTTCAAGGCGGAGTGCTACATTCTGACCAAGGAAGAGGGCGGCCGCCACACGCCGTTCTTCAACGGCTACCGTCCACAGTTCTACTTCCGTACCACCGACGTGACCGGCATCGTGAACCTGCCGGAAGGTGTTGAGATGGTGATGCCCGGCGACAACGTCGCCCTGGAGGGTACGCTTATCACCCCCATCGCCATGGAGAAGGAACTGCGGTTTGCCATCCGCGAAGGCGGCCGGACCGTGGGCGCCGGCGTTATCAGCGAAATTCTTGCATAGGAAGACAGACGCATCATGGTTACAACCGATAAGATCCGCATCAAGATGAAGGCCTACGACCACAAGCTCCTCGATCAGTCGACCAAGGAGATCGTGGAGACGGCAAAACGCACCGGCGCCACCGTCGCTGGGCCCATCCCGATGCCGACCAGCATCAATAAGTTCTGCGTGCTTCGTTCTCCGCACGTGGACAAAAAGTCCCGGGAGCAGTTCGAGATGCGTACCCACCGTCGCCTTCTCGACATCCTCGAACCCACCCAGCAGACCATCGATTCCCTGATGAAGCTCGAGCTGTCCGCTGGTGTTGCCGTGGAGATCAAGCTCCCCTAAGCGACCTCGGTTGCTGGCAGGCAGTCTGCCTTCCCTCTGCGGATTGGTAGAATGCTCTCTCATGAAACGTTGAGCCAGTCGGGGGCCGGTCGGAGATGTTCGGACCGGTGCCGCTGGCAACGGCTCCGCCGCAAGGCCGCAAGGCAAGCAGGCGGTTCTGATAAATACAAGTATTAAGCGGGAAACAG
Organism: Desulfobulbales bacterium; assembly: GCA_041599275.1. Classification (GTDB taxonomy): domain Bacteria; phylum Desulfobacterota; class Desulfobulbia; order Desulfobulbales; family BM004; genus JBFHWX01. The sequence goes on along the minus strand of JBFHWX010000027.1, from coordinate 17,972 downwards.
ACATGCCGAAGACAATGGGAATACTGGGTAAGAAGATTGGAATGACCCGTATTTACACTGAGCATGGCCAGGCCGTGGTCGTTACGGCCATCGAAGCTGGACCGTGCGTGGTGCTGCAGAAGAAGACCGAGGCCAAGGAAGGGTACAATGCCATCCAGGTCGGTTTCGGTGCCAAGAAGGAATCCCGCCTTACCAAGCCCGAGGCCGGACACGTGAATGCTGCCGGCAAGGGTGGCTTCTATCATATCGTCGAATTCCGGGTTGCCGACGCCGGTGCTTATGAAGTAGGCCAGGAGATCGCCATTGCCGACGTTCTGAAGATCGGCGACAAGGTGGATATCCAGGGCGCTACCAAGGGCCGCGGTTTCCAGGGTGTGGTCAAGCGGCACGGCTTCAAGGGCGGCCGCGCCACCCACGGTTCGATGTTCCACAGGCGGCCTGGTTCCATCGGTTGCTCGGCCTGGCCGAGCAGGGTCATCAAGGGCAAGAAATTGCCCGGCCACATGGGAACCAACGTCATCACCAAGAAGAACGCAACGGTCGTGGACATCCGTGAAGGGGAAAACGTTCTGCTGGTCGAGGGCTCGGTGCCTGGCGCCAAGCAGGGCCTGCTCCGGATCTATTCCAAGTAACGGGCTGTTAACCAGGAATCGACTGTCTGAGGAGAGACATCACAATGGCTGTAGCAGATGTTTACAATACCTCCAACGAGAAAGTTGGTGAGGTTGAGTTGAATGACGCGGTGTTCGGGGTTGAGATCAAGCCCCATATCCTGCATGACGTGGTCAAGATGCAGCTGGCCAACCGTCGCGCCGGCACCGCCTGCACCAAGACCCGCGCCGAAGTGGCTGGCAGCAACAAAAAGCCGTGGCGCCAGAAAGGCACCGGTCGCGCTCGCTCCGGCAGCCGTCGCAGCCCTCTGTGGCGCGGTGGTGGCACCGTGTTCGGCCCCAAGCCGCGGGACTATTCCTACCGCCTGCCGCGCAAGGTGCGCCAGCTCGGCTTGCGTATGGCGCTTTCCGCCAGGCTGGCCGAAAACAACCTGGTGGTCCTCGACTCCTTTGATCTCGAGCAGATCAAGTCCAAGGATTTCGTAGGCGTGATGAGCAAGATGAATATCGCCAACGGCCTTATCGTCATCGCCGGCGCCAACGAGAATCTCCAGAAGTCGGCCCGCAACGTCAATGGTTTCCGGGTCCTTTCCACCGAGGGGCTGAACGTCTACGATATTTTGCTCCATCACCGGCTGGTCCTGCTGAAGGAGTCCATCGGTAAACTGGAGGAGAGACTGTCATGAGCGAACTTCAATATATCATCAAGGGACCGGTTCTCACCGAAAAGACCGATCAGGCCCAGGAAGCCCACGGCCAGGTAGTGATCAAGGTCGATCCGCGCGCCAACAAGATCCAGATCAAGCAGGCGGTGGAAAAGATGTTCAACGTCAAGGTGAGCTCCGTCACCACCAGTAACGTGCGTGGCAAGGAGCGGCGGGTGGGCCGGTACCTGGGCCGCACCGCAGGCTGGAAAAAGGCGACCATCACTTTGAAGGAAGGCAAGATCAACTTCCTTGAAGGACTGTAAACTGCGTTACCGGGGCGCCCGCCGGCGGCTCGAGATGTCCGCAGTTGAGTATATGAGTGTTCGAAAACTGAATCGGGGTTCCAAATGGCTATAAAAACCTACAAACCGACATCACCGGGCAAGCGCAATCACATCTCGATTGTCAACACCGAACTGTCGAACAAAAGTCCTGAGAAAAGCTTGCTGGCGCCGCTTTCCAAGAGTGGTGGCCGCAACAACCTCGGTCGGGTGACGGCCCGTCATCTTGGCGGTGGTCACAAGCGGAAATACCGAATCATCGACTTCAAGCGCAACAAGGAAAACGTGCCGGCCCGGGTCGCTGCCATCGAATACGACCCGAACCGTTCCGCCAACATCGCGCTGCTCTACTATGCCGACGGTGAGAAGAGCTACATCCTGTCACCGGTTGGCATCAAGGTGGGTGACGTGGTTGAGGCCGGCAAGGGTGTCGACATCAAGGTCGGCAACTGCCTGGCCATGGGCGACATCCCCTTGGGTACCATTATCCACAATATCGAAATGAAGATTGCCAAGGGCGCCCAGTTGGTGCGCTCAGCCGGTACTGCTGCCCAGCTCATGGCCAAGGAAGGCGACATGGTGCTCGTGAAGCTGCCCTCCGGTGAGGTGCGGCGCTTTCACCGCAACTGCCGGGCCTGCATCGGCCAGGTGGGCAACTCCGAGCACGAGAGCCAATCCCTCGGCAAGGCCGGCCGCAAGCGCTGGCTCGGTAAGCGGCCCAAGGTCCGCGGTGTTGCCATGAACCCCGTCGATCACCCCATGGGTGGTGGCGAGGGCAAGAGCTCCGGTGGTCGTCATCCCTGTACCCCGTGGGGTAAACCCACCAAGGGGTACAAGACCCGGACCAAGAAGCATTCCGATAAATATATTGTCAAGAAAAGGTCATAATTAGGGGGATAGCAAGTGGCTCGTTCAGTAAAGAAAGGTCCTTTCGTCGATGACCATCTGGTGAAGAAAGTCGAGAACGCCAGGGAGACCAATTCCCGTAAGGTCATCAAGACCTGGTCCCGCAGATCGGATATCGTCCCCGATATGATCGGACTCACCTTTGCCGTGCACAACGGCAAGAAGTTCATCCCCGTGTTCGTCACTGAAAACATGGTGGGGCACAAACTCGGTGAGTTTTCTCCTACCCGTACTTTCTACGGGCATGCCGGCGACAAGAAAGGCAAGAAATAATTCTTACGCGAATACAAGGAGTTTTGTGCCATGGAAGCAAAAGCAGTGGCCAGATTCATCCGCATATCCCCCCAGAAAGCTCGGCTGGTGGCCGATATGGTGCGGGGCAAGGATGTCGAGAAGGCGTTGACCACCCTGCGGTTCACCCCGAAGAAAGGAGCGCGTCTGCTGATGAAAGTCATCGAGAGCGCGGTCGCCAACGCCAGCCAGAGCGAGGCCATTGATGTCGATACCCTGTTCGTTAAACAGGTCTTCATCGACGGCGGCCCGACCCTGAAAAGGATCAGCCCGCGGGCCCAAGGGCGGGCCACTCGGATCATCAAGCGGACCAGCCACATTACCGTGGTCCTTGATGAGCAGTAACGCCGCGCAACAGGTTGCCAGTTAACTGAACGTATATGTGATGGAGGAAGATTTTGGGCCAGAAAGTCAATCCCATAGGAATGCGGCTGAACATTATCCGAGGCTGGGAATCCACCTGGTTCGCCGATAAGGGTTACGCAAAGCAGCTGCACGAAGACCAGAAGATCCGTAAGTACCTCAAAAAACGGCTCTACCATGCCGGAGTTTCGCGGATCAATATCGAGCGTACCGGCGAGAAAGTGCGGGTGATCCTGCACACCGCTCGGCCCGGCATCGTTATCGGCAAGAAGGGTGTTGAGATCGAGGCCCTCAAGGCTGACCTGGACAAGCTGACCAACCGTGAGTGCGCCATCGACATCCAGGAAGTGCGCCGGCCCGAGGCCGATGCCCAACTGGTGGCGGAAAACGTCGCCATGCAGCTCGAGCGACGGGTGGCCTTTCGCCGTGCCATGAAGAAGGCGGTGAACACAGCCTTGCGGTTCGGGGTGAAAGGTGTTAAGATATCCTGTTCCGGTCGACTGGGTGGTGCTGAAATGTCCCGTCAGGAATGGTATCGCGAGGGACGAGTGCCCCTGCACACCCTGCGTGCCGATATCGATTATGGCCTTGCAGAGGCCAAGACGACCTACGGCATCATTGGCGTCAAAGTTTGGATATTCAAGGGTGAAGTGCTCACCGATGAGGTCGAGGCCTGAGCTTTTCCGGCCCCCGCCGGCGGCTCCTTCTACCGCCGCCTCATATGATTAACGAGGAAACACCATGCTGAGTCCCAGAAAGGTTAGACATAGAAAAGTATTCAAGGGCACGATGAAGGGTACCGCCTACCGCGGCTCCTCCATCAGCTTCGGCGATTACGCTCTGAAAGCCGTCGGCGCAGGCCGGATGACCGCCCAGCAGATCGAGGCCGCTCGTATCGCCATCAACCGTACCGTCAAGCGTGGCGGCAAGATGTGGATCCGCATCTTCCCCGACAAGCCGCTCACCAAGAAGCCCGCCGAGACCCGTATGGGCAAGGGCAAGGGCAGCCCGGAACTGTGGGTTGCGCCGATCCTGCCAGGCAGGATCCTCTACGAGTTGGCTGGAGTTGAAGAAGAGCTGGCAATCAAAGCGCTCACCTTGGCCGGTGCCAAGCTTCCTTTCCCGACTAAGGTGGTGAGCAGGAGTACGAGCATATGAAATCGACTGAAACCGTAAAAAAAATGCGGGACATGAGCGACGCCGAACTGCAACGCAAGGTGAGCGACATGCGTGAGGATCTGCTGAAGCTCGGCTTTCAGCATGGCATCCGGCAGGTGGATAACACCGCTCGCCTGCGCGGTCTTCGCCGGGATATCGCCCGGGCCATGACCATTTTGCAGGATCGTCAGGCCTGAGCCTGTCGACCCACCGCTTTCTTCATAAAATAATCCGCATATTGATTGGATCAGGAAATGAGCGATATACAAAAGGCACGGAAGACGAAGACCGGCGCGGTCATCAGCAATAAAATGGACAAGAGCATCGTCGTTCAGGTCGAAAGGCGGGTTCGTCATAAAATGTACGGCAAGTACATCCGAAAACACGTGAAGTACACGGCGGACGACCCGACCAATGCGTGCAACATCGGGGACCGTGTCGTCATCGAAGAATGCCGCCCCCTCAGCAAGACCAAACGCTGGCGGGTTCGCGAGATCATCGAGCAGGCCGTCTGAGCTTGCCGCAGCTTGCTGCGGTGGAGAAGGTGACGCCGTCGTATCGGTCACGGCGCGAGGGCAGGCTTTTTTATACGTAAGAAAACACTCTACGGTTTTTTGGTGAAGTCATGATACAGACGGAAACAGTACTCAACGTGGCAGACAACTCCGGAGCCAAAAAGGTTCTCTGCATAAGGGTTCTTGGCGGCACCCGGCGGCGTTACGCTCATGTCGGCGACGTCATCGTCGTTTCGGTAAAGGAAGCCATCCCCAACGCCAAGGTCAAGAAGGGCGATGTCATGAAAGCGGTGATCGTCCGTACCAAGAAGGAAATCCGGCGTATGGATGATACCTCCGTCACCTTCGACGAAAACGGCGCCGTGCTTCTCTCCGGCGGCGGCGATCCCATCGGCACCCGTATCTTCGGGCCGGTTGCGCGTGAGCTGCGGGCCAGGGGCTTCATGAAGATCATTTCGCTGGCCCCGGAAGTGTTGTAAGCAGGCAAGACGAATTCATTGAAGGAGCACCCGTAGGGGAGATGCCATGAATACTGTTCAGAATCATTTACGTGTCAACGACAAAGTCGAGATCATTGCCGGCAAGGACAAAGGCCGGGTTGGCAAGATCCTGAAGATATATGCCAAGACCAACAAGGCGCTGGTCGAGAATGCCAACATGATGAAGAAGCATCTCAAGCCGACGCCCAATCAGGCCGGGCAGATCCTCGAGAAGGAGGCGCCCATCCATATTTCCAATCTGATGTTGGTCTGCCCCCATTGCACCAAGACCGTGCGTGTTGGCAGCAACGTTCTGGATGACGGAAACAAGGCCCGGGTCTGCAAGCAGTGCAAAGAAGCCATCGAGCCGGCCAAAGCCTAAGAGCGGGCCCGATTTATCAGGAGAATACCAATGGCTGGAATCAAGGAAGTATACCAGGAAGAGTGCGTTCCTCAGTTCATGAAGGAATTTGGGTACAAAAACATCATGCAGGTGCCCAAGATCGAGAAGATCGTTCTCAACATGGGCGTCGGTGAGGCTGTGCAGAATCCCAAGTCCGTCGAGGTGGCTGCCGAGGAGCTTACCCGCATTGCCGGCCAGCGTGCGGTGATCACCCGGGCCAAGAAGTCCATCGCCGGCTTCAAGCTCCGCCAGGGCATGCCCATTGGTTGCCGGGTGACCCTGCGCAACGAGCGGATGTATGACTTCCTGAGCAAGCTCATCAATATCGCCCTGCCGCGGGTTCGTGACTTCCGTGGCATTTCCTCGAAGATGTTCGACGGCCGCGGCAATTTCGCCATGGGCATCAAGGAGCACATCATCTTCCCGGAAATCGACTACGACAAGGTCGATAAGATCCGCGGTCTCAACATAGCCATCACCACGACGGCCCAAACCGATGAAGAGGGGCGCTTCCTGCTCTCCAGTCTCGGCCTGCCGTTCAAGAAATAGTGGAGACCAGAGTCTTCGCACCAGGATTGTTTTGTTACTGTCCTCAGATAACCAGCGCGTAAGCCAAGGAGGAAGGTTTGGCTAAGAAATCCCTCATCGCTAAGAGTCAACGGCAGCCCAAGTTCAGTTCCCGTGCCTACAACCGTTGCCCTCTGTGCGGCCGGCCCCGGGCGTTCATTCGCAAATTCGGGATTTGCCGTATCTGTTTCAGGAGCCTGGCCAACCGCGGTGAAATCACCGGGGTTACCAAGTCCAGTTGGTAGACGCAGGGCGCTCTCTTTCCCGCACCGGCTTCTTGAAGGTCATAGGTCGCTGGCCGCGGGATGTGAAAAAGATTGACTGTAAACTTCAGGAAATAGGAGTACAGGGTAGATGTCAATGAGTGATCCCCTGGCAGATCTGCTGACCAGGATACGAAATGCAGGCATGGTGAAGTTCGACACCCTCGACGTGCCGCTGTCCAAGCTCAAAGTCGATGTGGTCAAAGTCCTCAAGGAAGAAGGCTACATCAAGGACTATCAGGTGCTTGAAGGATCCGTGCAGGGCACCCTGCGGATCGAGCTGAAATACGGCCCCCGGGGCGAGAAGATCCTGCAGGGCCTTCGCCGCGTCAGCAAGCCCGGCATGCGTCAGTATGTGAAGGCCAGCGATATTCCGAGGGTCATGAGTGGCCTCGGCATCGCCATCCTTTCCACGTCCAATGGAGTGATCACCGATCGTGAGGCGCGTCGTCTGCAGATTGGCGGCGAAGTTCTCTGCGAGGCCTGGTAGGCCCCGCGCGATCGCAAGAGTTGGAGGAACTCATGTCTAGAATAGGAAGAATGCCGATCCCTCTGCCGAAAGGCGTCAAAGTCGAGGTAGAAGGCTCGTTCGTCAAGGTTACCGGTCCCAAGGGTTCTCTGGAGCGTGAAATCCGCCCCGAAATCTCCCTGGAGATGGCCGGCGAGGAACTGCAGGTGAAGAGCGCCGACGAGGCCAAACAGACACTTGCCTTCAAAGGTCTCACCCGCGCTCTCGTCAACAACATGGTGGTGGGTGTCTCCGCCGGCTTCCAGCGTAAACTGGTGGTGGAAGGGGTTGGCTACAGGGTGGCCGTGGACGGCAAGGACGTCACCTTCAACGTCGGTTACTCCAACCCGGTGAAGTTTCCGCTACCCACCGGGGTTGGCGCTACCATGGTCGACAAGGCCAACACCATCATGCTGGAGTCCATCGACAAGGAGCTCCTAGGGCTCACCGCCGCCCGCATGCGTGCCATCCGCAAGCCCGAGCCGTACAAGGGCAAGGGCATCCGCTACGAGAACGAGCACATCGTCCGTAAAGTTGGTAAGTCCGGCGGCAAGAAATAGGAACGCTTCGTGATCCTTGCAGGGTGCTGGGGCCTGGTGGCCCAGGCCGACTCCTGGATCGACAAAGATATCTCTCAAGCAGGAACAGGAAAATGGCTAAGACGAATCCTTCCGCCCAGGCGCGGCAGAAACGAATCAAACGGATCCGCTCCAAGATTGCCGGTACGCCGGAACGGCCGCGTCTGCGCGTTTTTAAAAGCGCGAAGCACATCTATGCGCAGGTTATCGACGATACCTGCGGCCGCACCCTGGCCTCCATGTCCACCGTGGACAAAGGCTTTCAGGCGACTGACGAAAAAGGCAAGACAAACGCCGCCCACCAGGTCGGCAAGCTCCTGGCCGAAAAGGCCAAGGCTGCCGGGGTGGAGCAGGTGGTTTTCGACCGCGGCGGCTACATGTACCATGGCCGGATCAAGGCCCTGTCCGATGGGGCGCGGGAGGGCGGCCTGCAGTTTTAGGCTGCAGGACCTTTCGCTCTCCGACCACCTCGGCCGCAAACGGAATTTTTCCGGCGGCCGGGGGCTAGCGATAATTTCAACGGTTAATAACTGAAGATACGTTTTGGGGGTGTACCTTGGCGGATTTTACTCGCGGAAAAAAAGAAAGTACGGACGAGATGATCGAAAAGATCGTCCACATCAACCGGGTGGCGAAGGTTGTCAAGGGCGGCCGCCGCTTCAGCTTCAGCGCCCTGGTGGTTATCGGCGACGGTAACGGCAAGGTCGGCTACGGGCTTGGCAAGGCCAATCAGGTGCCCGAAGCGATTCGCAAGGGTGTTGAGAAGGCACGCAAAGAGATGCGGCAGGTGCCCCTTACCGAGGTGAGCATCCCTCACGAGGTGCAGGGCAAATTCGGCGCCGGCAAGGTTCTTTTGAAACCCGCCTCCGCCGGTACCGGCGTGATCGCAGGTGGAGCCGTGCGTGCAGTACTGGAAGCCGCCGGGGTACAGAACATCCTCACCAAGTGCATCGGCTCCAACAACCCGCACAACATGGTCAAGGCAACCCTCGACGGTCTGCGGACTCTGCGGAGCGCCGAGAAGATAGCCGCCCTGCGTGGCAAGACCGTGGAAGAGATCCTCGCCTGAGGCGTACCGCTTTTTCCTTCACGGAACCGGTCTCACCACACATATTTTCATAGGGAAGGTAAAGAGTATGTCCACCTTGAAATGCACCTTGACGAAGAGCGCCATCGGTAGCCCCGAAACGGTTCGGGCCACCCTCATCGGTCTTGGCCTCACCCGGCGCGAGAAAACAGTAGTTCGTAAAGACACCCCCGAGATCAGGGGCATGCTGCGCAAAGTAGCGCATCTGGTCACGGTTGAAGAGGAGAAGTAACATGCTTACCCTGAGCAATCTTTCGCCGAAAGCGGCCTCCAACAAGAACCGCAAGAGAGTGGGCCGTGGCCAGGGCTCCGGCCATGGGCAAACTGCCGGCCGTGGTCACAAGGGCGCCAAAGCCCGCAGCGGCGGCGGTATCAAGATGGGTTTTGAAGGCGGCCAGATGCCGCTGCAGCGCCGTATCCCGAAACGCGGCTTCAATAACGTCTTCAAGACCGTCTACGCCATTGTCAACGTCGAGGATCTCGATCGTTTCGAGGCTTCCGCCGAGGTCAACCGCCAGGCCCTGATCGAAGCCGGTCTTATCGGCCGGAGTGATGCACTGGTCAAGCTGCTTGGCAATGGCGAGCTTTCCAAGCCGCTGAAGATCGCCGTCAATAAAGTCTCCGCCTCCGCCCGCAGCAAGATCGAAGCGGCCGGCGGCTCCGTCGAGGTGCTCGGCTGATGCTTGGCGGTTTCCGGAACACCGCCAATATCCCGGAGCTCAGGCGGCGAGCGATTTTCACTCTGCTGATGCTCGCTGTCTACCGGATTGGCGTGCAGATCCCTACTCCGGGGATCAACGGCGAGGCCCTGGCGAGTCTTTTCGCCTCCAAGGCCTCTACCCTTTTTGGCATGTTCAACATGTTTTCGGGCGGAGCCCTGGAGAACTTCTCCATCTTCACCCTTGGGATCATGCCTTATATCAGCGCCTCGATCATCATCCAGCTGCTAACCGTGGTGATTCCGCAGCTCGAGGCCCTGAAGAACGAAGGCGAGTCCGGTCGCCGCAAGATCACCCAGTACACGCGCTACGGCACCGTGGTGCTCGCCCTCATCCAGGGGCTGTTCATCTCCATTGGGCTTGAGGGCATGAGCGGACCGGCCGGCGAAGCCATTGTGTCCTTTCCCGGCTGGGGCTTCCGGCTGATGACGGTGCTGACCCTGACTTCGGGCACCGCCTTCATCATGTGGCTTGGCGAGCAGATGACCGAGCGCGGCATCGGTAACGGTATCTCGCTGATTATTTTCGCCGGTATCGTTGCCCGCATGCCTGCCGCCGTGGCCAACACTTTCCAGATGGTGGGAACCAGCGACATTCCGCTTATCTTCCTGCCGTTGCTTCTGGCCTGGATGGTGCTGGTGATCGGCGTCATCATATTTTTCGAGACGGCCCAGCGGCGCATCCCCATCCAGTATGCCAAGCGGGTGGTGGGACGCCGGGTGTACGGCGGACAGAGTTCGCACTTGCCCTTGAAAATTAATATTTCCGGTGTTATTCCGCCTATTTTTGCCTCCTCGATCATGATGTTCCCCGCCACCATTGGTGGCCTCATCCAGATCGATTGGGTGCAGCGAATCGTTGCCCTGCTCAACCCCGGCACGGCGCTTTATTACATCATCTTCGTCGTCTTCATCGTCTTTTTCTGCTTCTTCTACACCGCGGTCCAGTTCAACCCGGTGGATGTCGCGGAAAATCTCAAAAAGAACGGCGGGTTCATTCCTGGTATCCGGCCTGGCAAGAAGACCTCCGATTTCATCGACAAGGTTCTCACCCGTCTTACGGTAATCGGCGCTCTCTACCTGAGCGTCATCTGCGTCATGCCGACCTGGATGATCAGCCAGTTCAACGTACCGTTCTACTTCGGCGGCACCGCTCTCCTGATCGTGGTGGGGGTTGCCATCGACACCATCGCCCAGATCGAGTCTCATTTGGTGATGCGGAACTACGAAGGCTTCATGAAGCAGGGGCGGATCAAGGGACGGCGCTGAGGCAGGGACCTCCCCGGGGTGTCTCCTGCAGGAGTGGATTTCTGCATCCGGCAAGACTTCCTGGCGAGTCTCCGGTGATGCAGGGGGAGTAAATCCAACGTGACGGCTGCGAAAAAAGTCAGGGACCACCATATCACCCTGAGGAGTCCGGACGAAATCGAGCTTCTTGGCACCGCCAACCGGATCGTGGCCGACACCCTGAACATGCTCGGTGAGCGGATTGAGGCCGGGCGGACGACCTTTGAGCTGGACCACTGGGCCGAGGAATTCGTCAGAGACCACCAGGCGATCCCCGCCTTCAAGGGGTACCATGGCTTCCCCGGTTGCCTCTGCGTTTCGATCAACCAGGAAGTGGTGCACGGCATTCCCTCCAAGAAGATCGTGTTGCGGGAGGGCGACTTGGTCTCCATCGATTTCGGGGTCAAGTACCAGGGCTACTTCGGCGATGCGGCAGTGACCATTCCCCTGGGGGAAGTCCAAGACCGGTATTTGGATCTTTTACGGGTCACCCGTCAGGCGCTCTACGAAGGGATCAGCCAGGCGCTGGTGGGCAAGCGGGTTAACGACGTGGGACGCGCTGTTCAGGAACACGTGGAAGCCCATGGTTTTTCGGTGGTTCGCCAGTTCGTCGGCCACGGCATCGGCACCCAGCTCCACGAGAGTCCGGAAGTGCCGAACTTCGTAAGGGACGGCCGTTCGCCGCGGCTGCAGGCCGGTATGGTTCTGGCCATCGAGCCCATGGTCAACCTGGGCAGCCACGAGGTCCGGGTGTTGCGGGACGGCTGGACGGTGGTCACCGCAGACGGCATGCCGTCGGCCCATTTCGAACACTCGGTGGCGGTCACCGAGGAAGGGCCCCGAATCCTTTCCGAGGGCATTCGTGTGCCTGGACTGGATTGAAAAAAAGACTTGTCAGGGGCGGGAGCTTTGTAGTACATTACGCGGCTTCAATTTCTTCCGCTGCCAACAGGTCTCTTGGTTTGTGTTAACTACCAAAGGGAAAGGAAAAGGGTATATGCCGAAAGAAGAAGCCATTCAGGTCGAAGGGACCATCATCGAGCCGTTGCCCAATGCCATGTTCCGGGTCGAACTCGATAACGGCCACCGGGTACTGGCTCATATCTCCGGCAAGATGCGGATGCATTTCATCAAAATTCTGCCCGGCGACAAAGTCACGGTGGAGCTTTCTCCCTATGACCTGACCCGCGGGCGGATTACATTTCGTTCCAAGGGGAAGAGATAGTCTCTCCGGTTTTAACGATAGAGGATGGAAAAATGAAGGTTCGCGCTTCAGTCAAAAAGATGTGCAGTGATTGTAAGGTTCATAAAAGAAATGGCGTGGTGCGGGTGACCTGCAAGGTCAAGAAGCACAAACAGCGTCAGGGATAGATCGGAAAACGTTTATCGGAGGATGTAAGCCTTGGCACGTATAGCTGGTGTTGACTTACCGAAAAAGAAACATATGGAGATCGCTCTTACCTATATCCACGGTATAGGGCGTACCTCCGCGAGGAAGATCCTCGACGAGGCCGGGCTCGCTCACACCATGAACAGCGACGACCTCAACGACGCCGATGTCGCTGCGATCCGGAAAATTCTCGAAACCTCCTTTTCGGTCGAGGGTGATCGCCGCCGTGAAGTCGGCATGGACATCAAGCGCCTGATGGATTCCGGTTGTTACCGTGGTCTGCGTCACCGCAAGGGCCTTCCCTGCCGCGGCCAGCGCACCAAGACCAACGCCCGTACCCGTAAGGGTCCCCGTCGTGGTGCTGCCCGCAAGTAACCGGGCTTTGCTGAATTTTATCGAAATATCGTACTGATACAGATTTCACTCGAGGAGAAAGTATCCATGGCGAGTCCGAAAAAGGGTGCTGCCGCCCGCGCCAAGAAACGTGAGAGAAAGAACATTCCCGAGGGAATCGTTCATATCCAGTCTACCTTCAACAACACGACGGTGGCCTTCAGCGACAAGCAGGGGAACGTTATTTCCTGGTCCTCCGCCGGTTGCCATGGCTTCAAGGGAAGCCGTAAGAGCACGCCCTTTGCCGCCCAGACCACGGTGGCCGACGCCGCCAAGAAGGCCATGGACCACGGCATGCGCAAGGTTGAGGTGCGGGTGAAAGGCCCCGGCCCTGGCCGCGAATCCGCCATGCGTGCCCTGCAGTCCGAAGGGCTCGAGGTGAGCCGCATCGTTGACGTCACGCCTCTTCCCCACAACGGTTGCAAGCCGCCGAAGAGAAGAAGGGTCTGATCTCATCTCCACCGGTGCTGCCGGTACTCGCAAGAATCCCTTTCCCCGGAGTGGGAGTTTAAACCAGTTAGTTGAGGAGGTTCACTTTGGCCAGAAATACAGGCGCAAGCTGCCGGCAGTGCAGGCGCGAAAATCTCAAACTGTTTCTCAAGGGCGACAGGTGCTATTCCGATAAGTGCGCCTTCGAAAGACGCGCTTACGCTCCTGGCCAGCATGGGCAGGCCAGGTTTCGCAAAATGTCCGACTACGCCGTCCAGCTTCGTGAGAAGCAGAAGGTCAAACGGCTTTACGGCATGCTTGAAGGCCAGTTCCACCGGACCTTCATCACCGCCGAGCGGATGAAGGGGGTAACCGGCGAAAATCTGCTCTCCCTTCTCGAGCGTCGCCTCGACAACACAATTTTTCGTCTCGGTATCGCCTGCTCCCGCACTCAGGCGCGCCAGATCGTACGCCATAACCACATTCTGGTCAACGGCAAGAAGGTGAACGTGCCGTCCTTCGTGGTCGCGGTGGGTGACACCATCACGGTCAAGGAGAAGAGCCGCCAGAACCAGGCGCTCATCGACAATCTCGAGGCCGTTGCCCGTCGCGGCGTACCGGGTTGGCTCGAACTGGACAAGAACAACTTCCAGGGGACCGTCAAGTCGATACCGCAGCGTGAGGAGATCACCGCGCCCATCCAGGAACAGCTTATCGTCGAGCTCTACTCCAAATAAATCGCCGTAAGGGCGAGCTGTTGTTTTTGCCTCGAAGTCTCTTCATGGAAAGGGTGGGGAATGCTTAACTGCCGCCTCCACAGCCCGAAACGGATCGAGGTCCTGAAACATCTCAAACAGGGATACAGCTATGACACAAGGTTTGCAGCACGACGAGGCTCCTTTTTACCGTAACTGGTGGGAGCTCATCAAGCCCGAGCGCTTGGAAGTCGACAAGAAGAAACATACGGCCACCTATGGCAAATTCGTCTGCCAGCCCCTGGAGCGCGGTTTCGCCACCACCATCGGCAACTCGCTGCGCCGCATCCTTTTGTCCTCCATCCAGGGCGCGGCCATCACCTCGGTGAAGATCGAGGGAGCGCTCCATGAGTTTTCGTCCATTACCGGCATTCAGGAGGATGTGACCGAGATCATCCTCAACCTGAAGGCGGTTCGCCTCAAGTTGAACGCCCCCACCACCAAGAAGGTCCGCATCGAGAAGACCGAGGCCGGCCCGGTGACCGCCGCCGATATCGCCGGCAGTGGCATGGTGGAGGTGATGAACCCTGACCAGCACATCTGCACCATTACCGGCGGCAGCAAGTTCGTTGCCGAACTCGAGGTCAAATGGGGCAAGGGCTACAGCCCTGCCGAGATGAACAAAAGCGAAGACCACGCCATCGGGGTAATTCCCATCGACGCGATCTTCACACCGATCAAGAAGGTGCAGTACATCGTCAGCCAGGCCCGGGTCGGCCAACAGACCGATTACGACAAGCTGACCATGGAAATCCACACTGATGGTTCCGTGAAGCCTGAGAACGCTCTGGCCTATGCGGCCAAGATTCTCAAAGAGCACATGACGATCTTCATCAATTTCGACGAAGACGCCGCTGAACCCGAGATCACCGAAAACGAGAGCTCCGACGCCGCCCTGCTCAACGACAATCTGTACCGCACCGTCGAGGATCTCGAGCTCTCGGTTCGTTCCGCCAATTGCCTGAAGAACGCGGACATCAATTATATTGGCGAGTTGGTCCAGAAGACCGAGGCCGAGATGTTGAAAACTAAGAATTTCGGCCGCAAGTCCCTCAATGAGATCAAACAGCTTCTTTCCGAAATGGAACTCAGCCTCGGCATGAAGATCGAAGGTTGGGAGCCGCCCGCGGAAGGAAGCGACGAAGAGATCGGTGCATAGTTTTCACCCTTTACACCTGGTGGCTCAGGCCATCGAGGTTGGATTTCATACCAAGAGGTTTACCCCATGAGGCATCAGAAGGCTGGAAAAAGATTAGGAAGAGACTCCGCCCATCGGGCGGCCATGGTTCGGAACATGGTCACTTCTCTGCTGGAGCACGAGCGGATCGTCACCACCACCCCCAAGGCCAAGGAAATAAGGAAGGTTGCCGACCGGATGATCACCCTTGCCAAGCGCGGTGATCTTCACGCCCGGCGTCAGGCCCTGGCGGTCATCCGCAGCAAGAAGGTTGTGGCCAAGCTGTTCGACCAGTTGAAAGACGAGTACATGGACCGCAACGGTGGCTACACCAGGATCATCCGTACCGGCCGCCGTGAAGGTGATGCTGCGCCCATGGCCATCCTCGAGCTGGTCAATTACAAGGAAGAAGTGGCAGGAGACGAGGCGAACCAGTAAGCGTCCTCCTTCACCGCCATGCTGTAGCCTGAAAACTGGCAAGGAAGGAATTCCTGCCAGTTTTTTTTATCGCTTTCTCGACCCGCCTGTTTCGCCAATTCATGGATTCCGGGGAGGATCGGGCAGGCCAGAAGTTAGGGTTCTTTACTGAGATTATTAACCCGCAGGAAAGATCCGGTGTCATCCGAATTGAAAGAGAACGATTTCCCTGCCGGCATGGTTCCCCTTTTTGCAAAGGATACCTTTTCTTTTGCCTGCCATCCCGGCGTCGAGTGCTTCACCACTTGCTGCCGGCAGCTCGATCTGCCCCTTTACCCGTACGACCTGCTCCGCCTCAAGACCCATCTCGGCATCACCTCCGCCGAGCTTCTCGAGCGCTACACCCGGCTCGGTCCCGGCAGCAACCCCTTTTTCCCCGGGCTGTACCTTCGGATGGCGGAAAACGCCGAACAGACCTGCCCCTTCCTGGGGGAATCCGGCTGCACCGTCTACCGTGACCGTCCCACATCCTGCCGCACCTATCCTCTGGAGCGGGGCGTCGACCGCCGCCACGGTCGCAGTGGCAAGAGTGACTTCTATCTGGTTGCCAGGCACGACTATTGCCTCGGCCACCAGCAGGAGAAGACCTGGACCATCCGCGACTGGCTGCGCGACCAGGACCTGGCCGAGTTCAACAGCATGAACGAGGCCTGGACCGAGGTGGAAACGCTTTTTGCCGCCAACCCCTGGAAAGGGGAGGGGGTGGCCGGACCCAAGCAGCGAATGGCTTTCATGGTCTGTTACGATATCGATGGGTTCAGGAGCTTTGTGAACGCCAACCAGCTGCTCAGGAAATTTCAGCTCGGCAAGGACCGGACCCGGCGGATTGAGTCGTCAGATGAAGCACTGCTCCGTTTCGGCTTCGATTGGCTGCGCTTCCAACTCGGCGGCCAACCGGCTTTGCGGCTCCGTTGAGCCCAGGCAGGACAGTTTTCGCCATTGCCAAACAGGAACTGAAGTGGTATAAAAACGAGTTTTATTGATGCCGCCTCGCGTGGGGCGAGCTGCGGCATTTTCTCTATCTCACACATCCCGAAGGCGTCAAGCCCCCAGGTGCCCGCAATCAGCGCGGGTCGGGGCACAGGGATGGAGGACCCAACCAAAAATTTCGGAGGAACACCATGGCTACCGTAACTATCCGTCAGATGCTCGAGGCCGGGCTTCATTTCGGCCACCAGACCAGGCGCTGGAACCCCAAGATGAAGCCGTATATCTACGGCCCGCGCAACGGCATCTACATCATCAACCTCGATAAGACCTACAAGCTGTTCAACGAGGCTTGTTCTTTTGCGCGCAAGACCGTTGCCAAGGGCGGCTCCATCCTCTTCGTGGCCACCAAGCAGCAGAGCCAGGAGATCATCCGCGAGGAGGCCTCCCGTTGCGGTATGTTCTTCATCAACCACCGCTGGCTCGGCGGCACCCTCACCAACTTCCAGACCATCCGCCGCGGCATCGAGCGCTTGAAGCAGATCGAGAGCATGCAGGCCGACGGCACCATCAACCGGTTCCCGAAGAAGGAAATCCTGCTGATGGAAAAGGAGCGGATCAAGCTCGAACGCAACATCGGCGGCATCAAGAACATGCGTGACCTGCCCTCGGCACTGTTCATCGTCGATCCCAAGAAAGAGCAGATCGCCGTGCAAGAGGCCAACCGGCTGGGCATCCCGGTGATCGCCCTCACCGACACCAACTGCAACCCCGAAGGCATCGATTACGTGATCCCCGGCAACGACGACGCCATCCGTTCCGTGCGTCTGGTGGCCGCCACCATCGCCGAAGCCGTGGCCACCGGCCGCGCCGAAGCCGGTGAGATGGACGCCTCCGACGAAGTGGCCGCCGCCATGGCCTCCGCCGAATCGGCCTTGCAGCAGGAAGCCGAGGGCGACGCTGCCGCAGGCTCGGCCTGATCGCCCCATCTATCAGCAAAGATTTTACATAGACACTACGACCGAGTAGAGAAGGAGATCTCGACGTGAGCATAACGAGTCAGATGGTGAAGGAGCTCCGCGACAAGACCAATGCGGGCATGATGGATTGCAAGAAGGCGCTGAGCGAGACCGGCGGCGATATGGAAAAAGCCGTGGACCTGCTGCGCCAGAAAGGTCTGGCCGTGGCCCAAAAGCGGGCCGGCCGGGCAACCAGCGAAGGGGTGGTGGAAACCTACATCCACGCCGGCGGCAAGCTCGGGGTCATGGTGGAAGTTTCCTGCGAGACCGACTTCGTGGCCAAGACCGACGATTTCAAGGCCTTTGCCAGGGACATCGCCATGCACGTGGCGGCGGTCAACCCGCTGGGCATCAAGCGTGAGGACGTCGATGAATCGGTGGTGGCCCGGGAGCGGGACATCTACACCCAGCAGGGTCTCGACTCCGGCAAACCCGCCAATATTGTCGAGAAGATGGTGACCGGCAAGATCGACAAATTCTATGCCGAGAGCTGCCTGCTCGAACAGAAGTTCGTCAAGAACCCGGATCTGTCCGTGCAGGACATGCTGAACGAGCTGATCGCCAAGATGGGCGAGAACATCTCGGTCAAGAACGTCGCAAGGTTGTCTGTCGGAGGGGGAGAGTGACAAGACCGAAGAGGATTCTGCTCAAGCTCTCCGGGGAGGCCTTCGCCGACCCTGACG
>JBFHWX010000026.1:0-26604 GCA_041599275.1 Desulfobulbales bacterium | reverse complement strand
CAGTTGCGGATGGTGGCCCCGAATTCGTGGTTGTGGTTCAGCAGATTGCCGTGAAAGCGGCCGTAGACCACATCCGCCACCTGCAGGCCGTAGCGGTTGCGGCTGGATGCGTTTTCGGCAAAGGTGACCGATCCCTCCCGGATGCGGATGCCGTCCTTGCCATTGGCCAGAAAGCGGTTGCGGCGCGCTTCCATGTTGACCCGGAAGAAGTTGGCACCGTTGAGGTTGCCGGTGATCAGGTTGTCGGTGAAGCGGATCTCGGAGTCCCGGGCCTGGATGGCGCTCTTGTTGTTGATGAATTCGGTGTGCTCGATGGCCACCAGGGATTCCTGGAACTGGATGCCGCGGTAGTTGCCGAGAAGCCGGGTATGGCGGACCCCGACATTGGCGAAGTGAAAGTGCATGCCGCGGTAGGCGTTTTCGATGCGGCAGTGTTCGATGAGGTTCTGGGTGCCGTCGGAACCGAGGATATTGATGGCGTCCCAGTCGCCGTAATCGGGTTCCTTTTCGGCGGAGCGGAAGGTGATGGGTTTTTCGGCAGTCCCTTTGGCGATGAAGACACCCTGCAGAAGCAGGCCGTTCTCGCCGATGTTGTCGCCGTTGGTGTCGCGCTTGCTGAACTCCACCACGGTGCCGGGCAGGATGACGAGGCGGCTGTCCATGGGCAGCCTGACCACGCCGTTGACCTGGATTTTGCCTTCCCAGACCGTGGTGCCGATGAGCGACTCGTTGGTGTAGACCCGGCTGAGCTGAGGCTCGGATACCGGGGGCAAAGGAGCGGCCGGAGGAGGCTGGGCCGGGAAATCCTCCTGCAGTTCGTCTTCCTTGGCGTTGTCGGCAATGGTGCTCTCTTCCCGCTCGAGGGTGGCGCCGTCCAGGGCCAGGAGGCCGTAATCGTTGCCGCCGATTCTGCTCTTTTCGAGCTTGGCGCCGGATTGCGGTCCCTGGACCACCAGGCCGTAGCGGTTGCCGGTGAGTTCGCTGTGCTTGAGTTTGACCCAGCCGCGAGAGACGTTCACCGCGGTTTCGGCGCCCTGGATCACGGCGTGGCGCAACCAGAGGTTGCCGGCGTCGACCTGGATGCCGGCCCAGCGCTCCTCGGCTCCGGCCTCGCCTTCGAGCACGAAGCGCACCGGCTGCTCGGCCTCGCCCTCCACCTCCATGTGGCCGCGCAATACGATCTCGGTGAGCGGCGAGAGGTATTCGGGGTCGATCTTGGTGCTCTCCGCGGGCCTTATACGCACGGTGGTGCCGGCGGCCACGGTAAGCGTTATGCCGCGGGGGATGTAGAGGTCGTCTTCGAGCACCACCTCGCCCTGCCAGACCGTGTCGGCGGTGAGCACCTCGGCCGCCGCCGCAACGGGCAGGGTGAAAGAAGCGAGGGTGAGCAGGAAAAGAAGGTTTTTCAGCCACACGAAGGACATTGCCGCGGACTACTCCTCAGTTCGGGGTTCCGGCCCGGTCAACCGGGCTGTCAAGAAACGGCTCGAAAAAGACCTGCCCGAGCTCGTCGTCGTCGAGCCGGTCGAAGAGGGTGGGCTCGATCTCGGCGGCGGCGCCGGAGCCCCACCAGTTGCCGGCCACCGTGATGTCGATCTCCTGGCGGTCGCCCATGGAGAAGTTGTACTTGCGGTTATTGAAGATGTTGTTCTGCTCGAAAACCGGCGGCTCGATCACCTTATTGAGATTGTCGAAATCCACCGCATTGATGTGCTGGTGCACGAACTGAACGCCGATGGCGTTGTCGGTGACCAGGTTGCGCCGGACCAGCACCTTTCCTTCCTGGCGGGAGAACTTGATGCCGACCCCGTTCTCGCGGAAGGTGCTGTCCTCCACCAGCAGGTTCACCGTGTTCCAGTGCAGGCCCTCGCCGTTGTGCTCGAAGAGGCTGTTGCGGATCTCGACGTTGGAGTAGTGGAGCTGCATGCCGGAGAAGCCGTGACGGAACTCGCAGTGCTCGAAGATGCTGGGAGCGCCGGCGGTGGCGAGAACGTTGACGTAGGAGTAGTCGTTGGGCTTCGGTTCCGGTTCGGCGGAGGAGAAGCGGATCTTGTTCTCGGCGGTACCCAGGGCCAGAATGCGGCCCTCGATGAGCAGTTCGCCGTCGCCGATGTTGTTCTGGTCGCGGTCGAGAAAGGCAAAGCGGACTTCCGTACCGGGCTCAAGGAAGAGGGTGGCGCCGCGTTTTACCGAAACTTTGCCGCGGATGAGAACCCGGCCGGACCAGACCGTGTCCTCGAGGATGGTGATGTCGCTGTTGATTTCTGGGTTGTTGAACCGCTGGGCGGCGGCCGGGATCTGGAGCCCCACGTCACCGGCAACGGCAGGTTCCTCCATGGTGCGGCCGGCCACGATGTCGATGTTTTCCAGGCGGCTGCCGGCGGCGTAGGAGACCTGGTGCATGGCGTCCCCCTGGTAGAGGCCATAAAGCTCGCCCCGGTGGGGGCCGTCGCCCAGGATGTCGCGGGCCACCACGTTGTACTGGCCGGATTGGTCGATGGGCACGAAATAGCGGCCGTCTTTACCGGTGCGGGCCGAGTAGGTGGTGCCGTGGCTCAGGTGATACATCTGAAAGACTTCGCTGCGGGCCGGATAGGCGAGCACGAAGATGTTCTCGATGGGGTTGCCGTCGGCACTGGTGACCCGGCCGGCAATGCCGGAGCCGCCAACGGCGGCGATGGTTTCGGCGGTGGGGTAGGTGTTGGTGCGGATCTGCGGCACATCGGTGAAGCTCGTGCGGTCGGCCTTGGGGTAGAGGCCGATTTCGACGCTGATCTCGCGGTCCGCCGCCAGGGAAACCGGATTGCCGGCAAAATAACCGATCAGGTCGCCGCGCTGGGGAGGCCGCAGGGAGCCGCCACCCAGCATCTTCTTGGCAACCAGAACATAGTCGCCGGGCGGCAAATTGAGATGAAAGGTGCCGTCCCTTTTGATGCTTTCGGTTTTGTACCCGAGGCCCTTGAAGGTTTTGGCGCTGGTCAGGTAGGCGCTCACATAGCCGTCGGTGACCGGCTCGCCCTTGAAGGTCACCCTGCCGCTGATGGCGGGGCCTCCCTCGCGGGCAACTGGATCCGCCACCGGCGTGGCCTGGAAGGCGAGCCACAGGTTGGTTCCGCCGGTGGCGATCGGGTTGTTGCCGTGAAAAGCGAAATAATCGATGTTGTCCTTGCTGCCACGGGCTACGAAGTAGTAGGTGGCGGCGGGTAACAGCATGGTGAAGCTGCCCTGCTCATCGGCCAGGTCAGCCTCGAAGGCCGGTTTGCCGGCACCGATGTCGGCGTAACTCAAGTAGGCGGAAACCCGTGCGTCGGCCAGGGGGCCGTTCTCGGTGAAGACACGGCCGGCCACTTCGAAGTTTTCTTGGGATGTGGAAGCGGGGGCCGGTTCGGCACTGAAGGCGGCAGGGAAACCAAGGAAAAAAAAGCAGAGGACAAGGGCAAAGAAAAATAGAGAACCGAATTTCATGATACGCTCGACAGGCAAAAGAAAGCCCCTTCGGTAACAATGGGTGGAAGGGGAGAAAATGCTCGCGTCCGGCTGTTGTTGCGCAAACAGCCCTTTTATTTTACCTGGTGCGGCAGGGGAAAGCCATAAATTCTTGGGGCAGGGCTGGGAGGAGGACCGCAGGGCGAACGTTCAGAACAGCCCGGCCACCTGTACCACGATGATGGAGAGCAGGATCAGCCCCACGTGGGAGGTGAAGGCGGTCTTGAATTCATAGTTGAAATCGATGAGGTGGATGGCGTAGGCAGCGGCGGTGAGAAGCAGAAAGAGCATCAGCACGATATCGTAACCCATGACCAGCAGCAGGTCTTCGCCGGCACCGAACCAGATCCAGACATTGAAGATGGCCAGCAGCACCAGAAGGAACTGGGCGAGTTCCATGAGGAGTTTGGAGAAGAAATAGCTTATCCGGTAGAGACCGAGGTCGGGGAAGAGAAAAGAGGAAAAGACGAGAAAAACAGAGGCGACCAGCAGAAAGACGATGATGTTGGTGTGGCTGCCGCTGGTGATGCCCACCAGGTTGGAGAACATCGCTTCGGCGGTAATGTCCAGAAAGACGACGTTGAGCAGCAGAAAGGCGGAAACGATGAGGGTGTCTCTGACCATTTTGCCGTTCCTGTTTAAAGGAACCCGACAGCCTGGGTCGCTTTGGTTATGTAGGCGAAACCTCTCCCCTTCTTGTGAAGCTTGCCGGCCTCGACCACGGCCTGGAAGACGGGTTCGGTCTCGGCGCCCCGGGTGACGATGATGATGGTTTCTTTCTCCGGCACGATGAAGCGGGCGAGAAACCCGAGCTTTTGCCGGACCCCGGTGCCCCGGCCGTAGGTGATGGTCGCCCCCTGGGCGCCGGCGTCAATGGCGGCATTGACCACTTGGTCGGCGTAACCTCTCTGCACGATACAGGTAATGACGTTCATCTCTTCCATGCAATCCGCTCTTCCTTTCAGTTTTTTTGCTGGTGCCAGCCGGTTGCTTTGCTCCGGCCGGCGCTTTCAGGCAGGCGTGAGGACTCACAGACGTCGCTGCCGGAACTACCCGCCCCGGCGCGGAGTTTCCTGCGGAATGGTCGAGGTGCCGCCCTTTTTCCCTTCTGCCTCCGGAAAGATAACGAAAAGGAACGGATTTTCCAACAAACAATTACGTTTTCCGGTACTTCAGCCTGCTGTTTCTTCTGGGCCCGCTTCGAGTTTCGTTTCAATGAACTCGCATTCCCTGGGCGAGAGGTCGAAACGCAGTTCCGCTTCCCGGAGGATGGCGATCCGTTTTTTTCCCGGACGCTCCCGTATCTGCTCGCAGATCCAGCGGATCGTGGCCCGGATTTTATCGCCTGCCGGTTTCAGATCTTCCGTCGCGCTCATGGTCTTTTGGCCAAATATCAACGGTTAATCGGCTTGAGGATGAGCCCGCCCAGGGGCGGCACGTTGACCTCGACATGGAACTGGGCCTCGCCGGATGGCTTGGGGTGGATATCGAGCACCGCATCGTTGTGCAGGTTGCTGCCGCCGTAGGCATGGGCGTCGGAGGAAAAGACCGGCCGGTAGGGTATGCGGTGCGGCACCCCGATCTTGTAACCGTAATGGGTCTGGGGTGTGAAGTTGAAGACGCAGACCAGGTGGTCGTCGGGATTGTTGGCGAAGCGGGCGAAGGCGACGACGGAGTTGTTGGCGTCCTTGAAATCGAGCCAGCGGAAGCCGTCGTAGCGGCTGTCAACCTCCCAGAGGGCCTGGTTGTTTTGGTAGAAGCCGTTGAGGTCGCGGACAAAACGCTGGAGGCGTGCGTGTTTCTCCTCCTGGTCGATGAGGTGCCAGTCGAGGCTTACCTTGCAGTACCATTCAGACCACTGGCCGAACTCGCTGCCCATGAAGATAAGTTTTTTGCCGGGGTGGCACCAGAGATAGAGAAAGAAGAGGCGCTGGTTGGCGAACTTCTGCCAGAGGTCGCCGGGCATCTTGTCGAGCAGCGAACGTTTGCCGTGCACCACCTCGTCGTGGGAGATGGGCAGGATGAAGTTTTCCGAAAAGGCGTAGAGCAGGGAGAAGGTGAGGGCGTTTTGGTGGTATTTACGATAGAGCGGGTCCTTGCTGATATAGCTCAGGGTGTCGTTCATCCAGCCCATGTTCCATTTGAAACCGAAGCCGAGGCCACCCTGGTCGGCGGGTTTGGAGACCCCGTAGAAGGAGGTCGACTCCTCGGCGATCATGAGGGCGTGGGGGTGGCGCTCGTAGACCACGGAGTTGAGGTGGCGAAGGAACTCGATGGCCTCGAGGTTTTCCCGGCCGCCGTAGCAGTTGGGGATCCATTCCCCCTCGCGGCGGGAATAATCGAGGTAGAGCATGGAGGCCACGGCGTCCACCCGCAGGCCGTCGATATGGTATTTGTCGAACCAGAAGAGGGCGTTGGAGAGAAGATAGTTGCTCACCTCCTTTCGCCCGTAATTGAACACGTGGGTGCCCCATTCCGGATGACTGCCCTGGCGCGGGTCCTCGTGCTCGTAGAGGGCGGTGCCGTCGAAACGCGCCAGACTGTGGGCGTCGGTGGGAAAATGGGCCGGCACCCAGTCAAGGATGACGCCAATGCCGTTCTGGTGGCAGATGTCGATGAGATACATGAACTCTTCGGGGGTGCCATAGCGGCTGGTGACCGAGAAGTAGCCGGTGACCTGGTAGCCCCACGATTCGTCGAGCGGATGCTCCATGACCGGCATCAGCTCGATGTGGGTGAACCCCATCTCCTTGACGTAGGGCACCAGGCTGTCGGCAAGCTCACGATAGGTCAGAAAACGGTCGGGGTCGGCGGGGTCGCGGCGCCAGGAGCCGGGGTGCACTTCGTAGATCGCCATTGGCCGATCATAGGGGTTAACGGTGCGCCGGCTCTCGAGCCACTCCGAGTCGTTCCACTGGTAGCGGTTCAGATCGGTCACCACCGAGGCGGTGCGTGGCCGCACCTCGGCCCAGAACTGGACCGGGTCAGATTTTTCCAGCAGAGCCCCGTGCTGGGTGAGGATCTCATACTTGTAGAGCTCCCCGGTTCCCAACTCGGGGACGAAAAGTTCCCAGAGCCCCGAGTTGCCGAGGCTCCGCATGGAGTGGGTGCGTCCGTCCCAAGTATTGAAATTGCCGATGACGCTCACCCGGCGAGCCGCCGGCGCCCAGACCCGGAAGACGACGCCGGTTACGCCGTCCGCCGTGCAGGGGTGGGCGCCCAACCTTTCATAGAGGTGATAGTGGGTGCCGGCGTTGAACAAATGGCGATCGAATTCCGAAAGGAGGGGAAGAAAGCGGTAGGGATCGGTGAAGCAGTGCGAGGTGCCGTTGTGATACTGGGCCTCGAATTGGTACGGGTAGGGTGCTTCGTAGTCGTCGACCCGTATCTCGAAGAGGCCTTCATCCCGGATGCGGGCAAGTTCCCGGCGTTGCCGCCCTTTGTCGGTGAGCAGAAAAACCCGGGCGGCATGGGGTTGCAGGGTGCGGATGACTGCCTCGCGGTTTGTTTCGGGATGCAGGCCGAGAACGGAAAACGGGTCGTGGTGGCGACAGGCGAGCAGCAGATCGATGTCGGAATCCGGGCTATCGGGAAAAGTGGTCATGGCGCCGTGAAAGTAGAAATGGTCCGCGGCCTTGCGGCGGCGCGGAAGTTCGGAAAGCGATGGACAAGTCTCAGGTCGAAAAAGCCTTGGGAAGATTTCGCTGGAGGCGTGCACAGTGCCGTCCAGCAGTGCGGACTACCCGATGCAATTAATCAACCAGTTGTTTCCATGAGAATTTATATATTGAAAACAAAAAGAAGGAGTCCAGTCAATAGGAAAGAAGGGCAGGGTGGTTACCAGTAACCAGCTTGACGCTGTTTTGGGCCGGATGCTAGACTGAAAAGGCGCCATGCTGCCGACAATGGTCGCCGCAACCGCTGCAATGGGTTCTGGCTCCAGGTCCCCACTCTTTTTCTGTCACAGGACAAGACCCGATGGAAAGCCTCCAAGGCCAGTTTCTTCTCTCCACCAAGCAGATGCCCGACCCCCGCTTTCGGGAAAAGCTCATTCTCATGTGCGGCCATACCGCCGAAGGGGCCATCGGCCTGGTGGTCAACCATCCGGTGCCCGAAGTGACGGTGGCCGACATCCTTACCTCGGTCTCCATCGAGGTGCCGGACTTTCCCTTGCCGCCGGTCTATATCGGCGGTCCGGTGGAGCCGGAAACGGCTTTCATTCTCTATTCCTCCGATTACCGGGCTCGCAGCGAGCTGGCGGTGAGCGAGACGATTTCGCTCTCCAGCGACATGGACCTGCTGCGCGACATCGCCCGCGGTCGAGGCCCCCGCAGCTATCTCGTGGTCCTCGGCTATTCCGGCTGGTCCGCCGGCCAGCTCGAAGGGGAACTGGCCATGGACGGCTGGCTCACCCTGCCCGGCGACGACGACATTGTTTTCCGCACCGATGACGGGGAGAAATGGCAACGGGCAGCCCAGCGTTTCGGCATCGACATCACCACTTTCGGCGACACCGTGGGCAGCGCTTGAGCCGCTCCACCCCCGGGGTGCCTTTTCTTTTTCGTTCGCAGCGAGACGACTCCATGGAAGAGTCTCACCACCACTATCGCCTCATCGAGCACCCGGCCGACATTGGCTTCGAGGTGGAGGCCGACGATTTCGCAGAGCTTTTCCAACGGGCAGGGATGGCTCTGGCGGCCATCATGTGGCGAGCCGCTTCCGGAGCGGCAAGCGAGAGACGGCAGGTTTTCATCGAGGCCGGCGACCGGGTGGAGCTTCTGGTCAACTTCTTGGAGGAATTTCTCTATCTGCAGGATGCCCGCGACATGCTGGTTACGGACGTCGCAATCCTCGACTTGGGCGATTCCCATCTGCGCGCTGATCTTGCCCTGCGGCCCATCGACCCGGAGCGGGACGAATTGCTGCTGGGGGTCAAGGCAATCACCTACCACCAGATCCAGGTAGACCGCAAACCGGACGGAAGGTGCCTTGGCCGGGTATTTCTGGACATCTGACCGAGCTTGTCTGCCGCTCCCAACAATTTTTCCAACGAGGTGGTTTCCATGAAGATAGCCGATCTCGTACAACTCGATCCTTTTCGCTGGCTGCTGCCACGCCAGGGCTCCATGCGCACCGATGGCCTGGTGTTTCTTGACCGCGATCTTCTGCAACAGGTGGCTGGCGACAAAAGCCTCGAGCAGGTGGCCAACGTCGCCCGTTTGCCGGGAATCGTCGGCCGCGCTCTGGCCATGCCCGACATGCACCAGGGCTATGGCTTTCCCATCGGCGGGGTGGCGGCCTTCGATCCGGAGACCGGCATCGTGTCGCCCGGCGGGGTGGGTTACGACATCAATTGCGGTGTGCGCCTGCTGCGCACCAACCTCCAGCGAGAGCAGGTGGCGCCGCTGGTCAAGGAACTGGTGGATGGCCTCTTTGCCACGGTGCCCACCGGGGTCGGCGCCAAGCGCAAGCATTTGAAGCTCAGCCCGGCGGAGCTCAAAAAAGTGCTGCGCCGCGGCGCAGCCTGGGCGGTGGGACAGGGCTACGGCAGTGAGGCCGATCTCGAGCACATCGAGGAGCAGGGCTGCCTCGACTGGGCCGATCCGGAAGCGGTTTCCGACCACGCCCTGGAGCGGGGCCAGGCCCAACTGGGTACCCTGGGCTCGGGCAATCATTTCGTCGAAATCGGCTACGTCGAAACGGTGTACGATGCTGACACCGCCCGCGCCATCGGTCTCTTCGCCGACCAGGTGACCGCCATCGTCCATACCGGCAGCCGCGGCCTGGGCCACCAGGTCTGCGGCGATGCCATCCGCCTTCTGCAGACGGCTTCCCGGAAGTACGGCATCGAGCTGCCGGACCGGGAGCTGTGCTGCGCCCCGGTGCGCTCCCCCGAGGGCGAGAGGTATCTTGCGGCGATGGCGGCGGCGGCCAATTTCGCTTTTGCCAACCGCCAGATCATCACCGACAGCCTGCGCCACACCTTTGAGACGGTGCTCGGCATGAGCCCCAGGCAACTGGGTCTCGATCTGGTCTACGATGTCTGCCACAACATTGCCAAGTTCGAGGAACATTCGGTGGGCGGGGTTTTGAAAAATCTCCTCGTGCACCGCAAGGGCGCGACCCGCGCCTTTCCGGCGGGTCACCCCAAGGTGCCGGCCAGTTACCGGCAAACCGGCCAGCCGGTGCTGGTGCCCGGCGACATGGGGCGGTATTCCTACGTGCTGGCGGGTACCGAACAAGGCCTCGCCGAGACCTTCGGCTCCTGCTGCCACGGCGCCGGCCGTTTGATGAGCCGGCACGCCGCAAAAAAATACGCAAAGGGGCACAATGTGTTTGCGGAATTGGCCCAAATGGGTGTAATTGTGCGCGGGGCCGGAATGGGGACCATTGTCGAGGAGATCCCCCAGGCTTATAAAGATGTTGACTCGGTGGTGCGGGTCGTGCACGAAGCCGGTATCGGCCGCAAGATTGCCCGCCTCAAACCCATGGGAGTGATCAAGGGATAGCCATGGCGGAATACCTGCATTTTCTGGACGAGGTGCGCGGCCTGCCGTTGGTGGGGGACGAACCGCTGGTGTCGGTGGTTTCGGCGCCGCTCGACAAGACCACCAGCTGGATGGGCGGCACCGGCTCCGGGCCCGCTGCCATCCTCGAGGCCTCCCAGGCTCTGGAGCCCTTCGACGACGAGCTCTTGGTGGACATTTACACCGTGGGCATCGACACCCTGCCACCGCTTTCTTTTCATGGCATGGGGTCGGCAGAGGCCTGTGGTCGCATCCAGAACGCCGTCAGTGCCGAACTGGGTCGTGGCCGCCTGCCGGTGCTTCTCGGCGGCGAGCATACGGTGACGGTGCCGGCGGTGCGGGCCTGCCGGGAGAAGTACCCGGATCTGCACGTGTTGCAGATCGACGCCCACCTCGACCTGCGCGACCGCTACGAAAACGACCCCCTGAGCCACGCCTGCGTCATGCGCCGCCTCCACGAGGAGGGCGTGCCCATCACCCAGGCGGCCATCCGTTCCTTCTGCCGGGAGGAATGGGATTACGTGACCCGCCACAAGCTCGAGCCCTTCACCATGGCCCGCATCAGGCGGGAGCCCGACTGGATCTGGCAGATCTGCCGGCGGCTCGAAGGGCCGGTGTACATAACCTTTGATGTGGATGGCCTCGACCCGGCGGTGGTGCCCTCCACCGGCACTCCGGAACCCAACGGCCTGCTCTGGCACGAGGCCATGCAGCTGGTGGCCGAAGTGAGCCGCAGAACCAGGGTGGTTGGACTCGATTTCGTCGAGCTCATCGGCCAGGACGGGGCCCAGCACGCGGCCTACA
This sequence comes from Desulfobulbales bacterium, assembly GCA_041599275.1. Classification (GTDB taxonomy): domain Bacteria; phylum Desulfobacterota; class Desulfobulbia; order Desulfobulbales; family BM004; genus JBFHWX01. The sequence goes on along the minus strand of JBFHWX010000026.1, from coordinate 15,787 downwards.
GCATTGCCAAGCTTCTCTACCGAAGTCTCGGCTATATTTTTCACGACACCCTGATCCGGGACTGAGCGGTGCCGCCGCCCGGCAAAGGGGAGCAACGGATTTACCGAAGGAAAGAAGTGAGATGGTGAAAGAATCGGATATTTTTCGCTGCCAGCAGTGCGGCTACTGCTGCCACGGGGAAACCACGGTGTCCCTGGACGAGGCAGACCAACAGCGGATGGTGGAGCATCTGAAGATGCCCGCCGAAGAAGTGCGGGAACGTTACTGGCGGGTGCGCGACGGTGTGGTGCAGATGAAGATCGTCGACGGCCACTGCATCTTCTATAACCGCGGCTGTACGATCCACGCCGGCAAGCCATGGCGCTGCGGCCAGTGGCCCCTGCATCCGAGCATGCTGGCGGACGAGAACAATTTCCTGAGCATCAAGGAATCCTGCCCCGGCATCAACCGCAAGCTTGGCTATGCCGATTTCCGGGCCAAGCTCGAAAAATTCCTGCGCCAGCAGAAGAAGAATTAGCCAGGCCCAACTGCAAGAAGGCGGCGGGCCGATGCCCTTGAAGCCGTGCCGCCTTGCCGAGTGTCCGGCCTTGGGCCATCTGCCTCGGAGTCCGGCCGGCCGCAGCCTCTAGCTGCTCGTTGATTTCGCCCCAAGGACAGCCAACCGCGTCACGGCCTTACCGCCAAAGTCCACCGCCGGCCGCTTCTTAACCTGCGCCGTACCCGAACCCCCTACGGATCAAGGGATGCAAATCGAGTTGCTTTTTCTCGGAAAAACCCGCGAGCGCTACCTTGCCGCTGGAATCGAGGACTACCTCAAGCGGCTCCGGCACTATGCGCGGCTCTCGGTGCGGGTTCTGAAGGAAAAGAAGATGAGGGCGGCGCGGGACCAGGAGGTGATTGCCGCCGAAACCGAGTACCTGCTCGGGGAGATCAGCCGGCCCTCGCTCCTGGTCTGCCTTGACCCCGGGGGGCGTCTCATCAGTTCGGAAGAATTCGCTTCCCTCCTCACTTCCTGGGAGAATCAGGGCCGCCGCACCGTCTCCTTCCTGCTCGGCGGTCCCCTGGGCCTCGGCCCGGCGGCCCGGGAGGCGGCCGATTACACCCTCTCCCTCTCTCCCATGACCTTCACCCACGAAATGGCCCGTTTCCTCCTGGCGGAGCAGCTCTACCGGGCCTATACCATCAAGGCCGGTGAAAAATATCACAAGTGACGGCCTGCCTGGCTGTCTCCCCCCATCCCCTCACTCACCCCACTTTCAAACCGCTTCCACCGCTTTGATTTCAGGCACTTCGGCCTGGATGAACTTCTCGATCCCTTCTTTGAGGGTCATCTGCGACATGGGGCACCCCTTGCAGGCCCCGGTCAGCTTCACCTTGACGACCCCCTCGGCGGTGACGTCGACGAGCACGACGTCGCCGCCGTCTCGCTGCAGGGTTGGCCGCACCCGGTCGAGGGCGGCCAGAACTTTTTCTCTCATGATGGTTGTGTCTCCTGGGGAAAAGAAGATTTTGGTCAACGGCGTTTTATAGCACAGCTTCTCTTCCATGACAACAGGCAGCCGGAGCGTGGCCTTGGAAGAATTTTTCGTTGGGCGCCATTTCATCAAATCCGACGCCCCGGCAGCCGGGACAAAAAATGAGGAGCTGTTCACTAAAAAGTTGTATTCGTGTGGAACTTGGAATAGTCTGTAATGTTTTGTCGGGCGTGTTTAGCTGGGTTGGGCCGTAGTCGGCTGGAAAGTGCCGGGGGGGCTTGATCCGGACTTGCTCACCTTGACAGGCAGGAATCTGTAAGAATATTTCTTTAATGGCGATAAAAAAAATTTTTACCACTGTATGGTTCAGGTTATCGCTTTGTTTTCCCGTATGGATTTGCCTCATTATCTCTGTTTCCGGCAAGACCGGGGCCCGCTTTCCTGCGGAGGATGCGGCCCAGGGCGCTATTCCTTTCTTGAAAAAGGGAAAAAAATTCGGTAATCGTATCTGTTCATGTGTTGCGTACAGAGGTACTTTCAGGCGGTTTGCGACGGTTGGTTCACGGTGCGCCGCGAGACGCCTTCGGTTTGTTTTTCTCTATAAAATTGAAAACTGTCAGCCCCAACGATCAAGGAGATTTTGAATGAGCGCAAAGATCATCAGCGGTACCGAGACCGCCAAGGCAATCCGTGCAGAACTGGCCGTCGAGGTCGCGGAACTGAAAGCCAAGCACAACGTCGTCCCCGGGCTTGTCACCATTCTGGTGGGCGAGGACCCCGCTTCCCAGTCCTACGTCACCGCCAAGAACAAGACCGCCAAGGAGCTCGGTATCTACTCCGAACAGATCAACCTGCCGGCCGACACCACCGAGGCCGACCTGCTCGCGCTCATCGACAAGTGCAACAAGGACTCCAAGATCAACGGCATTCTGGTGCAGCTGCCGCTGCCGAAGCATATCAATGAAGCCAACGTGCTCTACGCCATCGATCCCGACAAGGACGTGGACGGTTTCCATCCGGTGAACGTCGGCAAAATGGTGCTCGGTGAGCAGTGCTTTCTGCCCTGCACCCCGCACGGCATCCTCGAACTCCTGGTGCGGGCCGGGGTGGAGACCAAGGGCGCCGAGGTAGTGGTGATCGGCCGCTCCAACATCGTGGGCAAACCCATTGCCAACCTCATGCTGCAGAAGCGGCCGGCCGGCGACGCCACCGTCACCCTCTGCCATACCCGCACCAAGGACATGGCCGCCCACTGCAAACGGGCCGATATCATCATCGCCGCGGTCGGCGTGCCGAAGCTGGTCACCGCCGACATGGTGAAGGAAGGCGTCGCCATCATCGACGTCGGTGTCAACCGTATCGGCATGACCGAGAGCGGCAAGGCGATCCTGGCCGGTGACGTGGATTTCGAATCGGTGAAGGAAAAGGCCTCTGCCATCACCCCGGTTCCCGGCGGCGTCGGCCCGATGACCATCACCATGCTGATGAAGAACACCGTCCAGGCCGCCAAGCAGGCTGCCGGACTTCTGTAGTATGCATTTGAACCATCGCATGCGCCACCAACATATATAGAGGTGTACTATGGCAATTTCGAGAAAGGGATGTGAAGGCTGCGCGGATATCACCTGCGGATCGACCAAGGAGGTCCTCTCCCAGGATGTCGCAAAAAACGTCCGCACCGCCTACGACCGTATCCAGGCCCGCGGCATGTCCGCCTGTCTGTTCGGCTCCGGCGGCACCTGCTGCCGTAACTGCAACATGGGGCCCTGCCAGATCATCGACGGCGTCGACGACATGATCGGTATCTGCGGCGCCACCGCCGACACCGTGGCGGCCCGCAACTTCGCCCGGGTGGTGGCCGCCGGGTCTGCTTCCCATACCGACCATGCCCGGGAGATGGTGCGAGGCTTCCTGGAAACCGCCAAGGGGCACGGCCCCCATCAGATCAAGGACGTGACCAAACTGAAATCCCTGGCCGCGGTGTTCGACATCGTCACCGAGGGCCGGGAAGTGAAGGACATTGCCATCGAGCTTGGCGAAAAGGCCCTGGCGGAATTCGGCAAGCAGGACAATACGCCGATTTCCATGCTCAAACGTGCCGTTCCGAAACGCCAGGCGCTCTGGAAGAAACTCAACATCTTTCCCCGCGGCATCGACCGCGAAGTGGTCGAGATGATGCACCGCACCCACATGGGTGTCGATCAGGATTTTGAAAACATCATGCTCCAGGCCTCGCGTTGCGCCCTTTCCGATGGCTGGGGGTCGTCCATGCTCTCCACCGAGCTCACCGACATCATGTTCGGCACCCCGGTACCGCGGCGCGCCATCGTCGACCTCGGTTCCCTGAAGGGCGATCAGGTCAACATCTGCGTGCACGGCCACGAGCCCCTGCTCGCCGAAGTCCTCTGCATCGCTGCCCAGGAAAAGGACATGATCGAAATGGCGCAGAACCACGGCGCCAGGGGTATCAATCTGGTGGGCGTCTGCTGCACCGGCAACGAGATCCTCATGCGCCGGGGCATTCCGGTGGCCGCCGGTTTCATCCAGCAGGAGATCGTGCTTGCCACCGGCGCCGTCGAGGCCATGGTGGGCGATGTGCAATGCCTCATGCAGTCCATCGCCGATGTCGCGAGCAACTTTCACACCGATATCATCACCACCAACTACCGGGCCAAGATGCCCGGGGCGGTCCACCTCCAGTTCGAGGAGGAGGACGCTCTCAATTCCGCCAAACGCATCCTCGCCCACGCCATCAAGAATTACAAGAAACGCGGCAAATTCTTCATCCCCGAGGAGAAGAAGCTCGATGTGGTGGTCGGCTTCAGCCACGAGACCATCAACTACATGCTGGGCGGCACCTTCCGCGGCTCCTACCGGCCGCTCAATGACAACATCATCAATGGCCGTATCCGGGGCGTGGCCGCCATTGTCGGTTGCGACAACTTCAAGCTCAACGACGACTCCCACGAGATCATCGTCCGTGAACTCCTGAAGAACAATATTCTGGTGCTGGCCACCGGTTGCGCCGCCACTTCCCTCGGTCGTTCCGGCCTGGTCAACCCCGAGGCCGCCAGGTTCTGCGGGGAGTCCCTGGCCGAGGTCTGCGAGACCGTGGGCATGCCGCCGGTCCTGCACATGGGTTCCTGCGTCGACAACAGCCGCATCCTGATCGCCGCCACCCAGATGGTGAAACAGGGGGGCCTGGGCGAAGACATCACCGACCTGCCGGCCATCGGCACCGCGCCGCTCTGGATGAGCGAGAAAGCGGTGGCCATCGGCCAGTACTTCGTGGCCTCCGGTGCCCAGGTCGTGTTCCAGGATCTGCCCACCAGCGGCGCCAAGAAGTTCAACAAGTACCTGCTCGAAGGGATCATGGGCCAGCTCGGCGCCAAGTGGAACGTGGCCAAAGAGCCCGAAGACATCGCGCGCACCATGATCAAGGCCATCGACTCCAAGCGCGAGGCCCTGGGCATCAACAAGAAGAAGGAACGCGTGCTCTTCGACATGGACATGCGGCGTGACCTTGGCGGCGGTAAGGCCATTGGCGACGCGGGCTGCACCGGCGCCAGCCACCACGAGTAAGAGAACGGACCTCTGGCAGGGGCTTATCCTTCGTCCCTGCCAGAGGAGTTACCTGAAGATCTTTCAGTGGTTCTCTTCTCCAGAAGCGCAACGCTTCGGAAAATCGGGTGGTCCTCACCCGGCGGAGAGGCCGCGAGGTCGATAAATATACAGAAAAGGAACCAATCCGATGAAATCGGGAAGTAATCTCGAACGCGTATTGACCTCAGGACAGTTCGCCGTAACCGGCGAACTCGGTCCGCCCAAGAGCAGCAATCCCGAGGTGGTCCGCAAGAAGGCGCGCATCCTGAAGGGCCATGTCGACGCGGTAAACATCACCGACTGCCAGACCGCCATCGTCCGGATGTCCTCCATCGGCGCCGGTCTCCTCACCCTGTCCGAAGGGGTGGAACCGGTGATCCAGATGACCTGCCGTGACCGGAACCGCATCGGCATGCAGAGCGACATCCTGGGCGCCGCCGCCCTCGGTCTCAAGAACCTGCTCTGCCTCACCGGCGACCACCAGAAATTCGGCAACCATCCGGGCTCCAAGGGCGTCTTCGACATGGACTCCATCCAGCTCCTCGGCATGGCCCGGGACATGCGGGATGGGAAAAAATTCCAGTGCGGCGAATCGATCAAGGAAGGCGAGCCGCAGATGTTCCTGGGCTGCGCCGCCAACCCCTTTGCCGAACCCTTCGATTACCGGGCGGCGCGACTCGGAAAGAAGGTCGCCAATGGCGCCGACTTCGTCCAGACCCAGATCATCTACAACGTCGAGAAGTTCGAGCGCTTCATGGAAATGGCCCGGGACCTCGGGCTCCACGAGAAGGCCTATATCCTGGGCGGTGTGACGCCGCCGCGGTCGCTGGGTATGGCGCGCTACATGAAGAACTTCGTGCCCGGCATGGATGTCACCGATGAAGTGATCCAACGCATGAAGGACGCCAAGGACAAGGAAGACGAGGGCATCAATATCTGCGTTGACATCATCAATCGCCTGAAAGCGATCAAGGGTGTTGCCGGCGTGCACATCATGGCCATCGAGTGGGAAAGCGCCGTGCCCGAGATCGTCAGCCGGGCCAAGCTCGGAGCCCGGCCGGTGTTCGCTGAAGCTGCCGTGCCGGCGGCCCCGGCCCGCGAGGTCATCGAGGTTGCCGCTCCGGCTTCCACCACCGAAAAGAGCGACGATATCCTGGCCGCGGCCAGGGTCGAAGCGGAAAAGATCATACATGCGGCCAAGGAAGAAGTGGCGCGGTTGCGGAGCATGGCGTCCCCGACTACGGCTGTTTCTGAGAGTTTTGAACCTGAGGATGCGGGAGAAGATGAAATGAACGAAAGGGAACGTCAACTGGCGTTGGAGTCCGTCCGAGTCGGACTGGAGTCTTTGAAAAAAGTATTCGGCTTGACCGAAGATCAGTTTAGCGCCCTGGCGAGCTTCGCCTCGGCCGAGGCAGTGCTCAAGAAGGAACCCGCAGCCAAGCCTGCTGTTTCGGCAGCACCTGCGGCTGCAGCTCCTGCCGCGCCGGCGGCTCCCGCGGCTCCCGCGGCCCCCGCAGTAGATGAGGCGGCCCTGAAGGCCAAGGCGGATGCGGAAGCTGCCGCCAGAAAGGCCGAGGAAGAGAAGAAGGCCGCCGAGGCCAAGGCCGCGACGGAAGCCGCCGCCAAAAAGGCCGAGGAAGAGAAAAAGGCCGCCGAGGCCAAGAAGGCCGAGGAAGAGAAGAAAGCGGCCGAGGCCAAGGCCGCGGCGGAAGCCGCCGCCAAGAAGGCCGAAGAGGAGAAGAAAGCCGCTGCTGCCGCAGCAGCTCCCGCCGCGCCGGCCGGATCCGTCGATGCAGCCGCGTTGAAGACCGAGGGCCCGGCCCTTACCGAGCGCGCCACCAGAGTGCCGGCCGACCACTACACCACAAACTACTCCGGCTCCATCCGCGAGACCGTGCTCGGCAACGGCGACAAGACGATCAGCGTCGGCGGCACCAAGACCCTGCCGTTCCAGCTCTTCGAAGGTGCCATGGAGTACAGGCCGGCCATCGCGCTGGACGTGCTCGACTCGAAGCCCGAAGAATGGCCCGAGCCGCTGGTCAAGTACTACGCCGACGTGCTCGACAACCCGGTAGCCTGGGCCCAGAAGTCGGTGAAGGAATACGGCGCCGAGGCCATCTGCCTCTCGCTTGTTTCCACCGACCCCAACGGCATGAACCGTTCCGCCGCCGAGGCAGCCAAGACCGCCGCCGAGGTGGTGAAGGCCATCGAGGTGCCGGTCATTCTCTGGGGCTGCGGCAACGCCGACAAGGACACCGAGACCCTGCGGGAAGTCACCGCCCATGTGGGTGACAAGAAGGTCTGCCTGGCTCCCATCGGCGACACCAACTACCGGTCCCTGGGCGCCACCGCCATGGCCTTCCAGCATCCGCTGGTCGCCGCCTCGCCCATCGACGTCAACCTCGCCAAACAGCTCAACATCCTGCTGGAGAACCTCGGTGTGCCACTGAAGAGTGTGCTCATCGATCCGTCCATCGGAGCGCTCGGCTACGGTATCGAATACACCTACTCGGTCATGGAGCGCATCCGCCTTGCCGCCCTCACCCAGAAGGACGACAAGCTGCAGGTGCCCTTTATCTGCAACCTGGGCCGCGAGGTCTGGAAGGCCAAGGAATGCCGGCTGCCCTCGGACAACCTGCTCGGTGACCAGGAGCGGCGCGGTGTGCTGATGGAGGCGATCACCGCTTCCTGCATGCTGATGGCGGGCGGTGAGCTGATGATCATGCGGCACCCGAAGGCCGTGGCCCTCACCAAGAGCCTTATCAACGGTCTTGTCGGCTGATTCAGCCTTTGACGAACGAAGAACGAGAGGAATCATCCCATGTCGAAAATAATCTGTTCAGCCGCTATCAGAGGCGCCCACAAGATCGTGGACATGGCCGAGGCCCAGTTTGAAGAAGCTCTCAAGAAGTACGGGCCCGAGCAGGAAGTCGCCTTCCCCAACACCGCCTACTACCTGCCCATCATCTACTCGATGCTGGGAGCCAAGGTGCAGAAGCTCGGCGATATGAAAGACATCTTCGCCGAGTGCCGCAAGCTCCTGCCGCCCCAGGTGACCGATCATTTATGGTTGCCGTACCTGGCCCCGGCGCTTGATGCCGGCATGGCCACTTTCTTCGCCGAGGAGATGTTCGAGGCCATCCGGTATCTCAACGAGCCGAACTTCTACACCAAGACCGAGGACCCGACAGCCGAGAACATCTGGCTGGGCGCCGCCGACGACGTCATCTTCCGGAAGCGTGGCGTCGAGTTCGTGGACGGCACCGCCCCCGGCTTTGCTGCCATCATGGGGACGCCTGCGGACAAGGAGATGGCCTCCAAGATCGCCCTCGAGCTGCAGGAGAAGAATCTCTACATCTTCATGCACGACCACAGCAACGGCGTGTCCATGGCCGAGCAGCTCGTCAAGAACGGCGTGCAGATTGGTTGGGGCACCCGGCTCGTGCCCTTTGGCAAGAGCTACACCTCGGCGGTCTTTGCCATCGGTTTTGCCTGCCGCGTGGCCATGGCCTTCGGCGGTATCCAGCCCGGCGATTACCGCGGCAACCTGATCTACAACAAGGACCGGACCTTCGCCTTCGTCATGGCTTTTGGCGAGGTTTCCGACGAATGGTATGCCAACGCCGCCGGCGCCATCAACTGGGGCTTCCCGACCATTTCCGACTTCGACATTCCCGAGGTGCTGCCCACCGGCATCTGCACCTACGAGCATGTGGTGAGCCGCGTGCCCCACGAGGAAATCGTGCAGAAGGCCATCGAGGTGCGAGGCCTCAAGGTCAACGTCACCAAGATCGACATCCCGCTCTCCTACGGCCCGGCCTTCGAGGGCGAGCGCATCCGCAAGGACGATCTGTTCATGGAATGCGGCGGCGGCCGTACCAGCGGCGTCGAGGTTCTCATCTCCAAGGACATGGATGAGGTGCAGGACGGTCTCGTCACCGTCGAAGGGCCGGACATCAAGGACATCGAGGCCGGCCACAACCTGCCCATCGCCATCCTGGTCGAGGTGGCGGGCCGCGAGATGCAAAGCGACTTCGAGCCCATTCTCGAGCGCCAGTTCCATCACCTTATCAACTATATCCAGGGCATCATGCACATCGGCCAGCGGAACATCATGTGGATCCGCATCGGCAAGGGCGCGGTGGAGAAGGGCTTCTCCTTCGCCCACGTCGGCAAGGTGCTGCACGGCAAGCTCCACCAGGAGTTTGGCGCCATCCTCGACAAGGTGCAGGTCAAGATCTACACCGAACTCGACAAAGTGGAAGAAGTTCAGGAACTGGCCCGCAAGGTCTACGCCGAGCGCGATCTGCGTCTTGGCAACATGACCGACGAGACCGAGGAGATCTTCTACTCCTGTACCCTGTGCCAGTCGTTCGCTCCGAGCCACGTCTGCGTCATCACCCCTGAACGGGTCGGCATGTGCGGCGCCTACAACTGGCTCGACGGCAAGGCGAGCTTCCAGATCAACCCCACTGGACCCAACCAGCCCATCGAGAAAGGCGAATGCACCGACGAGAACCTCGGCGTGTTCACCGGTATCAACGACTTCGTCAACCAGGCTTCCCGGGGCGCCGTGCAGGAGCTCGCCTGCTACTCGCTGATGAACAGCCCGATGACCGCCTGCGGCTGCTTCGAGGCGATTGCCGCCATGCTGCCCCAGTGCAACGGCATCATGGTGGTGAACCGCGACTACATGGGCATGACCCCTTCGGGCATGAAGTTCACGACGCTCGCCGGTATGGCTGGTGGCGGCGCCCAGACCCCCGGCTTCATGGGGGTTTCCAAACATTTTCTGACCAGCCGCAAGCTCTTCAAGGCCGAGGGTGGCTTGAAGCGCGTGGTCTGGCTGCCGAAGATGCTCAAGGAAGAGGTCAAGGACAAGCTCATGGAACGCTGCAAGGAAGAAGGCATGCCCGAGCTTTACGATATGATAGCCACCGAGGAGAACGGCACCACCGAGGAAGAAATCTTGAAATTCCTCAAGGAAAAGGGACACCCGGCGCTCACCATGGATTCGGTGGTCTGATCCTGGCCCCACCGCTGACTGAAGACAAAGGGAGGCGGTCCGGGCATTGGCCCTGGCCGCATTCCTTGGCGATATTGAACGAGGAGGAACAGCACAATGGCTTTAACAGGTATTCAGATACTGAAGATGCTCCCCAAGACGAACTGTGGGGAATGCGGCATCCCGACCTGTCTGGCTTTCGGCATGAAGGTTGCCGCCGGCCAGGCCGAGATCGACAAATGCCCCTACGTGAGCGAGGAGGCCAAGGAAACCATCGGCGAGGCCTCGGCGCCGCCGATCCGCACCATCACCCTGGGCAGCGGCGACGCCACCTTCAAGGCGGGCGGCGAGACCTGTCTCTTCCGCCACGAGAAGCGTTTTGAAAACCCCACCGGCATCGGCGTGCTGGTAACCACCGATATGGCCGGGGCCGATGTCGACGGCCGCATCAGTCGTTTCAACGAGCTGCGCTACGAGCGGGTCGGTGTGCTGATGAAGGCCGAGATCATCGCGGTGAAGGATACCAAGGGCGATGAAGCCGCTTTTACCGCTCTCGTCGATAAAGTACTGAAGGGTGCCGCAGATGCGGCTCTGGTACTGATCAGCGACAAGGCTTCCAGCCTGGCCGCCGGTGCCAAGGCCTGCGGCGACCGTAAGCCGCTGCTCCTGGGCGCTACCGCCGCCAATGCCGACGAGATGAGCGGCGTGGCCAAAGATGCCGGTTGCGTGATCGGTGTGCGCGGCGTCAACCTCGACGACACCATCACCATCGCCGAGAAGCTCATGGCCGCAGGCCACAAGGACATCGTGCTCGATACCGGCGCCCGCACCGTGAAGAGCGCCTTCGAGGACAACGTGGTGGCCCGGCGCGCCGCGATCACCAAAAAATTCAAGCCGCTCGGTTTTCCCACCATCGCCTTTCCCTGCGAGATGACCGATGACCCGCTGATGGAGAGCATGGTGGCCTCGGTGCTGATCGCCAAATACGCCGGCATGGTGATCCTCTCCGACCTGCAGGGCGACACCCTCTTTCCGCTCTTCCTCGAGCGGCTCAACATCTTCACCGACCCGCAGCGGCCCATGGTGGTGAAAGAGGACGTCTACCCGATCACCGGCCCCGGCGAGAATTCGCCGGTCCTTATCACCTGCAACTTCTCACTCACCTACTTCATCGTTTCCGGCGAGGTGGAGGGCAGCAAAGTGCCGACCTGGCTTCTCATCAAGGATACCGAGGGTCTGTCGGTGCTCACCGCCTGGGCCGCCGGCAAGTTCGGCGCCGATCTTATCGCCGGCTTCATCAAGAAGAGCGGCATCATGGACAAGATCAAGCACCGGGAGCTCATCATCCCAGGCTACCTCGCCACCATCAAGGGCGAGCTCGAGGAGGAGCTGCCCGACTGGACCATCACCATCGGTCCCCGCGAGGCCGGCCATCTGCCCGCCTTCCTCAAGGAATGGAAACCAGCGGCCTAGGCCGAGGCGAGACGATGAGACCAGGGCGGGCCGTTTTCCTGAAAAAACGGCCCGCCCCCCGATCAATAAAATCGCCCCCCCCGGCGGCTTTACTCAGGCTAGATACCCCCAATGGCTGGATTGCAGATAACCATAAATGGCGTACAGATTACCGCGGAAACCGGGCAGACCATTCTGCAGGCGGCGCGGTCATCCAATATCTACATCCCAACCCTCTGCTCCGTGGAGGACAAGTTCTCCGACGTTCCCTGCCAGCTTTGCGCCGTCGAGATCGAGGGCCAGGAAGGATTCGTGCTTTCCTGCAAGACTGAAGCGCTGCAGGGCATGGTGGTGGCCACCGAGTCGAAGGCGCTCAAGGAGCACCGCAAGCAGCGGCTCACTCTGCTCGGTCAGAACCACTTCGGCGACTGCAAGGCGCCCTGCAACCTGACCTGCCCCGGTCAGATAAACGTCCAGGGCTATATCGCCCACGTTGCCAAGGGCGAGTACGTGGAGGCCACCCGGCTGGTCATGGAGCGCAACCCGTTTCCCTTTTCCGTGGGCAGGGTCTGCCCGCGGTTCTGTGAAACCCGTTGTCGCCGCATCCTGGTCGACGAGCCGGTTTCCATCAATCACCTGAAGCGGTTTGTGGCCGACTGGTGCATGACCCACGACGTCAATCTCGACGTGGCGCGGGAAGCCCCCACTGGCAAGCGGGTCGCAGTGGTCGGCGGCGGGCCCGCCGGTCTTTCCGGTGCCTATTATCTCGCCAAGAAGGGCCATGACGTCACGGTTCTCGAAGCGAAGCCCAAGCTGGGCGGTATGTTGCGTTACGGCCTGCCCGAGTACAAGATTCCCAAGAAAGTGCTCGATTACGAAACCACCGTCATCCTGCGCATGGGCATCTCCGTCAAGCTGGGCCAGCGCTGGGGCAAGGACTTCACCCTGCAGAGCCTCAAGGACCAGGGGTATGACGCCATTATGCTTGCCACCGGCGCCGGTGTCGACCAGAGCCTCGACATTCCCGGCGCCACGCTTCCAGGTGTGATGTATGCCACCAATTACCTGAGCGCGGTGAACGAGAACAAAAAGTTTGACTGCGGTCACCGGGCCCTGGTTTTCGGTGGCAACAACATCGCCATGGAAGTGGCCCGTTCGCTGGTCCGTAACGGCGCCGAGGAAGTGACCGTGGTTTACCCCCGGGCCAAGACCGAGATGCCCGCCAACCAGCGGAACATCCGGGAGGCCGAGAGGGAAGGGGTGCAGTTCCTGCTCATGGCCTCGCCGGTGCAGATCGAGAAGACCGACAAGGGACTGCGCGTCGAGCTCGTCCGCATGAAGCTCTCCGAGCCGGACGAGCGTGGTCTTCGCTTTCCCGAGGCCATTGCCGGCAGTTCAAATTTTATCACCGTTGACACCGTGGTTTCCTCCCAGGGCCAGCGGGCCTGTGCCGGCGACGCCTTTGAAGGCGGCGATCTGGAAACTGCCATCGAGCTCGCTCCGAACGGCACCATCAAGGGCAACCCGCGGACTTCGCTCACCTCGGTGGCCGATGTCTATGCCGCCGGCGACGCGGTGGGCGGTTCAAAATCGGTGATCCAGGCGGTGGTTGCGGCCCGCCGCGCCGCCGAAAACATCCATGCCGCCCTCACCGGCGCCCCCAAAGAGGCTGAAAGCCGCTTCAATTTCACCCGAGGCCGCACCTTCGACGACGTGACGCTTTCCAACTTCACCGGTATCTCGGTGAAGCTCCGCGAAAAGATGCCGGAGCGGCCGCCCGAGATCTCGGTCCAGGATTTCGACGAAGTGAAGCTCGGTTTCACCGAGAACATGGCCAAGCGTGAAGCGGCCCGCTGTCTTTCCTGTGGTTGCTCGGCCTTCGACCGCTGCGACCTGAAACGTCTCTCCCTCGATTATGGCGCTGACCCGGCCAAGGGTGGTATGGCGAAGAGTCCTGTGTACGCCAAGGATTCCTCCCACCCGGTGATCACCGTTGATCTCAATAAGTGCGTGTACTGCCAGCGCTGCAGGAATTCCTGCGAGTACGAGGCGCTGGATCTTGCCGCCGGCCGCTTCGATGCCGAAGGCCGCGCCCTCGAGATCACCCTGCGTTTCAACGACAAGTGCGTCTCCTGCGGCAAGTGCGTGGACAACTGCTCCACCGGTGCCCTCAACAAGCGGGAGGCCATCGTGCCCATCGTCCAGGAAGAGGTGCGCTGGGTACGCACCACCTGCCCATACTGTGGCGCCGGTTGCCAGATGAACCTCAAGGTGAAGGGCGACACCATCATGGAGGTGAGTTCCGAACCGGATCTCGCTCCCAATTACGGTGCGCTCTGCGTCAAGGGTCGCTTCGGCTTCAACTTCGTGCAGCACCCGGACCGCCTGAAAAAACCGCTCATCCGCCGGCACGGCCAGTTGGTGGAGACGAGCTGGGAAGAAGCCCTGGACACGGTGGCCAAGAAGTTCTTCGACATCAAGGCCATGTACGGTCCCGACGCGATTGCCGGCTTCTCCTGCGCCCGGGCCACCAACGAAGAAAACTTTCTCATGCAGAAGTTCATGCGCACGGCGATCGGGACGAACAACATCGATCACTGCGCCCGACTCTGACACGCTCCCACGGTGGCCAGTTTGGCCCTCTCGTTCGGCAGCGGCGCAATGACCAATTCCATTGCGGATACGACAATCACCGATCTCTTTTTCATGATTGGCAGCAACCCCGACACCAGTCACCCGACCATCGGTCTGCGCATCCACCAGGCCAAAGACCGCGGCGCCAAGCTGGTGGTGGTGGACCCGCGGCGCACCAAGCTTGCTGAACGCGCCGACCTGTGGCTTCGGATAAACCCCGGCACCGATGTGGCCTTCTTGAACGGCCTCATGAACATCATCCTCGAGGAGGATTTGCTCGACAAGAAATTCGTAGAGGAGCGGACCGAGGATTTCGATCAGCTGGTGAAGGTGGTAACCAAGTACACTCCCGACCGGGTGGCGGAGATCACCGGTATCCCCGAAGACCAGTTGCGCCAGGCCGCCCGCATGTACGCGGCTCCCGGCCGCCACGCCATCTTCCACGGCATGGGCATCACCCACTACACCACCGGCACCGACCGGGTGAAGAGTATCGCCAACCTGGCCATGCTCTGCGGCAAGGTGGGGGTCGCCGGCGGCGGCTGTAATCCGCTGCGCGGCCAGAACAACGTACAGGGCGCCTGCGACATGGGCGCGCTCTTCAATACCCTGCCTGGCTACGGCGGCCTTGCCAACGACGAGCTTTTCGACAAGTACGAAAAGATGTGGAAGGCGAAGCTGCCCCGGCGGCCCGGCAGACCCGCTACCGAGGTGTGGGACAACATCTTCAAGGGCGAGATCCGCGGCCTCTATGTCTTCGGTGAGGACCCGGCGGTGGCCGACGCCAACATCGCCCACGTCCAGGAAGCCCTGAAAGAGGTCGATTTCCTCGTGGTTCAGGACATCTTCCTCACCGATACCGCAAAGCTTGCCGACGTGGTGCTGCCCGCCGCCTGCTTTGCCGAGAAGGACGGCACCTTCACCTGCACCGAGCGCCGCGTGCAGCGGGTGCGCAAGGCGGTGAACCCGCCCGGCGAGGCCAAGGCCGACTGGAAGATCTTTTGCGAGCTCTCGAAGAAGATGGGCTACGACATGAGCTACCAGTCCGCCGAGGACGTTTTCAACGAGATCAACCAGCTTCTTCCCCAGTATGTTGGCATCAACTACCAGCGGATCGAGAAGGAAGGCCTGCAGTGGCCGGTGCCGAGCCTCGATCATCCGGGCACACCGGTGCTGCATACCAAGACCTTTACCCGCGGCAGGGGCCTCTTTATTCCCGAGGAATATCTTCCGCCCCGGGAACCGGCGGACGACGAGTACCCGATGCTGTTCACCACCGGCCGCGAGTACTCGCGCTACAACTTCCACAGCATGACCGGCAAGACCGAGGGCATTCAGGAGATTGCGCCCGAGTGCCTGGCCGAGGTCAATCCGTCGGATGCCGAGCGTCTTGGCATCCGTGAAAAGAGCCTGCTGCGTCTCTCTTCACGGCGCGGCACCATCGAGTTGCGGGCGACGATCACCGAGCGCTCACAGCCCGGGACCATCTTCACCACCTACAACTATCCCGAAGTGCCGGTGAACTTCCTCACCCTCGACGCCCTGGACCGTTTGTCCAAGACGCCGGAGTACAAGATATGTGCGATCAAGGTGGAAGTGCTCGATTGATTTGATAGTT
>JBFHWX010000025.1:0-27202 GCA_041599275.1 Desulfobulbales bacterium | reverse complement strand
GGCCGCCCCTTCTTCATCTGGATGGGACCGATGGAAACGTCGAGGGCACCCCGTTCGAAGAGAAGTTCGGACAGATGGGGAAAAGTCTCCGGCGACCAGTCGTCGAGGTTGGTTTCGATAACCTCCACCTCCTGCGCCTCGGCGGCCGAAAAAGGGTACCCCACCAGGAGCCGCAACAGATTGGGGCGGCCGTCGGGCCGCCGGCGGCTGCCGGCACCGTAGCCGGTGGCGGTAAGGGTCATGGCCGGCAGAGAGCCGAACCGGGCGCCAGAACCCTTCAGAATGGCGGCGCCGGTGGGAGTGACGAGCTCCATGTCGATCCCGGCGCCGTAGACCGGTGCTCCCTCGAGCAGGCGGCAGACCGCCGGCGCCGGCAGGGGCAGGGGGCCGTGATCACACTCTGCCCAACCGCGGCCCAGGGGCAGGGGCGAGGCGGCGACCGAAGCGATGCCCAAAGCATCAAGGCCGATGGCAACGCCGACGATGTCGACGATGGCGTCCACCGCCCCGACCTCATGGAAATGCACCTCCTCCGGCGCACAGCCGTGCACCCCGGCCTCCGCCTCGGCCAGCGCCTGAAAGATGGCCAGGGCCCGGCGCTGAACCGCTTCGGCCAGAAGGCTTTTCTCGAGAAGCCGGCGAATCTGTTGCCAGGAGCGCTGCGGCTGGCCTTTCTCCACCAGGACCCGTAGCCTGGTGGCGGCGAGCTCCCCCTCCCCCGTGGCC
The DNA here is from genome assembly GCA_041599275.1 of Desulfobulbales bacterium. Classification (GTDB taxonomy): domain Bacteria; phylum Desulfobacterota; class Desulfobulbia; order Desulfobulbales; family BM004; genus JBFHWX01. The sequence continues at coordinate 26,476 of JBFHWX010000025.1, read as the reverse complement.
ACCTCAAAACGATAGCCACTTAGACCGAGCCCGGCCAGACCCTGCTCGATGGTTTCCAGCGAGAGGCCGCAGTCGACCAGGGCCCCCAGCGCCATGTCACCGGAAATCCCTGAAAAACAATCAAAATAGGCGATCTTGTCGGTGCTCATGGCGCACCTCCGCCGGTTCCCTGACCGCTGCCGTTTTCCTCCCGGCGCCGCTGGAAGGAGGTAAGAAAGGAGAGGATCTGCCGGTGAAAGAAGAAAAAGGGCAGGGAAACGGCCAGCATGAGGCCGGTGACGAGAGCGAGTTGCAGGTAATCTTCCTGGTAGACCTGAGCGCCCTGCATGGAGAGCATCAGGGTGCCAGGCATGCGGGCCAGTCCTGCGATGAAGAGAAAAACCGGCAACGGCATGCGGCTCAGCCCCATCAGGTAAGAAAGCGAATCCTTGGGAAAGCCTGGGAAAAGAAAGAGCAGGAAGGGGATCATGTAGTCGCCCTTGTGCACCAGATGGTTGAATTTCCGGTAGAGCTCGGATCCTTCGAAACGTTTGCGCAACAGGTTGCGGAGCAGATGGCCGAGGCCGAAGGCGAGGCCAGAGCCCACGGCCAGGGCCGCCGAACTGTAGAGAAAGCCGGGCCAGAGCCCGAACAGGTACCCCCCCAGGATGCCGGTTGCCTCGCCGGGCAGGGGAGCGAGCAGCACCTGCAGGATCTGCAGGCCCATGAAGGCAAAGGGCGCCATGGCCCCGTAGCCCAGAACCTCCCCCCGCAGAGTGTCGCCGTTGGTCTGCAGCAGATCGATCCAGTGTCCCACCGCCTGCCGCACTTCGGCTCCCCCCGGCGCCAGCCAGAAAGCGAGCAGGACGGCCGCCACCGTACAAATCCAGACTGCGGCGCGGGCGAGCTTGTTCATGAACCGCAAAGCGTTCCAGGGGCCAGGGGCCGGCCGCGCAGGAAGTCGGCTGCCGCCAGCCGCCTGCCCCCTTCGGGCTGCAGTTCGGTGACCAGCAGCAGGCCGTGGCCGGTGGCCACCAGAAGACCAGCTTTATCGGCCCGGCAGACCGTGCCCGGCGCCGGGGAACCGAAATCCGCCGGATCGACGGGGCTCACTTCCGAGGCAAAGAGCCTGAGCCGCGCCCCGTCGGCAAAGGTATAGGCCGAGGGCCAGGGGTCGAGGCCACGGACCAGGCAGTCGAGCTCATGGGCTGAAAGCTGCCAGTTCACCAGGCCCTGCTCCTTGGCCAGCGGCGGGGCCAGGGTATGAAGGCTGTCGTCCTGCCTGGTGCGCACGAGGGTGCCGGCGTGCAACATGTCCAGGGCCCGGCCCAGGGCGATGCCCCCCAGAGCCGAGACCTTGTGGGCCAGGGAACCCGAGGTGTCGCCGGCTTCGATGGGCAGCCGCTCGATGTGCAGGATGTCGCCGGTGTCGAGCCCCTCGTCCATCTGCATGATGGTCACCCCGGTTTCCGCGTCACCCTTCAGCACCGCCCACTGCACGGGGGCGGCGCCCCGGTGCCGGGGCAGGATGGAGGCGTGGACATTGATGGTGCCGTGGGGCGGCAGTTCGATGAGGTGCTTGGGAAGGATCCGGCCGTAAGCCGTCACCACGATGAGGTCGGGCTCCAAGGCCCGCAGCTCTTCGAGGAACTCCGGAGTGCGGATCTTGGTGGGCTGCAGCACCGGGATGTGGTGGGCCAGGGCCAGTTCCTTCACCGGCGGGGAGGCAAGCTTGCGTCCCCGGCCCTTGGGCCGGTCGGGCTGGCTCACCACCGCCACCACCTGCTCGTGGCGGGCAAGGAGGGTTTGCAGACTGGGCACGGCAAATTCGGGGGTGCCCATGAAAATGATGCGAAACGGTCGGGCGGCCATGGGGCTCTGGTCTCCGGGAAAAGAAAAAAGATTGCGGTGTCCGCCCGATCATCCGTCGACACAGGCAGTAGCAGGAGAAGGGGAAACGGCCGATCCTAAAAAACTTACTTTTCTTCCAGGATCTTTTTCAACCGTTTCTTGTAGAGAGCGCGCTTTAGGGAACTGAGGTGATCGATGAAGAGAATACCGTTCAGGTGGTCCACCTCGTGCTGGATCACCCGGGCAAAATAGTCCTCGGCCTCGAACTCCCGGGTCTCACCCTCGAGGTCCTGGGCGCGGACCTTGATTTTCTGGTACCGCTTTACCCTTGAAGAGAGATCGATGACGCTCAGGCACCCCTCCTCGTCCACTTGGGAGCCTTCGCCCGCCAGGATCTCGGGGTTGACCAACGCCATGGGCAGGCGCTTCGGCTCCTCGCCCTCGTCACCCTCGCACTGGCCGATATCGAGCACCAGCAACCGGCTGGTGATGCCGATCTGGTTGGCGGCGAGCCCCACCCCCTTGGCGTTGTACATGGTCTCCAGCATATCGGAGACCAGCTTCTTCAGATCGTCACCGAACTCGGTGACGTCCGTTGCCTTTTCCCGCAACACCGGGTGGGGAAACTTGAAGATTTCGCGAACGGCCATTGGCATCTCACTGCAGAAGACACAAAGAAGGAGGTAGATCGATACACCAATCGATAAGATAATGCCCGGTGCCGGCAAACGCAACCGCAGGAGCCAGTAAAGGAGCACGCCCTTCTTCAGGAGCGGAACGTTTTCCAGGCAGAGCCTGGCTGTTGCAAAAGCCTGGCACTCCGGGTAAACTGCCGCTTTCCCACCTCGAAACCGCTCCGCCACCCACCGGGGGCGGTTTCTTTTTTCCCGGAACCGGGCGGCCGTAAAAAAAAGCCCGCCGGAAAACCGGCGGGCCTGAAACAACCGATGGAGGCGGCGACCAGATTTGAACTGGTGAATAACGGTTTTGCAGACCGCTGCCTTAGCCACTTGGCTACGCCGCCTCGGATGTGTGGGCGCATATTAAACACAGATATTTTTTTTTGACAAGGGAAAATCTCCCGAAAAACCCCCGCTTCCCCACGCGACAGGGAAAGCGTTATTCTCTTCCCCGGACCCCAACTCCATGACCCCGACCCCGCTCGAGAACACCCTCGGCTATGTCTTCCAGGACCGCGCCCTGCTGCGCCGGGCTTTGACCCACAGTTCCCACGCCTTTGAAAACGCCACCCTGCTCGACAGCAACGAGACCCTCGAGTTTCTGGGCGACGCGGTCCTCGACCTGGTGGTGTCGAGCCTGCTTCTCAGCCGCTTCCCCCAGATGCGGGAAGGCGAGATGACCCGGCTCAGGGCCGCCACCGTCAACGAGACCAGCCTCGCCGTGATCGCCTCTGGCATCGGCCTGGGTGAGGCTATCCTGCTCGGCCGGGGCGAGGAAGGTTCCGGCGGCCGCAACAAGCCCTCCATCCTTTCCGGTTGCCTCGAGGCCCTGTTCGGCGCTCTCTTTCAGGAAGCGGGCTACCAGCGCACCTTTGAACTGGTGCAGCCCCTGGTCGAGCCCCTCGTCGCCGGCAACGCTTCCAGCCACGGCCGGGCCGACAGCAAGAGCCGGTTGCAGGAACGGCTCCAAGAACACTTCAACGAGCCGCCGGAGTACGGCGTCGACCGTGAAGAGGGGCCGGACCACGACAAGCGCTTTACCTGTTCCGTGCATTTCCGCGGCCTGGTGCTCGGCACCGGCTGCGCCCGCAACAAGAAGGAAGCCGAGCAGCAGGCCGCCGCCCAGGCCCTCGAATCCCTGGCGGCACGGCTCGACGAGCTGAACCGCCGCTGAACCGCCGAAAGATCATGCCGCCCTTTGTCGTGCCCCTCTTCATCAGCCACCAGGGCTGCCCGCACCGCTGCCTGTTCTGCGACCAGCAGGCGATCAGCGGCCGCAGCGGTGAGCTCAGCGCCGAGACGGTAAAAGTCACCATCGGCTCCTGGCTCGGCCGGCCGCGCCGAGATCCCGCGGCACCGGTGCAGGTCGCCTTCTACGGCGGCTCCTTCACCGGCCTCCCCCTGGCCCGGCAAAGAGAACTGCTCGCGGCCTGCCACTCCTTTCTCGAAGCAGGCACCGTGCAGGAGATCCGCCTCTCCACCCGGCCCGATTACGTGGGGCCGGAAACCGGTTCTTTTTTGAAACAACACGGGGTCGGCATCGTCGAACTGGGCATCCAGTCGATGACCCCGGCGGTGCTTCTTGCCAGCCACCGCGGCCACAGTGCCGATGACGTGCAGCGCGCCTTCGGCCACCTGCGCAAAGCGGGTCTCAGGATCGGCGCCCAGCTCATGCCCGGCCTGCCCGGCGAGACCACCTCCTCGCTTCTTGCCTCGGCCCGGCAGGTGGCGCACCTCAAGCCGGATTTCGTGCGGCTCTACCCGACGGTGGTTCTCGAAGGCAGCGAGCTCGACCGGCTGCGCCGGGCCGGCGCCTACCAGCCCCTCTCCCTGAACCGGGCCGTGGCCCTCTGCGGCCGGCTCAAAAAACTCTTTGACCTGCATTCCATCAAAGTGGTACGCATGGGGCTCCAGCCCACCGAGGAACTGGCCCGGAAGGTGACCGCCGGCCCCTATCACCCGGCCTTCGGCGAACTGGTGGGGGCGCGCCTTTTTTTCCTGGAAACCCGCCGACATCTTGCCGCCGCCGGGCCCGGCGGCAGGGCGCGGCTGGCTATTGCCCCGGCCGACCGCTCCCTCTTTCAGGGCCAGAGAAACAACAATCTGCGCCGGCTCGACGAGTTGGGGCTCCTCCAGCGGCTGGAGCTGGTAATCGACCCGGATCAGCCACGGCACTGCCTGACAGCGTCCCCGCTTTCTCAATACAAAAGGCTCAAAGTTATAAAGAGATCTGTCTGTGGTCCTGTTCTGACCGGAGCGAACACGAAAAGAAACACTTGCCAGGGTCACACTGGTGTGGAAGCATCCCTTCTTCCCGCCGGCCGCGCCCTCGGAGAGCGAGACAAGTAAAAAAAATGCTGGCCATCAACACTCTCGATATACGCTTCGGCGACAAGTATCTGTTTAAGGAAGTCTCGACCCTGATGAAGATCATGGCCGGCCTCACCGAGACCGACGCCGGGGTCCTCTCCCGGGCCCGTTCCTGCACCGTGGGCTACCTGCCCCAGGAGGCCAGCGCCCTGGTCTCGGACCGCACCATCTACCAGGAGGCGGAAACCGCCTTTGCCGAGGCCCTCGCTCTGCAGGCCGACCTCGACCGGGTGAACCGGGAGCTTTCCTCCACCACTCCTTCCGCTCCGGAATTCGCGGCGCTGCTCAAGGAACAGGGCGAGCTCCAGCACCGGCTGGAGCGGATCGACATCTACCGGGTGCAGGCGGAAATCGGCCGCATTCTCACCGGCCTGGGCTTCCGGGAGGCGGACTTCGACCGCTCGGCCCGGGAACTCTCCGGCGGCTGGCTCATGCGCCTCATGCTCGCCAAGATGCTGCTCGCCCGGCCGAGTCTGCTGCTGCTCGACGAGCCCACCAACCACCTCGACCTCGATTCCCTCACCTGGCTCGAGGGCTTTCTGTCCACTTACGACGGGTCGTTTCTGATCATCTCCCACGACCGGGCCTTTCTCGACAAGACCACCAACCTCACCTGGGAGCTGAGCCTCGGCAGGCTCACGGCCTATAAAGGCAACTACTCGAAATACGTCGAGGAAAAGGAAATCCGCCTGCAGGTGGAGCGGGCCGCCTATGCCAACCAGCAGGCCCAGATCAAACAGACCATGCGCTTTGTCCAGCGCTTCCGGGCCAAGTCCACCAAGGCCAAGCAGGTGCAGAGCCGGCTCCGCCAGCTCTCCAAAATGGAGATGCTCGAGATCTCGGAGACCGAACACACCGTGGACTTCCGCTTTCCGCCCGCCGCCGACTGTGGCCGCGACGTGCTCAAAGTCGAAAAACTCAGCAAGAGCTTCGACGGCAGGCAGGTCTTTGCGGACCTAAACTTTCAACTCCAGCGCGGCGACAAGTTGGCGGTGATCGGCGTCAACGGCGCCGGCAAATCGACCCTGGTCAAGATCCTGGCCGGCCTGGAAACGGCCAATGGCGGCTTCGTGACGATGGGCCACAACGTGCTGCCTTCCTACTTCGGCCAGCACCAGGCCCAGGAACTCTCGCCCCAGTACACCATTCTGCAGACCGTGCACGCCGTCTCCGGCGACATGCCGGTGGCCCAGGTCCGCTCTCTGCTCGGCGCCTTCCTGTTCCGCGACGACGAGGTCGAAAAAAAGGTGCAAGTCCTCTCCGGCGGCGAGAAAAGCCGGGTGGCGCTGGCCCGCATGATCGTCCAGCCCGCCAACCTGCTCATCCTCGACGAGCCCACCAACCACCTGGACATGGCCTCCCAGGACGTGCTCCAGGAAGCGATGCGCCAGTACGACGGCACCATCGTGGTGGTCTCCCACAACCGCTATTTCGTCAACGGCTTCGCGAACAAGGTGCTGGAAATCCGGGACGGGGCCGCCACGGTCTACGAAGGAAATATCGACGACTACCTCTACCGCCGCAAAATACTCGAAGAACAGGCGGCGGCCCCGCCGGCGGCCAGAGAAACCGCCAACCAGGCGGCCGCTCCGCCGGAAAAAACCGACAACCGCGGGCGTGGCAAGGCGGCCCGCCAGGAACAGGCCAGGCTGCGCCAGGAGAAGAACAAACGGCTTGCGCCCTTCAAGAAAATCGTCGAGGCCGCCGAAAAGGAAATTGAACAGTTCGAAAAGCGCAAAAATACTCTCGAGAAGAAACTGGCCGACCCCGAGCTCTACCGTGACGAGGTGGCTTTTTCCGAGTGCAGCCGGGAATATAAAAGTCTGGAATCGAAACTCGAACGCCACTATTATAAGTGGGAGGAAGCCCAGGCTGAGATCGAGAAAATCGATGCTGAATTCGCCGAGCAGACTTGAACGGCGCCCCCTTCCATTCAACCGAACCAGCGATGCGAGAAGACTGCCTTGAAATCCCGGACGAAAACGGCTCCACGCCGGATTTCGTCCGGCTGCCGAAACGCTACGCCACCCCCTGCCGGCTGCTGGCGGCGGGCGCACTTTCGGTGCTGCTGGCCGAAATCTTCGTCACCCTGGTGGTGGGTTTTTTGCCCACCCTGCCGCCGGCCGCCGCAGTTCTGCTCGAATGGTCGCTTTTTTTGATCCTGGCCCTGCCGGCCCTCTACTTCTTTTTCATGCGCCCCCTGGGCCGGCTGCTCCGGCAACTGAGACAGCACGACGAACTGCTCCGCGAGCAGAAGGACTTCGAGCTCCGCCTCGTCAAGTACTCGGCGGTGCCCACTTTCGTGATCGACCGCAACCACCGGGTGATCTACTGGAACAAGGCCTGCGAGCGGCTGACCGGCGTGCGCGCGGAAGAGATCATCGGCACCGACACCCACTACAAGGTTTTTTACGGCGAGCGGCGGCCGTGCCTGGCCGACATTATCCTCGACGGCGAGGAACCCACCAACCTGGCCCAGTACTACCGGACCTACTACAAGTCCATATTGGTGCCCAAGGGCTGGCACGCCGAGGCCTGGTTCGACAACATCGGCGGCCGCAAGCGCTACATCACCTTCGAGGCGGCGCCGATCTACAACAACCGGGGCGAGACGGTGGCCGCCATCGAAACCCTGCAGGACATCACCGACCGCAAGATGCTCGAGGAACGGCTCGAGGTCTCGGCCAACTACGACGCCCTTACCTGTCTGTTCAACCGCCGCAAGATCGACGATCTGCTCGAATCCGAGATCGACCGGGCGCTGCGCTACCGCACCGAGTTGGGGATCATACTCTTCGACATCGACCACTTCAAGCAGGTGAACGACACCTTCGGACACGCCGCCGGCGACGTGGCCCTGCGGGAAGTGGCACGGCTCGTTTCGGACTCGATCCGGATGACCGATCTCTTCGGGCGCTGGGGCGGCGAGGAATTTCTCATCCTGCTGCCCTCCACCGGCCCCGAACAGACGCGCCTGCTGGCCGAGAAGCTGCGGCGGCGGGTGGCCGAATACGAGATCGAGGCGGTGGGCGCGGTGACGGTGAGCGCCGGCGCCACCTCCCTGCAAGCCGACGACACCCTGGAGAGCCTGCTCAGCCGGGTCGACCAGGCGCTCTATGCGGCCAAGCGCGGCGGCCGCAACCGGGTGGAAAGCCTCTGAACGGCCGACCTTTTCTGGACGCTGCCGATGCCTTCCCACACACCACAGCCTGCACTCCGTCAGGCCCGCCGGGCAAAGGGTTTTTCCCCAGCCCCAGGTCTCGCCCCGGACAACGACAGGACCAGCTCCGAGGAGGCAGAAAAAGCTATCCGTTGCCGGGACTGCGGACGGCCGGTGACCAGCCGGGTCCATGAAACCGTGGTTTCCGGCAACCACCAGCACACCTTCCACAACCCGGCCGGCGTCATCTTCCGGATCGGCTGTTATACCCTGGCCGAGGGCTGTGCCGTGGAGGGGATCCCCACCCTGGAGCACACCTGGTTTCCGGGCCTGGCCTGGAGCTTCGCCTTCTGCCGCGGCTGCCGCCTGCACCTGGGCTGGCATTTCTCGGGCAGCGGCAGCAGTTTCTTCGGCCTCATCCTGAACAAGCTCGTCTTCGGTTCCTGATTCACCGACACCTCCTCTGCGGAGAAAAAAGTCATGCCGGCCAAAAAATTCCTCTTCCTCTTCCTTGTTCTGCTGTGCGCCGCTTTCCAGGCTGCCGCCCTCCAGGCTGCCGAGCGCCGCACCCCGGTGGTGGCAGCGGTGGAAAAAGCCCTGCCCGCCGTGGTCAACATCCGCACCGAGCAGATCGTCAAGCGCTCCTCGCCTTTCTTCGGCTTTTCCGACCCGCTCTTCGACGAGTTCTTCAGGGAATTCGCACCGCCCCGCACCTACACCACCGAATCTCTGGGCTCCGGGGTGATCATCGACCAGCAGGGCTACGTGCTCACCAACGCGCACGTCATCCGCAAGGCCTCCAAAATCTTCGTTGCGCTGCCCGACGACACCCGGGAACTGCAGGCGAATCTCGTCGGCGTGGCGGACCGGGTGGACCTGGCGGTGCTCAGGATAGAAGGAGAGCCGCCCTTTCCCTTTCTGGCCCCGGGCCGCTCCGACGATCTCATGGCCGGCGAGACGGTGATCGCCATCGGCAACCCCCTGGGCCTGGGCCACTCGATCACCACCGGCGTGCTTTCCGGCCCGCGGCGCCAGATCCCGGTGGGCAACGGCGAATACGCCACCTTTCTGCAGAGCGACGCGCTGATCAACCCCGGCAACTCCGGCGGTCCGCTCCTGAACCTCAACGGCGAGCTGATCGGCATCAACACCGCCATCGCCCGCCAGGCCCAGGGCATCGGCTTCACCATCCCCATCGACACCGCCCGCCGGCTGCTGGCCGACCTCATCGCCAAGGGCACCACCAGGGCCGGTTTTCTCGGCATCATCCCGGTGGAGGTGGGCGATTCCTTCCGGCGCGAACGGGGCAGAAGCGGCGTGCTCGTGCTCCAGGTCGAGCCCAATTCGCCGGCAGCCGCCGCCGGCCTGCGGATGGGCGATGTTATCCAGCGCCTCGACGGGGTGCCGCTCTCGTCGCCGGCGGAGTTCTTCGCCACCCTCGACGCCTACCCGCCGGGCAGCGGCATCGGGGTCACCGTGCTGCGGGGCAATGACTCCTTCCAGCGCCAGTTCGTGCTCACCGAAATCCCGGCCGGCTACGGCCTCAGGTACAGCCGCGAACGGTTCGGCATCGTCGCCGGCAGTGGCCGCGAGGGTCTGCGGATAGAAGAGGTGGCGCCGGGCTCGCCGGCTGCCCGGGCAGGCCTGCAACCAGGCGACCGGATCGCCAAACTTGGCGAGATTGAGCTTCGATCCCTGGACGACTATGGTCAAGCCATGGAAAAATACTTGGGAAGGGAACCCCTCGGTTTCGTCATCGTCCGCGGCAAAAGAGGCTATCTCGTACGGTTGCCAGCAGAGTAAGGAGTAAGGAAAGGTACTGTGCCGGGGCATGGGCATCACCCTTTTCGCGCTGAACCCTTGGCGGTCAGGCTTTTTTTCCCCGCCACAAAGCGGAAAAGGCTCCCCGGTGGGGAGCCTTTTCGTGTCACGACCCGTCAAAGGGTCAATGGACTTCGATGTGGGTGATCTTCTTTTTGCCTTCCTCGCTCTTCGGCAGGGTGATGGTCAGCACGCCGTTCTTGAACACCGCCTCGACCTTGTCGGTCTCCACCTCAACCGGTAGCCGCAGGGCCCGGAAGAAGGAGCCGTAGGTGCGCTCGACCCGGTGGAAGGAAGCTTCCTTCTTTTCCGTTTCCTTCTGCTTCTCGCCCTTGATCACCAGAAGATCGCGCTCGAGCGAGATGTCGATGTCCTTGTGCTCGAGACCCGGGAGCTCGGCCTTCACCTCGATGGCGGTTTCGGTTTCCGCAATGTCCACCCGCGGCGACCACTCGCCGCCGAATTCGCTGCCCGTCTCGGGCAGGAAGGGGAAGCCCTCCCGCATCTGCCGCATCATGCTCTCCATCTCCCTGAAGAGATCGGGAACGCTGTGCCGATGATGCCGGAACGGTAACAGATCGAACATTACGTTTCACCTCCTTTCAGTTTGATTTTGCTTTCCTTTTTCTTCCCATGACTAAAATTTAAGCCTTCTTCGGAAGACGTCAAGACATCGGCCGCCAAACGTGCTATGTTCGCCCACCATTATCAAAAAACACCACCTCAGGCTGCCGCCATGCTCACCTTCGCCGCCACCGCCGCCATCTTCCTCGCCGCCGGCTTCACCCAGGGCCTCACCGGCTTCGGCGCCGGCCTCGTTGCCATGCCGCTGCTGGTGCTCGTCCACGACATCAAGGTGGCGGTGCCGCTGTCCATGCTGAACGGCCTGGTCATCACCTCGTTTCTCTCCTGGCGTCACCGGCGGGACGTGGACCCGCGCAAGGTGCTGCCCCTGCTCATGGGCTGCCTGCCGGGGATCGGCCTCGGGCTCCTCTTTCTGGCCAGGACCGAAAGCCGCGTCCTGCAGATTCTGATGGGCAGCCTCATCGTGCTCTACGGCCTGTTCAGCCTCAACCGCCGGCCGCGGCCCCGGCAGATGGCCGCCTTCTGGCCGTTTCTTGCGGGCTTTGCCACCGGTATCATCAGCGCCCTTTTTTCCGCCGGCGGCCCGCCCACCATCATCTACGCCTCCCTCACCAACTGGCGCAAAGACGAGATCAAGGCGACCCTTTCGGCCTTCTTCTTCACGAGCGGCGTCATCACCGCCCTCGGCCATTTGGCCAGCGGCCTCACCACCGGCCGGGTCACCGGTCTGCTTGCGGCCACGGTGCCGGCGGTGCTGGCGGGCGTCTTCCTCGGGGCCCGCTGTTACGACACGCTGCACACCGAGCAGTACCTGCGGGTGATCTTTATCGGCCTGATCGGCCTCGGCCTGCTGATGATCGGCAGCGCCCTGTTCTGAGAGATAAAAAAGCGGCAAAAGGGGGGGGAGAGACGGTCCGACCCGTCTGGTTTTGCCTGACGCGTCGGACCTGTCGGGGAGATTGCCCTCTCAGTCTTCGAAGACCTCCGGGGTATGGCGGACGATTTCGGCATCGACCAGATAGATGACGTCCTCGGCGATGTTGGTGGCCAGATCGCCGATCCGCTCGAGATGGCGGCCGGCGGAGATGGCGTGCAGGTAGCAGTTGATGTCCTCGGGGTTGGTGCCGATCTCATCCTTGACGATGGAGTACATCTCCCGGTTCAAGTTGTCGACCTCGTCGTCCTCGGCCCGGATCTTGTGGGCGAGCTGCACGTCCATGTGGACCAGGGCATCGATGGAGCGGGTCAGCATGCTCTCCACCTTGTTGGCCATGCGGGTGATGTCGTAGGGGATCTTGAAATCCTTGTACCCGGAAAGAAAAGCGCCGCGCTCGGCGATGTTGACGGCGATGTCGCCCACCCGCTCGAGCTCGTTGTTGATCTTGAGCACGGCGATGATGAACCGCAGATCGATGGCAACCGGCTGGTAGAGAGCGAGGATCTTCAGGCAGTGCTCCTCGATGTCCACCTCCATCTGGTCGATGTCGCGATCGGCCTCGATCACCGCGTTGGCCATTGCTTCATCGCGCTTGATGACCGACAGGCTGGCCTTCATCACCCGGTCCTCGACCTCGCCGCCCATGGTGATGATCTTGTTCTGGAGATTTTCGATATCTTTCTGCAGATGCTTGAACATATGCTCTTCTCCGGAAGCTGGCAGGAAAACATGAGAGATGGGCACGCACCGCGCGCCGCCTTAGGCCATACCGTATTGAACCGCTGGGGACAAATCAAGAAAAACCCGCGTCTCGGCAAAATTCAGGCCCCGCCACCCCGGCTCAGGAGGCCTGGCGCGGAGCCCGCAACGGCAGGCTGACGGTAAAGGTGCTGCCGCGTCCCGGCTCGCTTTCCACCCGCACCCGGCCGTGGTGAGCCTGCACGATGTGCTTGACAATGGCGAGCCCCAGGCCGGTGCCGCCGAGTTTCCGGGTTCTGGCCTTGTCGACGATGTAGAAGCGCTCGAAGAGCCGGGGCAGATGGTGGGCAGCGATACCGGGCCCGGTGTCGCTGACCTGGATGAGGATGCGGGTGCCGTCGCTGTCGGCCGCCACCGTCACCGAACCTCCCGGCTCGCTGTAGCGGATACCGTTTTCCACCAGATTGAGGATCGCCTGCTCGAGCAGCGGCCCGTTCATTTCCGCTTCGAGCCCTGGTGCGCAGCGCAGCACGAGCTTTATGTTCTTGGCGGCGGCCCGCGGCCGGCTGAGCTCGACCACCGAGCGCAGCACCTCCTCCACCGCTCCCGGAGCAAGGGCTATGGCCTGGCGCTCCTTGTCCTGCTCGAGGCGCGACAAAGTGAGCAGGTCTTCGACGATGGCCTGCAGCCGGTTGGCATGTTTCATCACGATCTCGAGGAACTCGTGGACGTGCGGCGGCCCCTTTACCTCGTCGAGCAGGGTCTCCACGTAGCCCTTGATCGAAGTGATCGGCGTCTTCAGCTCGTGGGAGACGTTGGCCACGAAATCGCGGCGCAGGTTCTCGAGCCGCAGCAGGCGGGTGACGTCGTTGGTCACGATGAGGGCGCCGATCCGCTGCCGGGCCGCATCGACCAGTTGCGCCCCATGCACCTGGAGGATGCGCTCTTCGTCCCGCCCCTGGTTGAAAACCACCGCGCCCTCCACCGGCCGGTCGGAAACGATGGTCTGCTGGATGAGCCGGAGAAGATCGACGTGGCGCACCGCCTCGACCACGGCCACGCCCTGGGGATCGTCGGTCTCGATGCCGAGCTGCTCCCGGGCCGCCCGGTTGGAGTAGAGAATTTTCTCTCCGGTATCTACGGCAAGCACCCCCTCCAGCATGCTCGCCACCATGGTCTCGATCTCGTTGCGCTGGCTCACCGCCGCCCGGATCCGCTCGTCGAGCTGGGCGGCCATGCGGTTCAAAGTCTGAGCGAGCCCGGCGATCTCTTCGGGCCCGGACACCGAGACCCGGCTGCCGAAATCGCCTGCCGCAAAGCGAAGCGCTCCCTGTTTCATGATCTCCAGCGGCCTGCTGAGCCGACGCGACACCAGCAGGGTCGCCAGGGCGGCGAGCACAGCGATGAAGCCGATACCGGCGGCGGTGCGCCAGAAAACCGCCGTGAGGGTACGCTCCATGGCGGTAAGCGGCAGGGCGGTGCGCAGCACGGCCACCGCACGGCCCGCGGAGATCACCGGAACCGCCACGTAGAGCATGTCGCGGCCGGTGGTGGTGCTGAACCGCACCGACACACCAGTTGCGCCGGCCAGGGCTTCCTGGATTTCCGGGCGGTCGGCGTGGTTTTCCATTTTGGCCGGATCCTGGCTCGTGTCGCACAGCACGGTGCCGTAACGGTCGACCACGGTGATCCGGCTGGAAACCAGCCGGCCGGCCTGGCGGCAGGATTCCTGAAGCTCGCCGATCCGTCCGGCCTCCACAAGGCCTCTCACCCGAGACTCCAGAAGCCGGGCCTGGGCCTCAAGCCCGGCGGTGGTATGGTCCTGATAAAAACGCTTCAGGGCCAGACCGCCGTACCACAGAAAGGAGACCGTTACCCCGAACAGGATGAAAACATGAACCGGGAAGAGCTGCCAAAAGAGTTTATTGCGATTCATGGCTGCACGAAGATCTCCTTGCGCCCGTGACGGTTTCCGGCAAAACAAAGCAGAGTTCGAAAAAAAGAGCTGCTTTCAACCCGGTGGCGTGCGCAGTCACCACCACTGCCTCGGCACTTTACTCTTGCCGGAGGCACACGGATTCAGGGACGAAAAAACGCCAACTGCCCCCTGGAAACCGGTCGGGTTACTTTCGGTTTTACAAGTAGCCGAAATGGAGTATTCTGTCACTCTGTCTAACCATACTGAAACGGTTTATTAATGGAATTTTAACCGTAGAATGCGAGAGTTGGGCCACTTTACCGAGAAATTCCTTGTCCCTCCCCAGGCAATCGGGTACATAGCCCTCACAGTTGACTCTTTCCTTTCCGGCCGCTCATCCGGAACCCACCAGCGGAGACCATGTCGCCGACAACTCTCGTCATAGCACTGCTTGCCCTCTCAGCTCTCGCCTACTCTTTCGGCAAGAAACGGGCGGTTGCCGTGGGCCGGCGGGCCGGCGGTGAAAGCCGGCTGCACTCCCGGCCCGTCTATTATGGGCTCTATACCGCCCTCTGGTGCGGCATCCCCGCTCTTATCCTCTTTGTCTTCTGGAAGCTCTGCGAGCCGACGGTGGTCACCCGGTTGCTCATCCACGACCTGCCGGAATCTATCCGTTCGCTCCCGGAAAACCGCTTGCTGTTGGTGGTCAACGACATAAAAAACCTGGCCCAGGGTAAAATCGTAACCGGCGAGATAAAACCAGAAATCCAAGCGGCGGCCGACCACTACCTGCAATTGAAGGCCACCGGCAACGCGGCCCTGGCCGTGGTCGGCATGGCCCTCGGTCTGGCCGGTCTGTCTTTTGCCTGGCGCCGCATCGCCCCTGCCATGCGGGCCCGCAACCAAGTGGAAAAATTCTTCACCGCTTTTCTGGTGGCCTGCTCGACCTTCGCCATCTTCACCACCATCGGCATCGTGCTGTCGGTACTGTTCGAGGCGGTCCGCTTCTTCCGCTCGGTACCGATCACCGATTTCCTCTTCGGCCTCAAGTGGAGCCCGCAGATGGCCATCCGCGCCGACCAGGTGGGCTCCTCCGGCGCCTTCGGCGCCATCCCGGTCTTTGCCGGCACCGCCATGATCTCGGGCATCGCCATGCTGGTGGCGGTGCCCCTGGGGCTGATGTCGGCCATCTACCTCTCCGAATACGCCCATAAAAAGTTCCGGGCCGTGGCCAAGCCGCTGCTCGAGATTCTGGCCGGCATCCCCACCGTGGTCTATGGCTTCTTCGCAGCGCTTACCGTGGCGCCCTTTATCCGCGACGCCGGCGGCCTCCTGGGCCTCGATGTCTCCTCGGAAAGTGCGCTCGCCGCCGGCCTGGTCATGGGCATCATGATCATTCCCTTTGTCTCGTCGCTGGCCGACGACGTGATCAACGCCGTGCCCCAGGCCATGCGCGACGGCTCCTACGCCCTCGGCGCCACGCCCAACGAAACCATCCGCCAGGTGGTGATTCCGGCGGCCCTGCCCGGCATCGTGGGCGGCGTGCTGCTCGCCGTGTCGCGGGCCATCGGCGAGACCATGATCGTGGTCATGGCCGCCGGGCTCGCCGCCAACCTCACTGCCAACCCCCTGCAGGCGGTGACCACGGTGACCGTGCAGATCGTGACGCTGCTGGTCGGCGACCAGGAATTCGACAGCCCGAAAACCCTGGCCGCCTTTGCCCTGGGCCTCGTTCTCTTCGTGGTCACCCTGGTGCTCAACATCATCGCCCTTTACGTGGTCCGCAAATACCGGGAGCAGTATGAGTAACCAGACCCAGCCCACCGCCAAGGCAATCGACGTCGTCAACCGGGGTCTGGCCCGCCGCTACCGGGCCGAGCGCCGCTTC
Source organism: Desulfobulbales bacterium (assembly GCA_041599275.1). Lineage (GTDB taxonomy): Bacteria > Desulfobacterota > Desulfobulbia > Desulfobulbales > BM004 > JBFHWX01. The sequence continues at coordinate 10,588 of JBFHWX010000025.1, read as the reverse complement.
CGGCTCTACGGGCTCGCCGCCATCGTGGCCAGCCTCCTCTTCCTGGCCCTGCTCTTCGTGAGCATCTTCGGCCAGGGCCACACGGCTTTTCTGCAGACCGCCGTGCGACTCCCCATCACCTTTGCGCCGGAATCGGTGATTGTTGACAATCCCGCCTCCAGCAACTACCCGGCCCTCATTAAAGACGCGCTGCGCCAGCAGTTTCCCGACGCCAGCAGCCGCCGCGAAAAAAAAGAGCTCAATTCCCTCATCTCCCCGGGTGCCGCCTTCCGGCTGCAGGCCATGGTGGAGTCCGACCCGTCCCTGGTGGGCGAAACCCGCGAAATCTGGCTGCCGGTTGACGACGACGTCGACATGCTGATGAAGGGCCACATCAGCCGCGACGTGACCGAGGCCGACCGCCGCCTCTCGGACCAGCAGCTCGCCTGGCTCGACACCTGGCTCGCCGAAGGCCGCCTCAAAAAGAGGTTCAACACCACCTTCTTCACCGCCGGCGACTCCAGAGAGCCTGAACTGGCCGGCATCCTGGGCGCCACCGTGGGCTCCATCCTCACCCTGCTCATCACCCTGTCGCTGGCCTTCCCCATTGGGGTGGCCGCCGCCGTCTTTCTCGAGGAATTCGCCCCCAAGAACCGCTGGGTCGACCTCATCGAGGTCAACATCAACAATCTGGCCGCGGTTCCCTCCATCGTCTTCGGCTTGCTCGGGCTCGCCGTGTTCATCAATTTCCTCAACCTGCCGCGCTCGGCGCCGCTGGTGGGCGGCCTGGTGTTGACGCTGATGACGCTCCCCACCATCATCATCGCCAGCCGCGCCGCCCTGCAGTCGGTGCCGCCCTCCATCCGCGAGGCGGCCCTCGGGGTCGGTGCCTCAAAAATGCAGATGGTGGCCCACCACGTCCTGCCTCTGGCGATGCCCGGCATGCTTACCGGCACCATCATCGGCATGGCCCGGGCCCTCGGTGAAACCGCCCCGTTGCTGATGATCGGCATGGTCGCCTTCATCGTCGACATCCCCCATGGCTTCACCGACCCCTCCACCGTGCTGCCGGTGCAGATCTACCTGTGGGCCGACTCGCCGGAACGGGCCTTTGTGGAGCGGACCTCCGCCGCCATCATCGTCCTGCTCCTCTTCCTGATCGCCATGAACTCGTTGGCCGTGTTCCTGCGCAACCGCTTCGAACGCCGCTGGTAGAGACACCACCGGCGGCATGCCTCGCTGCCCAGCCATTCATTAAATTTAATTCTTTCTTAACGGAATATTAACATTTAGCCGCTACAGTAGGGCATCTTCGAAGAGCACATCGTGCGCCCCGGCCAGCCGGAAAACGCACAGTCAAACCAGCGAACAAAAGCTTTGCCCTTTTATGAAGGAGGACACCAATGTTCAGCAAAAAAACCATCCTCGCCGCAGCCGCCCTTGCCTCAATGGCGTTTGCCGGCAATGCCGAGGCCCGCGACTACATTTCCGTCGTCGGCTCCTCCACGGTCTATCCCTTTGCCACCGTGGTGGCCGAGCAGTTCGGCAAGACCACCGGCTTCAAGACCCCGAAGATCGAGGCCACCGGCACCGGTGGCGGCATGAAGCTCTTTTGCACCGGCGTCGGCGTCCAGTACCCGGACATCACCAACGCCTCGCGCCGCATCAAGAAAAGTGAATTCGACCAGTGCCAGGCCAACGGCGTCAAAAACGTGGTGGAGGTGAAGGTGGGCTACGACGGCATCGTGCTGGCCAACGCCAAAGCCGGCGCCCCGCTCACCCTCAGCCGCAAGGAGCTCTTCCTGGCCCTGGCCAAAGAGGTGCCCGCCGCCGACGGTTCCGAAAAAACCGTGGCCAACCCTTTCAAAACCTGGAAGGATATCAACCCGGCGCTGCCCGCCGTAAAGATCGAAGTGCTCGGCCCGCCCCCCACCTCGGGTACCCGTGACGCCTTTGTCGAGCTGGTGATGGAGGCCGGCGCCGAGGAATTCCCCTGGCTGAAGGCCCTTCATGAAACAGACAAGAACCGGTTCAAGGCCATCGCCCACACCCTGCGTGAGGACGGCGGCTTCATCGAGGCCGGCGAAAACGACAACCTCATCGTCCAGAAGCTCGAAGCCAATCCCAACGCCTTTGGCATCTTCGGCTTCAGCTTCCTCGACCAGAACTCCGACAAGGTGCAGGGTTCGGTGATCGAAGGGGCAGAGCCCACCTTCGAAGCCATCGCCGACGGTGCCTACAAGGTGTCCCGCCCCCTCTACATCTACGTCAAGAAGGCCCATGCCGGCACCATTCCCGGCATCCGGGAATTCCTCGCCGAGTTTACCAGCGACAAGGCCTGGGGCGACGAAGGTTATCTCGCCGACAAGGGGCTCATCCCGCTGCCGCAGGAGGAACGCGACAGTTTCCAGAAAGCGGCGACGGAGCTCATTCCGCTTGCCATGTAAAGCGTTTTTTTCGCAAATCGAGCCCGGGTGGGCCGTGATCGCCGCGCCCCATCCGGGTTACTCCTATATAAAATCGTTTTTTCTTCTTCCCGTCTTGAGATGCCGGTCTGGTTTGCGGTATAGTGGCCGGGGAAATCCGGAATGACCGGCGCAAATCCCGCGCTCCACGACCACGCGGCAAAACAGCCCTCAGGAAGCCATGCCCCACAGAAAACACCTCAAGTACGACAAGGAGCACCGTGGCACCGTCGGCCCGGTGGAGGTCGACAACCCCCGCATGCGCTGCCGCGGCGTGAACGTCTTCTACGGCGACAAGCACGCCATCCACGAAGTCACCATCGACATCGGCCGCAACGAGGTGATCGCCATGATCGGCCCCTCGGGCTGCGGCAAGTCGACCTTCCTGCGCTGCCTGAACCGGATGAACGACACCATCGACAACTGCCGGGTGACCGGTGAGATCATCCTCGACGACACCAACATCTATGACAAAAACATCGATGTGGTGCCGCTCCGGGCCCAGGTCGGCATGGTCTTTCAGAAACCGAACCCCTTTCCGAAGTCGATCTATGACAACATCGCCTACGGCCCCCGCATCCACGGACTGGTCCGCAACAAGGCCGAGGAGGACGAAATCGTCGAAACCTCCCTCAAGCGCGCCGGTCTCTGGGAAGAAGTGAAGGACCGCCTGCCCCAGCCCGGCACCGGCCTTTCCGGCGGCCAGCAGCAGCGGCTCTGCATCGCCCGCACCATCGCGGTGAGCCCCGAGGTCATCCTGATGGACGAACCGTGCTCGGCCCTCGACCCCATCGCCACCGCCAAGATAGAAGAACTCATCGACGAGCTGCGCAAGGACTACACCATCGCCATCGTCACCCACTCCATGCAGCAGGCGGCCCGGGTCTCCCAGCGCACCGCCTACTTTCACCTGGGCGACCTCATCGAGGTGGGCAAAACCAACGAAATCTTCACCAACCCCAGCCACCGGCTCACCGAGGATTACCTCACCGGCCGCTTCGGCTGAGTTGGCCCCTGCTTCCCCCGCCCGCGGGCAGGGGAACCGGCCTGCCTGCTGAAAAGACCTGCCCGGGCCGGCCCTTCTCTCACTGTTTTCGATCCGTCCTTTCCTGCCGGCAGCCGCCTGCGGCAGAACGATTGCATCGTTTCCAACGAAAAAATTACCGACCGCAACGCTTTCCTGCTAAGATTCCTTTTCTGTGCCAGGTTCACGTCTCCAGCGACAAGGCCCAAGACCATATCACCTTCCTCCTGAGAAACCATGGCCAAGAAGACCGTGCTCATCGTCGAGGACGAAGAGGACATCCAACAACTGGTGAGCTACAACCTGATCAAGAACGGCTTTCTCGTCGAATACGCCGAAAACGGTGAGGAGGCCCTGGACAAGGTGCGGCGGCAGCCGCCGGATCTCGTCCTGCTCGACATCATGCTGCCGGGCATGGACGGCCTCGAGGTCTGCCGGCGGTTGCGCGGTGCCGAGCAGACGGCGGAAATCCCCATCGTCATGCTCACCGCCCGGGGCGAGGAGTCGGACATGGTGGCCGGCCTCGACCTCGGCGCCGACGACTACGTACCCAAGCCCTTCAGCCCCAAGGTCCTGGTGTCCCGCCTCAAGGCGGTGCTGCGCCGGAAGGTCCGGGAAAGCAGGGAAGAAGACCGGCAGCGGGGCGAGGTGCTCGCAAGGCAGGATCTGGTGATCGACACCGGCCGCCACCAGGTGACGGTCTGCGGTCGACCGGTGGATCTCACCCCCACCGAGTTCGGCATTCTCTCGCTTCTCGTCAGGAGGCCCGGTTGGGTCTTTTCCCGCCAGCAGATCATCGACGCGGTGCGCGGCTACGACTACATGATCACCCCGCGGGCAGTGGACGTGCAGATCTTCAGCCTGCGCAAGAAACTGGGCGACCAGGGCGGCTTTATCGAGACGGTACGCGGCATTGGCTACCGTTTCCGGGAGTCGGGCTGATCCCTCTTGCCCGCCCGCTTCCCTCCTGGCAGTGAATATTACTCTTGCCCGACCCAGCTAATTCCTTTACATTTTTTGAAACAAACCGCTTTTCACCGGATTCCCCTGCCGCCACCGCTTCGGCTCCACCAGACTCCGCAGGGAAGCCGCCGCGCCGGCCCCGGAAAGACCGCAAAGGATTTGCATGCTCTCCTTTCATGCCCTCGCCGCCGTCATGGTGCTGGTCGGCGCCCTGTTCATGGCCGCCGCCATCCGCACCTGCCTGCGGGTGAGCCGGTCGGTGCCCGCCGAGCTCAGCCAACGCTGGACGGTTATCACCTCCTTTCTTCTCTTCTTTCTGTTCGGCTACGGCGCCTTTCTTCTGCTCCAACAAGCTGACAGCCAGGCCTACCTGGAACTGGTCACCGGCGCGGTCTTTCTGGGCGGTGCCATTTTCGTTTTCCTGATGATCAACCTGGTGCGCAGGACCGTGCGCCAACTTCGGGAAAACGCCGACGAGATTGCCCGGATCAACGAAAAACTGCTGGACAAGGCCCTCGACCTCGAGGACGAAATCAAAGAGCGGCAGCAGACAGAAAAGGCCTTGCGGGAATCCCGCAACCTCTTCGAGAACATTTTCAACAGCTCCATCCCCCTGGTGGTCACCAACCTCGACCATGAAATCGAGCTGGCCAACGAATCCTACTTCCAGGTCTTCGGCCGCCCTTCCGGGAACCTGCCCTGCCAGAAATGCTACGAATCGCGGCCCGGCGACACCTGCCACACCGAGGACTGCCCCCTGGTCCTCGTGCAGCAGGGCCGCGAGGAAGTGATGCAGGAATGCTCCAAGGAAAAAGCCAATGGCCGGCGGACCCACTACATCGCCACCGCTCGGCCCTTCCGGGACGCCGACGGAACCCTGGCCGGCATTGCCCAGAGCTTCCAGGACATCACCCGCCGCAAAGAGGCGGAGACCCTCCTGGCCACCGAAAAGGAACGGTTGGCCATAACCCTGCAGTCCATCGGCGACGGGGTGATCACCACCGACCTCAAAGGCCGGGTGGTGCTGATAAACGAGGTGGCCGAGCTCCTCACCGGCTGGAACGCAGCCGAGGCGGTGGGCCGGCCCCTGGCCGAAATCTTCGAGCTTTTCACCGATGACCGCCAGCGGCTCGAAGACCCGCTGGTGCGGGCGCTGCGCGCCAGCGACCGGGCCGAGGAACGGCACGCCATCCTCATCGCCCGGGACGGCTGGGAACGCTTCATCGACGCCAGCGCCTCCCCCATTTTCAACGAAAACAGCCTGCTTTCCGGTGCCGTGCTGGTAATCCGCGACGTCACCGAGCGCAGCCGACTCGAGGACGAGATGGCCAAGATGGACAAATTGAAGTCCATCGGCCTGCTGGCAGGCGGCATTGCCCACGACTTCAACAACCTGCTCACCGCCATCATCGGCAACATCGCCCTCGTCAAAATGCGCTTTCCGGAAGACCAGATGGTGCTCGAGCGGCTCGCCAAGGCCGAGGAGGCGGTGCTCAAGGCAAAGGATCTCACCCAGCAACTCATCACCTTCTCGAAAGGCGGCGCGCCGATCAAGCGCCCCCTGGCCCTGGCGCCCCTGATCCGGGAGACCGTGAGCTTCGCCCTGCAGGGTTCGCGCACCGAATGCGAACTCTTGCTGGCCGACGACCTGTGGCCGGTGGAGGGGGACAGCGCCCAGCTGAGCCAGGTTTTGAGCAACCTGATCATCAACGCCGACCAGGCCATGCCCGACGGCGGCATCCTGCGGCTGTCGGCGGCCAATGTCTGTCTCCGGCCAAGCAGCGGCCTCACCCTGCCGCCGGGCAACTATATACGGGTCGAGGTAACCGACGAGGGCCGAGGCATCCCAAAGGAAAATCTCCCGCTCATCTTCGATCCCTATTTCACCACCAAACCCAGGGGCACCGGCCTGGGGCTCGCCACCGTCTACTCCATCATCAGCCGGCACGGCGGCCATATCGGGGTCGATTCCGCCGAGCGGCGCGGCACCACCTTCACCATTCATCTGCCTGCCACCGCAAAGGCCGACGCCGGCCGCGCGGAACCGGCCTCCGGCTCGCGAACCGTCTCCGGCCAGGGGGATATCCTGGTCATGGACGACAACGAGGACATACTCGAAATCGCCGGCCTGCTCCTCGAGGATCTCGGCTACTCCGTCTCCTTCGCCCGGGACGGCGGCGAGGCGGTGGCAGCCTACCGGCAGCGGTTCGAGGACGGCCACCCCTTCGCCGCGGTGATCCTCGACCTCACCATCCCCGGCGGCATGGGCGGCCGTGAGACCGTCGAGCATCTCAAGGCCATCGACCCGAAGGTAAAGGCCATCGTTTCGAGCGGCTATTCGAGCGATCCGGTGATGGCCAGTTTCCGCGACTACGGGTTCTGCGGCGTGGCCCGCAAACCTTACAAGATCGAGGAATTGAGTCTTCTGCTCGGAGAACTGCTGGCCTCTCGGAAGGGCCTTTCAGGAGAGTTGACGGCCACCCTGCAAACAGGATAGGCTGTTTCGAGACAGACTGCAGCTCCAGCCTCCCGAAGTCACCCATTCAAAGCCCAATTGGAGGGAATACCATGCGTAGAACGCCCGTCGCCATCGTCGCCCTGCTCGTCTCGTTCCTCTTCCTGCTCACCAGTTGCGCCGAAATGCCCGCCGACCGCCGGGGGGCGACCTCGGGAGCGGCCATCGGCGCCGCCACCGGCGCCATGGCCGGCGCCATCATCGGCGGCGAGACCCGCAGCGCCGTAATGGGCGGCCTGGTGGGTGCCCTGGTGGGCGGAGCCATCGGCCATTACGGCTACGACCAGAAGAAAGGCCGGGAACAGACCTGGCGCGACTACAACTACCGGCCCGACTACGGCACCGTGGTCACCGTCGAGGAAGCGAGCGCCTGGCCCGCCAGCGTGCGGCCCGGCGAATCGGTGGAACTCAGCATGCGCTACGCCATCCTCACCCCGCCCCATGTGGGCGAGATCGAGGTCACCGAAACCCGGGAGATCACCCTCAACGGTTCCCTGGTGGGGAGCCCGGAAGTGCGGGTGCGGCGCGCCGACGGCACCTACACCAGCACCATCCCCCTTTACCTGCCGCGCAGCGCGGCCCGCGGCACCTATGAGGTGACCAGCACCGTCGAATCCGACTACACCAGGGATACCAAGCGCTTCACTTTCCGGGTCTACTGAGCACAGAAAAGGCCGGCCGCAGCGAGCAACGGATTCGAACAAAATGCCGACAGCGGAAAAAAAGCCTTGTCCTTATGTGGAGAGAAACGTATATTAGCTTTTATTTTGTGTAGTATAAGCTGATCGCCGACAACCACCTGAAGAAGCGAGCCGCACAAAATCCCTCGGGACGTGCGGCTTTTTTTCGGAACGGCGACCGGCGACTTACTGCCAGCCTTTTCTGGTTATGTCAAACGCAAACGGAAAGGGCATTTTCTTATTAAGCGGTCCGAAAGGGGCCACCAAGAAGGAGTAGCACGAAGTGAGAGAAGGTACTGTTAAGTGGTTCAACGCGTCCAAGGGTTTTGGCTTCATCGAGCAGGACAACGGCAACGACGTTTTCGTCCATTACTCGGCCATCAAGAGCGACGGTTATAAATCCCTCGACGAGGGCGCCCGCGTTCAGTTCGAGGTGGTTGACGGCCCCAAGGGTCCGGCGGCAGCCAACGTTGTGCAGATCTAAGAAAGAACCGCGCAATGCAAAAAAGCCCCGCATCTGCGGGGCTTTTTTATTGGTACCGCACCCTTCGCCTCACTCGATGGCCTGAAAGCGGCGGATGAAACGGCGGTCGATCCAGTCCTTGACCACGAACGCCGTTCTGCCACCAAAGGTGAGCCAGCGTTTGTTGAGCACTCCGAGCCCATCGCCCAGGTTGAAGATGAGAAGATACGGTCCGCCCGGATCGAAGGCCTGCAGCTCGCCGCCCTCCAGGGCCGCCAGCAGGTTGTGAAAGAGCACCGGGTTTTGCCGCACCGCGTAGACCCCCACCTTGTCGAGGGGGTGAGGTTCGAAAAAGATGCAGTCACCGCCGCCGAACAGCTCCGGGAACCGGGGGCATTGAAGAAAGCGGTTGACCAGAAGTCCCCCGTCCGGCCCCACGTCCAGCCGCGAAGCCCGGAAAATGGGCGAGGGTTCGACCCCCATGGCCAGAAAGACGAGGTCCACCGGAAAGACGGTGCCGTTTTCCAGGGTTATCCTGCCGGTTTCCACGGTACCGACGTAGCCCTGTTCGACGATCTCCACACCGCGCTCTTGCAGAGAGTCTCGCACCAATTGCCGCACCCGTTCCGGAAAGCGCCCCATAAAGGAAGAGCCCGAAAAGATTTGCACCCTCGGCAGGGTGCCGCCCCGGCGCCGCACGAGCTGCAGGATATTGCCGGCGACCTCCGCCGACGACGGACCGCCGCCGACTATCCCCACCGTGATCCGCCCCCGGGCAGCCAGTTCGGCAATGCGCTCACGGGCGGCGAGCAGCTTTTCGATGGGCTTGACGCTGAAGATGTCGCCCTCGTCGTTCACCACCTTTGAACGCGGCACGTAACTGCCGGCATTGAAGGAGAGCACGTCGTACTCGAGACAGTCGCCCGACGCGTTGCAGACGATGCGCTTTTCCGGCTCGATATGGGTGACCGAGTCGAGCACAAAGCTGCCGCCCTGCTTCTCCACAACCTTCTTGGTGGCGAAACGGATCTGCTCGGGCCGGTAGGTGGTGCCGAGCATCCCCGGCCCCATGCCCGAGTAGTAATGGTGGGTGGAGGGCTGGATCACCGTCACCCGATGGCCCCGCTCAACGAACTTGTGGAGATTGGCAAGGGTTACCATGTGGGCGTGGCCTCCGCCCACCAGCACAAGATGTTTTCCCATAACTTCCTTCGGAGCGGCAAGAACAGCAAACAGCGGCCGCTCTCTTCTCCTGATCCTTATTCGAACTGCCTGCGGAAGGCGCCAAGCTCCTCTCGCAACCTCTGCAACTCGCCACGCAGCTCTTCGACCTCCAGTTCCAAAGCGGCGACCCGTTCGTCCTCCCGCCGGGCCGGCGCAGCAGCCGTCTCCGTGACCGGCTCCTTCGGCAACTGGCCACTCAACAGGTGGCCGTAGCGGATTTCCTTGTGCCCCGGCTGCCGGGGAAGTTTGGCCACCAGCCCCATTTCCTCGAGACCGATCAGGGTCTCGCCGACTTCCTCAATGTCCCTGAAAGCGTAGAGCCGCTCGCTGCGCCCACGGATCTCGCCCACGGTCTGGGGGCCGCGCAGAAAAAGAAGGCAGAGCGCCGCCGCCTCGCGGTTGACCAGGTTGAGAGCACGGGTATAGGTCTGCTCGAACTTGGGAACCCGGCCCACCGTCGACTGGTAGACCATCTTCTTTTCCTGGAGCCCCGCCAGGGCAGCCAGCACAATTTCCTCGTCGTAGCTCACCACCGGTTCCCGGCTCGACTTCTGGTTGCAGGCATTGACCAGGGCGACGAGCGACAGCGGGTAATAATCGGGGGTGGCCATCTCCTTTTCGAGCAGTGAGCCCAGCACCCGTATCTCTTCTGGGTTCAGGGTATGGTCCATGAACGTGACTCCTGGGATGTTATTCGTCAAAGGCGGACCGCCGCCGGCCTTCTTCCCATAGTACCGCGGGTCATCGGATGATGGCAAACGGATTCATGGTTGATGCAAAGAGGAAAAAGCTCGCCGGTCTTTCGGCGCGATGCCCTAAGAAAAACCCACACACGAAAAAAGGGGTTGCAGCTCATGCTGCAACCCCTTTCGTGTTTTCCTGGTGGGCGATACGGGATTCGAACCTGTGACTTCCACCGTGTGAAGGTGGCACTCTAACCACTGAGTTAATCGCCCGAAAGCAGTTACAATAACGGAACGGGCGGGAAACCGCAAGGCCTTTTCTCAAGCCCAGGAGGCTTCCGTTTCTTTTCCCGGACGCGCCCTGGGAGTCATCCCTTTGTCAAACCGCCCCGCGGCTCCAGCAGGCCGCGGCGCCGCACCGGAAAGAGACCGGTGATGAGCAGCCGCTGGTGACTGCAGCGGTCCTCCGGATAATGACTTGCCACCGTCAGGCCCAGCAGCAGGAACCAGCAAGCGAAGCCAACGGGCGGAAGGGTATGCAAAAAAGGCAGGGGCATAACAGGCGTCAGTTTCCGGAACGGCCAAGATTAAG
>JBFHWX010000024.1:0-27623 GCA_041599275.1 Desulfobulbales bacterium | reverse complement strand
GCGGGTCCGGCCACTCTGGTCGCGGCTCTCTTCTTCTTGGCTCTTGCCGGTTGTGCCGGTTCCCGGCAGGCCGGTGAACCGCCCGGGCCGGGTTCCCTGGTGGGAGGGGCAACGGCGCAGGCCGCCGAACAGCAGGCCGAACGGTTTTTTCGCCTGGAGCTTTCCCGGGTGGACAAGCCGGTCAGCATGGGGCACAACGATCTCGAGCTTTCCGTGCGTGGCCCTGGAGGCGAGGAGGTGGATGCCGCCGTTGTCGATACCGTCCTTGGCCGGCCCGGTGGCGACACCGTTGAAGCCGAGCCGCCTCGGGTTGTCCCCCGCGGTCCGGGCCGGTTTCTTCTCCAGGATGTGGTCTTTCCCGCCACCGGCGACTGGCGGCTGCGGGTGACCGTGGCCGGCGACGGAAAGACCGAAAGCGATTTTTTCGATTTCTCCGAAGTGCCGGTGGCGGGACGCCAGCCCGGTGTGCCGTCTGATATCCCAAAGGATCTCGATCTCTCCACGCTGAAACTCTCCCGCCGGGAGCGCTTCATGGTCTCCTACACTTCTGACCCGGTCGCCGCCGGCCGCTCCCAGGCATGGACCATGGGGATCACCCGCCCCGACGGCGCGCCGCTGGCCGGCGCCGAGGTGAGCCTGGTGGGGGCTGCGCCCCTCGGCGGCCAGGGATTGCCCCATAAGCCGCTGGTGGTGCCGAGCGGCGGGCCTGGCCAGTACCGGGTTCTCGGGCTGTTTTTCGATGCCCCGGGCTGGTGGGCGGTTGCCGTGCATATCGAGGAGCCGGCGGGGGAGCGCGATGATGTCGGTTTCGACCTGCTGGTGCAGTGAATCGTTGGGGGTGGCTTGGCGCCCCGGCCGCTTCCGGATGGGGCACAGGCCGGGGCGGACTGGATTGTTTCCTGCTTGGGAGATCACATCGGTTTGATGAAATATTTTTTTTCTTTCCTGCTCATTCTTCTTGCCGTTCCCGCCTGGTTTGTTCCTTCGGCCGCGGCGGTGGAGCAAGCCGCCCGGCCCGTCTTCCTGGTGCCGGTGGCCGGCGACGTGGACCCTGGTCTTGCCGCCTTTGTGAAACGGGCGGTGGAGCAGGCAGCGGAAGACCAGGAGGCCTTGTTCGTCTTCGAGCTCGACACCTTCGGCGGCCGGGTCGATTCCGCTTTGCAGATCGTCGACACCCTGCTCACCCTGGAGCCGGAGCGCAGCATCGCCTTTGTCCGCACCAAGGCGATCTCCGCCGGCGCCCTCATCGCCCTGGCCTCCGGGCGGTTGGCGATGCGGCCGCATACCACCATCGGCGACTGCGCCCCGATCATCTTCTCCCAGGAAGGCCCGCAGATGATGGGTGAAAAGTTCCAGTCGCCCCTGCGCGCCAAGTTCCGGACCCTGGCCCGGCGCAACAACTACCCGGAAGCCCTGGCCGAGGCCATGGTCACCGCCGAGATGGAAGTCTACCGGCTGGAGCGGGATGGTAAAAAAATCTATCTCGACGAACAGGGGTTTGCCGACCTGCCGGAGGCGGAACGCGCCGCTTTTTCGCCGAAGCAGACGGTGGTGGCCAAGGGCGAGCTGCTCACCATGGACGATGTCGAAGCGGCGGATCTCGGTTTTTCCCGGTTTACCGCCGACAGCGTCGAGGAGGTACTGGAGCGGCTGGACATCGGGCATTACCGGCTGGTGCGGGTCGAGCAGACCTGGAGCGAAAACGCCGGCCGCTTTATCGGCTCCATCGCCCCGATCCTCCTCATGATCGGCATGGCGGCGGTCTATATCGAGCTCAAGTCCCCCGGCTTCGGGGTGCCGGGCGCGCTGGGGCTTGCCCTGCTCGCCCTTGTCTTCTTCAACCAGTACCTGGTGGGGCTTGCCGCCTACACCGAGCTGCTCTTCATCCTCATCGGCCTCATGCTGCTGGCGGTGGAATACTTCGTGCTGCCCGGGTTCGGGGTGGCGGGCATCGCAGGCTTCCTTTTCCTTGCCGCCGGCATGATCCTCTCCTTTCAGGATTTCACCCTGCCCGATCCGCAAATTCCCTGGCAGCGCGATCTCTTCCTGCGTAACACGATCCAGACCCTGGGCGCTCTGCTGGCCGCCTTTGCCGCCTCGCTCGCCTTCATGCGGTTTGTCTTCCCGCATCTCGGCCGGGTGCTGGAGGGGCCGTATCTCGCAGCCACCCTGGCCGGCAGCCGGGCAACTCCCGATGATCTTTTGGGGCTCAGGACCGGCGACACCGGCACCGCGGTCACCGCCCTGCGGCCGGCGGGCAAGATGCGCCGGGGCGACGAGCTGTTCGACGTGGTGGCCGATGGCGGCTTTCTCGAAAAAGGCGATCCCCTGGTGGTGCTCGAGGTGCGGGGCATGCGGGTGGTGGTGGGCAGGAGGGAAGAGTCGTGAACCGTGAACTGTTCGTGCCCATTGCGCTGCAGCTCTTCGGGGTGGCGGTGGTGATCGCCGAGATCGTCATCCCCTCCGGCGGGCTCCTGGGGCTTCTTGCCGTGCTGCTCTTCGGCTATTCGCTCTACGTGGTGTTCCACGATATCTCCACCGCCGCCGGCATGGTCTTCGTGGTGGTGGACATCGTCTCCCTGCCGGTGCTGGTGTGGATCGGCATCAAGCTCCTGGCCCGCTCGCCGGCCACTTTGTCCAGCACCCTGTCGAGCGCCGCCGGCGTCTCCTCCCAGTCGCCGGAACTTTTGAGATACAAGGACAAGGAAGGGGAGGCGCTCACCGCCCTGCACCCGGCAGGTGCCGCGCTCATCGACGGCCGCCGGGTCGACGTGATGAGCCGTGGCGAATTCATCGAAAAAGGCAGTCCCGTCGTTGTCATAGAAGTGGCGGCCAACCGCGTCGTGGTCCGCCGCAAAGAATAACCGTAACGGAGAAACTCAATGGATACCGTGCAGATTCCCTTACTTATCCTGATCGCAGTGGGCATCGTGCTCTTCGTGTTCATCGGCTCGTCGGTTTCCCTCTGGGTCCAGGCCCTGGTTTCGGGAGCGCGGGTGGGGCTGTTGAACATCGTGTTCATGCGCTTCCGCAAGGTGTCGCCGAAGCTCATCGTCGAATCGAAGATCATGGCGGTGAAGGCCGGCCTGCTCAACATCTCCACCAACGACCTTGAAAGTCACTACCTGGCCGGCGGCAACGTGCTGCGGGTGGTGCAGGCGCTGATCGCCGCCGACAAGGCCAACATCGCGCTTGATTTCAACCGGGCCGTGGCCATCGATCTGGCCGGTCGCAACGTGCTCGAGGCGGTGCAGATGAGCGTCAACCCCAAGGTCATCGAAACGCCGATGATTGCCGCCATGGCCAAGGACGGCATCCAGCTGAAGGCGATCAGCCGGGTGACGGTGCGGGCCAACATCGACCGGCTGGTGGGTGGGGCCGGCGAGGAAACGGTGCTCGCCCGGGTCGGCGAGGGCATCGTCACCACCATCGGCTCGGCCGATACCCACAAGCATGTTCTCGAAAACCCCGATTCCATTTCGAAACGGGTGCTCGAAAAAGGTCTCGACGCCGGCACCGCCTATGAGATCCTCTCCATCGATATCGCCGATGTCGATGTGGGCAAGAACATCGGTGCCGAGCTCGAAACCGACCGTGCCGAGGCCGACAAGAAGATCGCCCAGGCCAAGGCCGAGGAACGCCGCGCCATGGCCTTTGCCGCCGAGCAGGAGATGCGGGCCCGGGTCGAGGAAATGCGGGCCAAGGTGGTGGCCGCCGAGGCCGAGGTGCCGCTGGCCATGGCCGAGGCATTCCGTTCCGGGCGGCTGGGGGTGATGGACTATTACCGGATGAAGAACATCGAGGCCGATACCGAAATGCGGTCGAGCATCGCCGGTGGCGAGCCCAAGCCAGAACAGCCGGAGAAATGAGATGGAAGGGTTCGAGGTTCTTCCCTGGCTTCTGATCTGGATCGCCTGGAGCATTTTCGGCCACATCCAGGAGAGGCGGCGGAAGCAGGCGGAGCGCCGGCCGCAGCCGCAACGGCCGAAGGCCGGGCAGCCGTCGGCCGATGGCGCCGGTGATCTGTTGGAAGTTCCCGAGGGGCTCGTAACCGGCCGGCAACCGGTTCCGCGGCCATCGCGGCGCCGGCCGGAAGGGGCGGTCGAGCGGCCGGAAGGTGTTGGCCAGCGCCGGCGGCAAGCGGCGGTTGCCGAAAAGGAAGCCGCAGCTACCAGGCAGGCCTGTCACCCTCTGGTTGCCGGCCGGCTAACAGCAAACAATCTGCGGCGGGCCGTGGTTCTGAGCGAAATCCTCGCTCCACCTGTATCCCTGCGGCACGACCGTTAGCTGGCGGCTCTTTTGTCCGGCCGGACACTCGAGGGATTGCTTGCTGGCTGAGAATGGTTATCCTTTCAGGTAAGTTTCATGAACTTCACCAGGAGGAGAACCATGAAGATTTTTCTTCTTTTTGCCGCGGCTTTACTGTTTGTCGTGATCTTCCTGCCGGTGCAGGGCGAGATGAAGGCCGGCGGGCCACCGGCGTCGGGCGGCACTTTGAAAAAGGCCACCCTGGCCGGTGGCTGCTTCTGGTGCATGGAAAAGCCCTTCGAGTCCCTGCCCGGCGTGGTGTCGGTGACCTCGGGCTACACCGGCGGCAGCAGTACCGACCCCACCTACGAGACATACGGGGCTGCCGGCCACCGCGAAGTGGTGGAGATCGTCTACGACGAATCCCGTATCTCCTATGAAGCGCTGCTCGAGGTCTTCTGGCGCCAGATAAACCCCACCGACGACGGCGGCCAGTTCGCCGACCGCGGCGCCTCCTACAGCACCGCCATTTATTACCACGACGAGGAGCAGAAACGGCTGGCCGAAGAGTCCAGGGCCCGGCTGGCCGGCGCCGGGATTTTCAGCGACCCCGTGGTCACCCCGATCCTGCCTGCTTCGCCTTTCTATCCGGCCGAGGAATACCACCAGGACTATTACAAGAAGAACCCCCTGCGCTACCGTTTTTACCGGGCTGGTTCCGGCCGAGACTCCTTTCTTGCCAAGGTATGGGCCGATCGTCCCGACACCGGCCGTGGCGAGGAGGAACTGCGCCGCCGGCTCACCCCGCTGCAGTACAGGGTGACCCAGGAGGAAGGCACCGAACCGCCCTTCGACAACGAGTACTGGGACAACAAGGAGCCAGGCATTTACCTGGACGTGGTCTCCGGCGAGCCCCTGTTCAGTTCCCTGGACAAGTATGATTCCGGCACCGGTTGGCCGAGTTTCAGCCGGCCGCTGGTGGCGGAAAACATCATCGAGCACAAGGACCGCAAGCTCTTCATGGTGCGGACCGAAGTGAGGAGCCGGCAGGCCGACAGCCATCTGGGCCATGTGTTCGAAGACGGTCCGCCGCCCACGGGACTGCGCTACTGCATCAACTCGGCGGCTTTGCGTTTCGTGCCCCTGGCGGAGCTGGAAGCGGCGGGCTATGGTGAATTCAGGAGCCTGTTCGGAAAGTAAGCGGTTCTGGAGGGAGCGTCGTCAGAAGGGGAGAGGTCAGAACAGGTCGTTGTCGTTGCCTTCGGAGGAGGCGTCTTCTTCGAGGAGCCAGACGATCTGGTTCTTGTTGATGATGATCACCGCGTCCTTGCGGCCCTGGACGGTGGCCTCGCACATGACCAGGAATTGGTTTTCGCCCTTGATCAGCAGATCGCTCACCCGGTCCATGGGGGCGGTTTCGGCGTTGAGGTTGATGCGGCCGCGGATGATGGAGCCGTCGGTGGTCTTGACCAGCACGCAACGCGAGTTGGTTTCCTGTTGGTAGGTGCTCATGGGCTGGATCCTCTTCCTGGTTTTCCTGGTGTGACTCGCCGGCGCCTCTTTTGTACTGTACTTTGCTCCGAAGAAAAAAGCCGACGTTTTTCGGCGCCGCGTTGCCCCCCCCGGGCGTCCGGGAGCAACGCAGGCTCAGCCGTTGCCGGGCGTTGTCTTGAAGCCGTCTATCATGTTCTTCAGCTCGTTTTCCTCGTGGATCAGGCTCCGCGACTGGTCGACGGTCTGTCTGCCGCTTTCGAGAATGTCGCTGGTGGTGTGTTGCATCTGCTGCAGAGCCAGAGCCAGTTGCTGTGATATTTCGGTGACCTCGGCCACGGCCCGGCTGACGGACTCCACATCACTCATGGCCAGTTGCATGGCATCGGACCGGCGGGAGAGCTCTTCCACTTCGCCGGTTATGCGGCCGGCGATGTCCCGGATGACGATGCTCTGTTCCTCCACCACGGCGGCGATGCTGCTCACCAGGCTGTTGACCTGATGGATGACTTTTGAGATGGTTTCGATCTCGGCGGCGGTGGCGGCGGTTGACGAGTGCATGGTGTCGAGGCGCTGGCGGATGTCGACGGTGGCGCTGTTGGTCTGCTTGGCCAACTCCTTCACCTCGGTGGCCACCACGGCAAAGCCCTTGCCGGCTTCGCCGGCCCGGGCCGCCTCGATGGTGGCGTTCAGGGCCAGCAGTTTGGTCTGCTCGGCGATTTCGAAAATGACGTCGGTGACCTGATCGATCTCGGCGGTGGTCGCCTGGTGGGCGAAGATGCGCTCGGCCGCCTTCTCGACGGAGTCCACCGCCCGCCGGCTCTCGGTGTGGGCCTGTTCGGTGTTGTGGGCGATATCGGCCACCGTGGCGGTCATTTCACCAACGGTCAGGGAAAGGCTGTCGAGGCCCTGTTTCGATTCTTCCAGAGTGGTGGAAAGAAAGGAGATGGCGTCGTTCACCGAAAGGGCGGCGGCGGTGACGGCGTCGGTCTTGCCGGAGGCCGTGGTACTGGTGACCTCGGCCCGTTTTATTTCTTCGGAAAGCCGGGCGGCGTTTTCGGCAAGGGTCGAGGCCATTTCTTTCAGTTGCTCGGAAGCCAGATCCATCCCCTGCAGGCTTTCCTTGGTGCGTTGGATGAGCTGGGAGAGACGGCCGATGAAATTGTTGAACCAGTAGGTGAGAACATCGAGCTCGTCCCGTGCCGCGATCTGGACCACGGGGCACTGGTGGCAGCCCTGGAGTTTCCCGGAAAGAATCGTCTTGCAATGGACTTTTCCCGGCGCATTGCTGCCCACCGTGTCCCAGCAGGAGGCGGCGCGACCGAATTCCGGGCATTGCATCTCGTTGCATTGTCTGATCGACGAGCAGTTTAAGCGCCGCATGGGCAGCCGGCGGCTCAGATCGCTGTCGCCCTCGGCCATGGACTGCAGAAAGTCGGCCAGGCCACGGACGCGTTTGGAGAGATACCTGGAATAGAGAAGGCCGGCACCCATGGTGAGGGTTGTGGTGAGGAGGACAAACAGAATGATCAGGCCTTCGGCCCTGGTGTTTCGCCGCTCCACCTCCTGCCGGGCGTCCGCCGCTGCATGACTGAGGGCGGCCATGACCTCCTTGGTTTCGTGCTCCATTGCCGCCAGGCGCGGGATGAGAAGGTCGTGGTAGGCGGCAAGGGCTGCGGCGGGGGAGCCGGTATTCTGCAACTCATCCTGGATGACCTTGGCGGCTTCGTGGAAGGCTGTGTGGGCGGTTGCCAGGCTTTGGGCGGCAGCCTCGCCGGTGGCGAGACGGGGGGGCAGGTCGGGGCTGGCGCCGGGAAGCTGTTCGCTGAAATCGCAACGGAAAAGCGCATCGACTGTTGGTGGCAGCGGCAGGGCAGGGTCGGCGTTGCGCAGGTATTCACCGTAGGCGAGGGTGCCGTCGAGGTGCATGTGTTCCTGTTCCATGACCTGGCGCAGCAGGCTTTCGGCGGCATGGACTTCCCGGAATTTATGGGCCGAGAAGCGCATGCCTCCGATACCGATCAGGCCAACCGCCAGAAGGGCCAGGCCACCGAGCAGGGCGCCCGATGCCATTTTGGCGTGGATGCTGTTCCGGGAAAACCATTTGACCTGCAACTCGGTGAAGCGCTCCATGGATTTTTTTTCTCCCTGCGCTATGGCGGATGGGGCGAATGACTTCAATCCAAATGTATGTACCCGGGCCGGGAGCGGGGAGCAAGTTCAATTTGCTGAAAAATCAACGCTTCCGCCTCTGGCATTGAAAACCGCCGGTATTCCGGAACGGTGGCCTTCCGGCAGGGCAATGGCGGGCCTTGACTGCCGGTGGCGGATTGATTACTCTATCAGGTTTGCTGCGAGAGTGGCGGAACTGGTAGACGCACTGGACTTAGGATCCAGCCCACTTTGGTGGATGGGGGTTCGACTCCCCCCTCTCGCACCAGCGCCAGAGTTGGAACACAAGTGCTTTGGCCAACACCGATCTGCCCTTGGTTTGGGCAAGAGATTTTTTAGGAAATATAGGCTCTTTATTTAAGAAACGGGCCGCCTCGCCGGACCGGCGCAGGTGGTCCTCCCACGAAAAAAAGGATCACGAAAGATGCAAGTATCTGTCGAAGAAGTCCAGGGTCTCACCAGAAGGGTGAAAATTGTCGTTCCCGCCGAGGTGGCTGGCAAGGAGCTCAACGCCGTCTACAACAAAATGAAGTCCCAGGTGAATCTGAAGGGCTTCCGCAAGGGCAAGGTGCCCCGCCATGTGCTCGAGCAGGCCTACAAGCCGCAGGCCGAGGCCGAGGCCGGCGAGAAGCTGATCCAGGCAACCTACTTCGACGCGATCGAGCAGGAAAAGCTCGACGTGGTCGTGCATCCCGACATCAAGGCCGTGAAGTTCGAAGAAGACGGCTCCTTTGCCTACGAGGTGGAGGTCGATCTCCGGCCCCAGTTCGAGCTCAAGGAGTACAAGGGGCTGGCCATCGACAAGCCGGCAACCGTGGTCACCGACGAGGAGGTGGAGGCGGAACTGCTTCGCATGCAGCGCGAAGCGGCGCCGCTCAAAAGCGTCGAAGACCGCGCCAGCCGCATGGATGACGTGTTGGTCATCGATTGCCAGGGCTACGACGGCTCCGAGCCGATCAAGAACCTCGGCGGCAGGAATCTCACCGTGGACCTGGGCTCCGGCCGCAACGGCAAGGAGTTCGAGGAAAAACTGGTGGGTCTTGAAAAGGGCCAGGAGACTGGATTCGATCTGAGCTACGGACCCGAAAACCAGAACCCGCTGCTGGCCGGCCGCACCGTGCGTTTCCAGGTTACCGTCAACGAGATCAAGGAGCGTATCCTGCCTGCCCTCGACGACGAATTCGCCAAGGACGCCGGCGAAGAGTTCGCCAGCATCGAGGCGCTGCGCCAGCATATCCGCGAGGCCAGACTCGCCGCCAAGGAGAAGGATCTCGACGGCGTGCTTTTTGATAAAATCATGCAGAAGCTGATCGAAGAAAATCAGTTCGAGGTGCCGGCGCGACTTGTTCAATTCGAGATCGATGAATACATTAAGGAGAATGAGGCGATCCTCGAGAGGAGCGGCCTCACCCTCGAATCCGCCGGCATCAACCGCGACGAGGTGGCCGGCCGTTACCGCGAGGTGGCCGAGAAAAGGGTGCGCGGCGATTTTATCCTGAAGAAGATTTCCGAGCAGGAAGCGTTGAAGGTGACCGACGAGGACCTCGACGCCGGTTTCGGACGCATCTCCAAGCAGTACAACATGACGGTGAACGAGGTGAAGGGCTACTTCCAGCGTCGCGAGGACATCATGCCCTTCATGAACGAACTGCTGAACGAGAAGGTCCTCGCCTTCCTGCGCGACAACGCCAGCTTCACCGCAGTGGCGGCTGAAGAAGCCGCGGCCGAAGAGCCGGCGGCGGAAACGGCCGAATAAAGCATCCGGAGACAAACGATGAATCTCATTCCCATGGTCGTCGAGCAGAGCCCCCGCGGGGAGCGTGCCTACGATATCTATTCACGGCTTCTCAAAGAGCGCATCATCTTCCTGGGCACGGCGGTGAACGACGACGTCGCCAACCTGATCATCGCCCAGATTCTCTTTCTGGAAGCCGAGGACCCGGACAAGGACATCACTTTCTACGTCAATTCGCCCGGCGGCTCGGTGACCGCCGGCATGGCGATCTACGACACCATGCAGTACGTGAAATGCGACATCGCCACCCTCTGCATGGGGCAGGCGGCCAGTATGGGAGCGCTTCTCCTGGCCGCCGGCAGCAAAGGCAAACGCTATGCCCTGCCCAATTCCCGGGTCATGATCCACCAGCCCATGGGTGGTTTTCAGGGCCAGGCCACCGAGATAGATATCCACGCCCGGGAGATCCTTCGCATGCGCGAGGATCTTAACCGCATCCTGGCCAGGCACACCGGCCAGAATCTGAAGAAAATCAAGAAGGACACCGAACGCGACTATTTCATGACCGCCGGCGAGGCCAAGGATTACGGAATCGTCGACAAGGTTCTGGTGAAACGTACGCTTCCGCAGGAGGAAGTAGAGAATGGCAAAAGATAAGAAAGGCGGTACATCGCCGTCCTGCAACTGTTCCTTCTGCGGGAAAAGCCAGGACGAGGTGGCCAAGCTCATCGCCGGCCCGGAGGTCTACATCTGCGACGAATGCGTCGAGCTCTGCACGGAGATCGTCCAGGAGTCGGGGGAGTCCGGCGAAGAGGGCGAGGAAAAGGGCCGGCGGCTCCTGAAGCCCATGGAGCTCAAGGCCCACCTCGACGAGTACGTCATCGGCCAGGACCTGGCCAAGAAGGTGCTGGCGGTGGCGGTGCACAACCACTACAAGCGGATCGACGCCGGCCGCCAGGACGGCTCCGACGTCGAGTTGCAGAAAAGCAACATCATCCTGATGGGCCCCACCGGCAGCGGCAAGACCCTCATGGCCCAGACCCTGGCCCGCATCCTCAACGTGCCCTTTGCCATGGCCGACGCCACCACGCTCACCGAGGCGGGCTACGTCGGCGAGGACGTCGAGAACATCCTGGTGAACCTGCTGCAGGCGGCGGATTACGATATCCGCAAGGCGAGCCGCGGCATCATCTACATCGACGAGATCGACAAGATCGCCCGCAAGGCCGACAGCCCGTCCATCACCCGGGACGTTTCCGGCGAGGGTGTGCAGCAGGCGCTTCTCAAAATCATCGAGGGCACCATAGCTTCCGTGCCGCCCAAGGGTGGCCGCAAGCACCCGCAGCAGGAAATGGTGAAGATCGACACCACCAACATCCTGTTCATCTGCGGCGGCGCCTTCGTCGGTCTCGAGGAGGTGGTGCGGCGTCGGGTGGGCACCAAGAGCATGGGCTTCGGCGCCAAGGTGGTGAGCGGCTCCAGGGAGAAGAAGATCGGTGAACTGCTGGCCGATCTGCGGCCCGAGGATCTCCTCAAATTCGGCCTCATCCCCGAATTCGTCGGCCGCCTGCCGGTGACCGCCACCATGGAGGAGCTCGACGAGGACGATCTGGTCCGCATTCTGCGGGAGCCCAGGAACGCGCTCACCAAACAGTACGAGCGGCTCTTCGCCCTTGACGGCATCAAGCTCCGTTTCACCGAGGGAGCGCTCACCGCCATTGCCCGGGAGGCCCTGAAACGCAAGTCCGGCGCCCGGGGGCTGCGGTCGGTGATGGAAAAGGCGATGCTCGAGATCATGTTCGAGCTGCCCTCCCAGTCCGACGTGCAGGAGTGCGTGATCAGCGAGCAGGTGATCCTGAACGGCGATTACCCGGTGGTGCTCTACAAGAACACCGAAACCAAGAAGAGCGCGTGAGGAGTGTTATGGCCCATCCCGGTCCGACAACCCGGCTTTATCCGATGATGCCCCTCCGGGACATCGTTGTTTTCCCGCATATGGTCGCCCCCCTGGTGGTGGGCCGGCAGCGTTCGATCAAGGCCCTGGAAAACGCCATGGCCAACAAGACCGACATCTTCCTGGCCACCCAGCAGGATGCGTCGGTGGACGAGCCCAGTGAGAAAACGATCCACCGGGTGGGCACCATCGCGTCCGTCATGCAGCTTCTCCGTCTGCCCGACGGCACCATCAAGGCCTTGGTGGAAGGCAAGCGCAAGGGCCGGATCATCAGCTTCCTGCCCCACGAGGGCTTCTTCCTGGTGGAGGTGGAGGAGCTTGCCGATCTGCGCGATAACGGGCTCGAAGAGACCGCTTTCATCCGCCAGATTCTGGCTTCCTTCGAGCGCTACACCAAGGTCAACAAGAAGGTGCCCAAGGAGGTGGTGCGCAACCTGGAGAGCATTTCCGACCCGGTGCGCTTCGTCGACGTGGTGGTCTCCCACCTGGCGCTGAAGACTCAGGAGAAGCAGAAGATCCTCGAGACCCTTTCGGTGGTGAAACGGCTCGAGATGGCGCTTGCCGCCATCCTCCGGGAGATCGAGATCGCCGATCTCGAGGACTCCATCCGCGCCCAGGTCAAGGAGCGGATGGAGAAGACCCAGAAGAATTATTACCTCTCCGAGCAGATGCGGGTCATCCAGAAGGAGATGGGCAGCGACGACGATGCCTCCGCCGACCTCGACGAACTCGAAAAGGCGATCCGGCGCAAGAAGATGCCGAAGCACGCCCAGGCCAAGGTCAAGAAGGAGTTCAAAAAACTCAAGCTCATGCAGCCCATGTCCGCCGAGGCCACGGTGGTCAGGAACTATATCGATACCATCATCAACCTGCCCTGGCGCGAGAAGACCAAGACCGCCATCGACATCACGGCGGCCGAAGCCATCCTCGACGAGGACCACTTCGGGCTCAAGAAGCCGAAGGAGCGCATTCTCGAGTACCTGGCGGTGCAGGCCATGGTGAAGAAGATCAAAGGGCCGATCCTCTGTCTCGTCGGGCCGCCCGGCGTCGGCAAGACCTCGCTCTGCCGCTCAATCGCCCGGGCCATGGGCCGCAAATACATCCGCCTCTCCCTGGGCGGTGTCCGAGACGAGGCCGAAATCCGCGGCCACCGTAGGACCTATATCGGCGCCATGCCCGGCAAAATCATCCAGTCCATGCAGAAGGCCAAGGTGGTGAACCCGCTCTTCTGCCTCGACGAGGTGGATAAGATGAGCATGGATTTCCGGGGCGACCCGGCTTCGGCGCTTCTCGAAGTGCTGGATCCGGAGCAGAACAACACCTTCAATGACCATTACCTCGATCTCGACTACGATCTTTCCCAGGTCTTCTTCATCACCACCGCCAACAATCTGCACGGCATCCCCGGGCCGCTTCTCGACCGCATGGAGGTCATCGCCCTCGAAGGGTACACCGAGGAGGACAAACTGCGTATCGCCCAGGACTATCTGGTGTCCAAGCAGCTTGCCGAAAACGG
Organism: Desulfobulbales bacterium; assembly: GCA_041599275.1. GTDB lineage: Bacteria > Desulfobacterota > Desulfobulbia > Desulfobulbales > BM004 > JBFHWX01. Next base: position 14,507 of record JBFHWX010000024.1, on the reverse strand, counting down.
TTTCGAGGCCGGCGCCATCAAGTTTCTCGAGGACGGTGTGCTCGAGCTCATCCGCCGCTATACCCGCGAGGCGGGGGTGCGGAACCTGGAGCGTGAGATCGCTTCCATCTGCCGCAAAATCGCCCGCGAGCGCCTGAAGGAAGGTGATCTCGAAAAAAACAGCCGGGTCGGCGCCAAAAGCGTTGCCAAGCTCCTGGGCATGCCCAAGTACCGTTACGGCCTGGCCGAAGAGAGCGACGAGGTGGGGCTGGCCACCGGCCTTGCCTGGACCGAGGTGGGCGGCGAGCTGCTGCAGATCGAGTGCACTCTGATGCCGGGCAAGGGCAAGCTGACGATCACCGGCAAACTCGGTGACGTCATGCAGGAATCTGCCCAGGCCGCTCTCAGTTACGTGCGGAGCCGGGCCCTGCAGCTCGGCCTGGTGCCGGACTTCTACCAGAAACTCGATATCCACGTGCATGTGCCCGAGGGCGCCATTCCCAAGGACGGCCCGTCGGCCGGCATCACCATGGCCACCGCCATGGTCTCGGCGCTCCTCAAGAAACCGGTGCGCCGCGACGTGGCCATGACCGGCGAGATCACTCTGCGGGGGCGCGTTCTGCCCATCGGTGGACTCACCCAGAAGCTGCTGGCCGCCCGTCGCGGCAATATCAAGCAGGTGCTCATCCCCAAGGAAAACGAGCGCCACCTTGAGGAGGTTCCGGCCAAGATCCGCAACAGCCTCAATATCGAGCTGGTCGAGCACATGGACGAGGTTCTCGGCAAGGCCCTGGTTCTCAAGGAAGGGGAAAGCCTGTTCCGGGAAGTGCCGGTTGAGCTCGGCCCGGATCTTGCCGTTATGGCCCCCAACGTCGCCCATTGAAAGGTTTGAAACCCTTCGGGGGCGGCATTTCGGAGCCGGTGGAGAAAGAATGAAGGCCTGGATGTTTTTGCTTGACGTCCGTCCGGTGACCTGGTAAAAACACACGCGTTGCAACGATCGGGCGGGTAGCTCAGCTGGGAGAGCATCGGCCTTACAAGCCGGGGGTCACAGGTTCGATCCCTGTTCCGCCCACCATCGATAAGCAGATTTTGCGGGGTCGTAGTTCAGTCGGTTAGAACGCTGGCCTGTCACGCCAGAGGTCGCGAGTTCGAGTCTCGTCGGCCCCGCCATCAATAGAAAAAACGCATCCGGCCTCCGGATGCGTTTTTTTTGTCTTCGGTTTCAGCAGCCACATTCTTCGGTGAACGGCACGAGGAAACCGTCGAGTTCCCAGCCTTCGGCCCTTTTGCCGTTCACAAACACCTGCGGCACCTTGTCGATTCCCCGTTTCGTCTTTTCCTCTTCCTGCATGTGCCGGATATCGCGCAGCAGCAGAAAGACCGCCGAGGGGTTCTGCCGCACCACCGCTGAAAGCTTCTCTCGGGCCGCTGCGCAGTGGCGGCACCCCTCCTTGTAGAGCAGCACGATCTGGTGGACCGCTTTCTCCGGGTTGCCGATCACCAGGTCGGTGCTTTCCACCCCAAAAACATGACGCGGCGCCTGTTCGTACATATAGCGGGCATAGCTCAGGCTCTCCCTGGTTCGCGCCCATTCGGCCTGCAGCAGGAAACGGCTCTGGCCGAGAAGCAGGCCGAGGATTGCGATGGTCCCAGTCAGCAGGGCAACGAGCAGAAGGGGCAGGGCCTGGCGGCGTGGGCAGGCTCTGCCGTCCTCGCCCGGGCTTGGAAAACGGTGACGGCAGAGCAGGAGAAAGAGGGCTAGATTGACGCCGTGCACGCCAAGGCAGCCGACGCAGAAACCATCGAGCACGAAGAACAGCAGGTAGCCGTAGAGAATGCTCGCCAGAAGCGCCAATCCGGCGAAGAGTTGCTGAAAGCGGCGGAGCAGGTCACGGCAGTCGGGCAGCAGGGCGAACTGCAAAAAGAGGGTCAGTTGGACCACGAAATACCCGGCGCCGAGAAAGGAGACGGGCAGCCCGAAGAGGGATCCGTAGGGAGAGGAGGTGATTTCCCGGCAGGAGGAGCCTACCAGGGCGCAGGCCTTTTCCGCCGCGTCGCCAAAGGCAAAGGATGAAAGGAAGAGACAGAGCAGCAACCCGGCCAGCAGCAGGACGAGGAGAGCGGGGGACTGTTTCACTGGCGGCCGGGGCATGGCAGCCTACCTGTGGTTTTGTGGCCCTGACGGCGGTGGCCGCCGGCCGGTCGCGGCATGAATACCAAGCCGGGTTGGCCGGTGTCGGGCCTCGCTTCTATTGTGGGCGTTCCGGCACAAGCCACCACTCTGGTTGGTCTCGTCAGCCTTTGTCCTCGGGATCGCCGTCGGCGGTTTCCTGGGGCACAGCCGCAAGGGGACCAGCAAGCTGCCGGAAGAGAACTTCGGCAATCCCCAGGCCATGGCCTCGGGCCGCTCCCTCGGCCACGGCCTGGTCGAAGAGATCGTAACTCATCTCCATGGCCATGGAGCTCTCGGACAGGCTCTCGCCGGGCAGGGTGAGGCGCATGCCCTTCATCATGTTTTTGATCAGCAGCGCTTCGAACTCCTGGCAGGTCTTGCGCAGCGATTCGCGGTCCTTGCCGGTGGCAGTGGCCGGGGACGCGGTTTTCTGGCTCAGGGCCTGGCTGACCGCGAAGGCGGGGTCGATGGGAAGTTTCATCTCAGTTCTCCCTGGGCTTCGGCTAGAGGATGACCAACTCGGCGTGCAGGCCGCCCGCCGCCTTGATCGCCTGGAAGATGGCGATGAGGTCGCGGGGGGTGGCGCCGATGGCGTTCAGCGCATTGGCCACGTCGCCGATATTCACCCCCATGTTCATCACCACCAGATTGCCCTTTTCCTCCTCGACGCCGACATCGGTTTGCGGCACGGTCACCGTTTCCCCTTCGCTGAAGGGCTGGGGCTGGGAGACCAGGGCGCTTTCGGAGATGACCAGGTTGAGGTTGCCGTGGGAGACCGCCACCGTGGAGAGGCGTACGTCGCTGCCCATGACGATGGTGCCGGTCTTTTCGTTGACCACGATCCGGGCCACGGCGTCGGGCGCCACCTCGAGCCCTTCGAGGGTGGCGATGAAATGCACCAGGCGGGGGCGTTCGGTCTCCGGCACATAGACCTCCACGGTGCCGGAGTCGATGGCCTTGGCCAGGGCCTGGCCGAAGTGGCGGTTGATGACCTCGGCAATCCGGGACACTGTGGTGAAGTCGGCGCTCCGCAACCGGTAGGAGAGCGGCGCCTCGGCGCTCAACTCGAAGCCCACCTCGCGTTCCACCGTGGCGCCGCCGGGAATGCGGCCCACCGTCGGGTGGTTCTTCTGCACCGTGGCCGCCTTGCCGCCGAAGGCAAGGGCACCCACCGCCACCGGTCCCTGGGCCACGGCGTAAACCTGGCCATCCGGCCCCTTGAGCGGCGTCATCAGCAGGCTGCCGCCCACCAGGCTGTCGGCGTCGCCCACCGAGGAGACCAGTACGTCGATGGCGTTGCCGGGCCGGGCAAAAGCGGGCAGGGTGGCGGTGACGATCACCGCCGCCACGTTGTCCACCTTGACCTTGCTGCGGTCCACGGCGATGCCCAACCGTTCCATCATGTTCACCAGCGACTGGATGGTGAATTCGGTCTTGTTGCTGTCACCGGTGCCGTTAAGGCCCACCACCAGGCCGTAGCCCACCAGCTCGTTGCCGCGCACGCCCTCGAGCTGGGCGATGTCCTTGATCCTGGTGGCCTGGGCGGAAAAAGGCGAAGCCAGGCCGAAGCAGAGAAGAAGAGCGGTGAAGGTGAGAAGAAGGCGGCGCATGGCAATACCTCTAGAAAGGCCAGACATTGTCGAGAATCCGGGTCAGCCAGCCGGGGGACTGCTTGTCGCTGATCACCCCGTTGCCGGTGTAGGCGATCTTGGCGTCGAGCACGTAGCGAGAATCCACCACGTTCTGGGGCGAGATGTCCGAGGAGCGGACGATGCCGGTGAGCACGATCACCTGGTTTTCGCGGTTGACCGCCACCGTTTTCTTGCCGGCGATCCGCAGGTTGCCGTTTGGCAGCACCTCCACCACCCGGGTGGAGAGGGTGGCCACCAGGTTTTCCTTGCGGCTGGTGGTGCCGGAGCCCTGGAAGTCGTTGCTGTAGGAGGTGTCCACCAGGGAGAGCGGGTCGATGCCGCTCATGCTCTTCTCGAGACCGAAGAATTTACTGATCGAGGCCGAAACGCTGGAGTCGCGGCCGGTGGCGGTGGAAGCCTGCTTGCTGGCCGAGGCCGACTCGGTGATCGCCACGGTGACGATGTCGCCGATGTCACGCGCCTTGTTGTCGAAGAACAGGCTGCCCTGGCGCTCCGTCCACAGGCTGCCCGGGGTGGCGGGGGCCGGCGGCTGGCTCATGGGGGGAGGCGATGGGGTGAACTCCGCCTCATCCACGACCGGGGCCCGGCGGCCGGCGCAGCCGCCAAGAAAGGCTGCCAGAAACACGATGAGGAGCAGCAGGGAAAGGGCGGGAAACTGTCTCATAATTCCACTCCGACAAGGCCGGGACCGAGGACCTTGCAAAAGATTTCCTTGTCCGAGGAATTGTTCACCACCCGGATCATCTCGCCCATCTTGCCGTCCTGTTTGGCCAGGCCCCGGGCGGTAACGGTGAGCGCACCCTTGCTGGCGGTGATGGTCACCAGCTCGCCGCGGCGCACCAGGGGCGGGATCTCCACGGCACTCCGCTCCACCGGGCTGCCCTGGCGCAGCGAGCGCTTCATCTCGGTGCCCACCAGCTCACGCTGGTCGAGGACCGGGTCGCGGAGCTGGGCCAGGTCGCCGTCGGCGTAAAGGAGATCGGCGGCGGTGAGGATCTGGCCGCGCCTGAGGTCCCGGGCCGCCACCACCACCGGGGCGATGGCTTCGAGCTCGGCCCGCACCGAAAGGTTGCGCTCGAGCCGGCCGTCCACCCGGTAGAGAATGGTGAAGCGCCGGGCGTCGAGAAGCGACGGCCGGTCCGGGATGATCTCGATCTCCAGGCTTCCCGCCGGCAGGACGAACGGTTTCGTCTCCGAGATGCTCTTGAAGCGGACATCGGCCGGCGGCAGGGCCGAGCGGTTGTTCGCCAGGTACTCTTCCAACACTTCCCTGATACGGCCCTGGTCGATGCCGACACCGGGCCGCAGCACCCGCACCGACTGGGCGCCGCTCCAGCTCACCGTGGCGAGATCGGTGCCGTGCTGGGCCAGGTAGCGCTCCACGGCGTCCCGGCCGATGACCGACTCGCCGCCGGGCAGGGGCGAGCGGAAGAGGCTGATGGCGCCATAGCCCTCGGCCTTGGGGCCGGCCGGGGAGAGGCGGGCGATTTCGCCCAGGGTGATGAGCTCGCCCGATACCGTCGCCTCGGGCAGCAGCTCGATGTCGAGCCCGAAGGCCGGCGCGCCTGAGAGCAGGAGGGCCAGGGCGAGGAACAGAACAGGGCGGAGAAGGAACATGCAGAGCCTTAGACCAGGTTGTTGGTCATCTGGACCATCTCGTCGGCGGTTTTGATCGCCTTGGTGTTGATCTCGTAAGCCCGCTGGCCGGCGATCATGTTGACCATCTCTTCCATGATCGAGACGTTGGAACCCTCGAGAAAGCCCTGGCTCAGGGTGCCGAGCCCGGTTTCGCCAGGGGTGCCGGTGGTGGGTGCGCCCGAGGCCACCGTTTCCTGGTAGAGGTTGCGGCCCATGAGCTGCAGGCCCGCCGGGTTGCTGAAGGTGGAGAGCTCCAGGGTGCCGAGCTCGGTGGGGGTGGTGTCGCCGTCGAGAAAGGCGTTCACCGTGCCGTCGTCGCCGATGGACACCTGGGTGCTGTTGGCCGGGATGACGATTTCAGGAAACACCGGATAGCCGTCGGAGGTGACCAGGCGGCCGGAGCTGTCCTGCTTGAAGGCACCGGCCCGGGTATAGGCCGATTCACCGTTGGGCAGCTGGATCTGGAAGAAACCGGCCCCTTCGATGGCAACGTCGAGCTGGTTGCCGGTCTGCAGCAGGTCGCCCTCGAGAAAGATCTTCTGCACCGCCGCGGTGCGGGTGCCGAGGCCCACCTGGATGCCGGTGGGGCTCTCGGTGCCGCTGGAGGTGGCGGAGCCGGGGATGATGGTCTTCTTGTAGAGCAATTCCTGGAAATCGGCGCGGCTCTTCTTGAAACCGGTGGTGTTCACATTGGCCAGGTTGTTGGCGATCACATCCATGTTGAGCTGTTGGGCTTCCATGCCGGTGGCTGCTGTCCACAAAGCTCTGATCATTTCGTTCTCCTTGGCGGCGGCCGCCGGGGTTTTTCCTTGAGGCCGGCATGGTTTTGCCTGCCGGCAGGTGCATTCTATTTTAGAAAGTACCTAGTTCGTTCGCTTTTTCACTTATGGTGGAGTAGCTCTTCAGCACCTTCTGCAGGCTTTCGAAGGAACGCAGCACCTGCATCATGGTGGCGCTTTCCATGACCAGGTTGACGTTGGACCCCTCGAGATGGCCGGGCAGCAGGCTGGGAGTCATTAAGGGGCTTACCCCCTGGGTCTCGTCGCCCTCCAGCCGGAACATGCCCTCACCCTGCCTGACCAAACGCTCCGGTTCACTGATTTCGTAAACACCCAGGCGGCCGGCGACAGCACCGTCGGAGGTGAGGATGTTTCCGGAGTCGTCGATACGGGCCGCCGGATCGCTCAGCTCGATGGGCTTGTCGGCATCGTCCAGCACCCGGGCGCCGTTTACGGTGAGCAGCGAGCCGTCCTCGGCCCGCAGGAAGGAGCCGACCCGGGTGTAGTACTTGCCGGTGTCGGTTTCCACCTTGAAGAATCCAGAACCGCTGATCGCCACGTCGAGCTGGCGGTTGGTGGCGAAGGTCTTGCCTTCGGTAAAATCGATGAAGCGGGCCGTGTGCCGGGTGTAGTTCACGCCTTTGGCCTGCTGGACCTGAACGGCGTCGGTGAGGTAGCTCTCGAACAGGTCTCGCTCCGCCTTGTAGCCCGTGGTGTTGATGTTGGCCAGGTTGTTGGCGACCACGTCGAGGGCCTTCATCCTGGCCTCTGCCCCGGAAATGGCGCTGTACTTACCCGAACCCATGGCAATTCTCCGTGCAGGGGGCGCTTTGCGGCATGGTGGCCGACGGCCGAGTGGTGTTCGTAGTTTGTGGAGTCATGACCTGTCCAACCGTGATCGAGGGAATTTTTCCTTGAATTCTTTTCGGTTCGGACGGCCCTGGAGTTTAGCTGTTTCCCGGGTCCGCGCCCGCGGTGCGGGACAGCCGCACCAGTTGCTCCGCTTCGGCTACCGAGATTTCGAGAATCCGGCTGATTTCCCCGGCTCCCATGCCGTGGCTGGCCAGGGCGAGGACATGTTCATATTTTTTGGGTACCTCGCCACCGCCCTCGGCGCCGAGCTGCAGCCGGGTGGCGAGGCTCGATTGGTCGAGAACCCCGGCAAACGCGGCTTCACCCTCGCTTCCGGCCAGAAAAGCGCGCAGGCAACCGAGGGCTGCGTCCCGCTCGGTCTGCAGCAGAGCTCTGGCCTGAAGCAGTTGCCGGCCCCGTCGCCGCAGCCGCCAGCAGCAGAGCCCCAGCAGCATGCAGCCGGCGGAGAGCAGCACAACGGCGGCCACCAGCGCCGCCATCAGAGCCTGCCCATCTTGGTGCGCAGCTTGACCAGGGCCTGGCTGTGGAGCTGGGAGATGCGGCCCTCGCTCAGATCGAGTACCTCGGCGATCTCCTTCTGGCTCAACTCCTCGTAGTAGAAGAGGGAGATGACCAGCCGCTCCTTCTCGGTCAACTGCTTGATGATGTCGGCCACCTGGCGGGTGAGCTCCGCCGCCTCGAAACGCTCGTTGGGCCCCAGCATGCTTTCGTCCTCGAGCCTCTCGAGGAAGGTGCGGCCGGTGTCCGACTTGTCGAGGGTCTCGTTGAGGCTGATGCAGCCCAGGTGGCAGACCTGCCCGAGCAAATCCCGGTAGTCCCCGATGCTGAGCTCCATGGCCGCCGCCACCTCCTCTTCCTCGGGATAGCGGCCCAGGGTCTTTTCGAGCTCGGCCACGGTGCCGCTGAGCCGTGAGTGCTTGTCCCGCAGCGAGCGCGAGAACCAGTCCTGCTTGCGCACCTCGTCATAAATGGCGCCGCGGATCCGGTGCTCGGCAAAGGTCTTGAAGTTGATGCCGCGGGTGGGATCGAACCGCTTGGCCGCGTCGATGAGGCCGATCATGGCGGCGCTCATCATGTCGTTGCGGTCCATGAAGGAGGGCACATGGGCGGTCATCCGGTCGACCACGATCTCCAGGGTGGCCAGATGTTCGCGAATGAGTTTTTCTTGCTCGCTTTGCTTGCGGGTGTTGTATGGGCCGTAGGTCATGGCTTCCCTCAGACCTCCTTGTTGAAGGAAAGCAGGTTTTTCCAGAAGAACTGCAGCGATCCCTTGGGGGAGGTGGCGCGCGGTTCGGCGATCAGTTCGTTGGCCAGATTCTCGAAGGCGGAGCTGGTCTTGGTGTCCGGGAAGAGATCGACCATGGCCTTCTGCTGGCGGATCGACTCGTGCATCCGCCGGTCGAAGGGGATGCCGCCCATGAAGGTGAGGGAGATGTCGAGGTAGCGGTCCGCCACCATGGTGAGTTTGCGGTAGACGTCGAGGGCCTCGCTTTCGTTGCGCACCGAGTTGACCACCAGGTTGAAGTGCCGTTCGTGGTAGCGGGTGGAGAGCAGTTTCATGAGGGCGTAGGCGTCGGTGATGGCGGTGGGCTCGGGGGAGGTGACCACCAGGATCTCCTGGGCCGCGACGTTGAAGTAGGTGACGTTTTCCGAGATACCCGCTTCGGTGTCGATGAGCACCACATCGAACTGGTCCTGCAGCCCATCGAGCTCGGTCATCAGCCGCATCTTGTGGTGGGCGTCGAGCCGGGTGAACTCCTGGACGCCGCTGCCGGCGGGCAGGATGCGGATGCCCGGCGGGCCGTCGATGAGGATGGCGGCAAGCGGTTGCTCGCCGGCAAAGAAGTGGTTGAGGTTGTACTGCGGGGTGAGGCCGAAGACCACGTCGACATTGGCCAGCCCCAGGTCGGCGTCGATGATCAGTACCTTCTTGCCGAGCCGGGCGAGCACCACCGCCACGTTGGCCACCACCGCGGTCTTGCCCACGCCGCCCTTGCCGCTGGTTACCGACAGCACCCAGGGGCTCGACTGCAGGCTGAGGCCGGGGTCGCCGGCCTCTGCCGGGGAATCGTTCAGGGAGCGCAGGGTCTCGGCCTGGTCGCCGTGCTCACGCATTGCCGCCATGGGAAAAATCCTTGCCGAAGTCGAAGTTCATGGTTTCCGCCGCAGGGCTTGGGCCGCTCTGGGACGCCGCCGCCTCCAGCACCAGCTCGGCGAGCCGCGACGGGTCGGCGAGCAGGATATCCTCGGGCACCCGCTGGCCGTTAGTGAGGTAGGAGACCGGCCGCCGCTTGCGGGCCTGGAGATTGACCAGGGCGCCGAGGTCCAGGCTTTCGTCGAGTTTTGTGAAGATGTAGCTCTGGGGCGCGAACTGCTCGAAGCAGCGGGCCGCTTCCAGGAGGTTCCTTTCGGCGGCGGTGGCGGCCAGCACCAGGTGGGTTTCGATGTTGTACTCCGGCCGCAGGAACTGCCGCAGGTCGTCGAGGCTCATGGCGTCCCGCGGGCTGCGGCCGGCGGTGTCGATGAACAGCACGTCCTTGTCGGCGTGGCGGGCAAGGACCGTGGCCATCTGCTCGGGGGCGGTGACCACCTCCACCGGCAGCCGCATGATGGTGCCGTAGACCTTGAGCTGTTCCACCGCCGCGATCCGGTAGGTGTCGATGGTGATGAGTGCGGCGCTCCGGCCGTGGCGGGCCAGGTACCCGGCGGCCAGCTTGGCGATGGTGGTGGTCTTGCCGACGCCGGTGGGACCGATGAGGGCGATCCGCCGCGGTCCGTCCTGAAGGCGGGAGAGCAGGGAGCCGGTGACCTCGAAGACTCCGGCCAGGGTGTTTTTTAAAAAACGCTCGACCAGTTGGTCGTCTTCGAGCTGGCGAGCCGAAAGAGCGCGCAGAGCCTGGTCGGCGATTTCCGCCGCCAGGGCCGGCGCGATGCCGCAGCAGGCCAAACGCTCGAGCAGGCGTTGCCGGCCGTCGTCGGAAGCGCCTTCTTTCCGGGCCTCCGCCTGCCCGGGGCGCGGTCCGGCAAGGCCGCGGATCTCCGAGCCCATGGCCCGCATCAGGTTCTTGAGTTCGTCGAGCTCTTCCTGCAGGGTGGCGATTTCCCGGGCTTCGCCGCCGGGCTGTACCTCGATGGCGATCTCACCCGCCGCCTGCCGCTTCGGGTCGGCTTCTATCGGCCGGCTGGGTACGGCCTGACGCCAGATCTCGTCATAGGTCAGTTCGTCCTCCACCCGCTGCCGGAACTGTTGGGCAGGAGCGGGCCGGCGGGAAGGTTCGGGGGCGGCCTGGTAGCCGAGGCCGGCGGGAGGCGGAGAGTCGATGGCGGCGGTGATTTCGGTCACCGGCCGGCCGAGCAGGCCCAGGCCGTTTCTGCGCACCGTGCGGGTGGACAGGATGAGGGCCTCGGGCCCCAGGCTGGCTTTCACCTTCTTGAGGGCCGCTGCCATGTTTTCCGCTTCGAAGACCTTAACTTGCATGGAGCTCCACCGTTCCTATGGACCGCACCTTGAGGTGGGGGGCGATCTCGTTGTGGGAGATGACCGCGAGGCTGGGCAGGTACCGTTCAGTCAATTTCTTGACATGGTGTCGGATGGCTGGCGGGCAGAGCAGGACCGGTTGCAGGCCGCCGGAGTGTTTCTGGATCGCCTCGCTGAGGCCGTCGAGAATGGCGCGGGCGGTCTGCGGCGCCATGGCCAGATAGGCCCCGTCGGCCTGCTGCTGCACCGACTGCTGGATGGTTTCCTCGATCCGCCGGTCGAAGGTGAGCAGCGGCAAAGTGCTGCCGTCCACCGTGTACTTGGCGCTGATCTGGCGGGCCAGCGCCGCCCGCACGTGCTCGGTGAGCATGTCCACGTCGTGCACCACCGGCGCCCAGTCGGCCAGGGTTTCGAGGATGGTGCGCATGTCGCGGATGGAGACGTCTTCGCGCAGCAGGTTCTGAAGCACTCGCATAACAGCTCCCAGGGTGAGAACATTGGGCACCAGCTCTTCGGTGAGCTTCGGGTAGGTTTTGCCGATGTTGTCAAGCAAGTTCTGTGCCTCTTGGCGACCAAGCAGTTCGTGGGCGTGGCGCTTGATGGTCTCGCTGATGTGGGTGGCCATCACTGTGGTGCAGTCGACCACGGTGTAGCCGGCGATCTGGGCCCGCTCTTTCTTGTCTTCGGAGATCCAGAGGGCGGGCAGGCCAAAGGCCGGCTCGGTGGTGTCGATGCCCCTGATGGACTCGGTGGCGGTGCCAGGGTTCATGGCCAGATAATGGCCGGGCAGGATCTCGCCGCCGCCGATGGGCACGCCTTTCAACAGAATGACATACTCGTTGGGCTTGAGCTCCAGGTTGTCCTTGATGTGGATGGGGGGCACCAGAAAGCCGCTTTCCATGGCGAACTGCTTGCGGATCGAGCGGATGCGGGAGAGGAGCTGGCCGTCCTGCTGGGCATCGACAAAGGGGATGAGGCCGTAGCCCACTTCGAGCTCGAGCAGATCGACGGTGAGTGCTTCGGAGTAATCTTCTTCCGGGGCGGGGGCGGGAGGTGCTTCCTCCACTTCCCGTTCCACCACCGCCCGCTCCTGGTCGAGGCGGTAGGCCCAGAAGGCGAGCAGGATCGAGAGCAGGAAAAAGGGCACAAACGGCAGGCCGGGGATGAGGGCAAAGCCCAGCAGGATGCCGGAGACCACCCAGATGGCCCGCGGATGCATGGTGAACTGGCTCTTGATCTCGGAACCGAAATCCTTGCCAGTGCCGGCGGTGCGGGTGACCAGGACACCGGCGGCGGTGGAGATGATCAGCGCCGGCACCTGACCGACGAGCCCGTCGCCCACGGTGAGGATGGTGTAGGTCTGGGCCGCCTCGGCCATGGGCATGCCCTTCTGCATGACGCCGATCACGAAGCCGGCGCCGATGTTGATGAAGGTGATGATGATGCCGGCGATGGCGTCGCCCTTGACGAACTTGCTGGCGCCGTCCATGGAGCCGTGGAAGTTGGCCTCCTGGGCGATTTCCTTGCGCCGGGTGCGGGCCTCGTTCTCGTCGATCAGGCCGGCGTTGAGGTCGGCGTCGATGGCCATCTGCTTGCCGGGCATGGCGTCGAGGGTGAAGCGGGCCGCCACCTCGGCCACCCGGCCGGCGCCCTTGGTAATGACCATGAAATTGATGATCACCAGGATGGTGAAGATCACCAGGCCCACCACGTAGTTGCCGCCCACCACGAACTGGCCGAAGGATTGGATCACGGTGCCGGCGGCACCAACCCCCTCGTCGCCGCGCAGCAGGATGAGGCGGGTGGAGGCGACGTTCAGTGACAGCCGGAAGAGGGTGGTGGCAAGCAGCACCGACGGGAAGATGGCGAAGTCAAGGGGGCGTTCGGTGTAGAGGCCGATGACCAGAATGAGCAAGGCCAGCGTGATGTTGAGCGACAGAAAGAGGTCGAGGACGATGGACGGCAGCGGGATGATCATCAGCAGCAGAATGGCCACCAGGCCGGTGGCCGCGACCACGTCGCTTCTCAGAAAAATTCCGGGCCATTTGCTGGGAGAGCTCAGTACACCGATCATCGTCCTTTGGTTCCTTTCATGCTGTAGACATAGGCAAGAATTTCAGCGACCGCCTTGAACATCTCTGCCGGGATCGAGTCGCCTAATTCAAGCTTATGCAAAGCACGGGCCACCATGACGTTTTCAACCAGGGGAACCTGGTGTTCCCGGGCGATCTCGCGGATCCGCAGGGCCAGCAGATCGGCGCCCTTGGCCACCACCTGGGGAGAGGCCATGCGGCTGCGGTCGTACTTGAGGGCCACCGAGATATGGGTGGGGTTGGTGACCACCACGTCCGCCTTCGGCACCTCGGCCAGCATGCGCTTGCGCGCCATCTGCTGCTGGATCGAGCGGATGCGGCCCTTGACCTGGGGGTCGCCTTCGGTCTCCTTGAACTCCTCCTTCACCTCCTGTTTGGTCATCTTCATCTGCTTTTCCATTTCCCAGCGCTGGTACATGAAGTCCAGAAAACCGAGGACGATGAAGATGAGGCAGACCTTGAGGAGCACCACCGCCGCGGTCTGGGCGATGAAGCGCAGGGTCTCGAAGACCGAGAGGTCGACGAGGTAGAGGGAGTCCTCGAAACTGTTGCTCACCGTGCGGAAGGCCACGAACCCCACCAGCACCACCTTGGCGATGGACTTGATCATCTCGACGAAGGATCGCAGCGATACCAGCCGTTTGGCGCCGTTTATCGGGTTGAACTTGTTGAGATCCGGCTCCAGGGGCTTGGTGGTGAACAGCCAGCCGATCTGGATGTAGCTCGAGAAGACGCCGATCACCATGACCGCCAGCATGAACGGAGCGAGAAGCTTGAACATTTCCTGGACCAGGAAGATGGAGAGATGGGTGAGGGCGCTGGGGTTGATGGGTTGTTCATGGATCTGCAGCCAGATGGAGCCCACCAGCTTCAGGAGGTTTTCGAGAAAGAGCGGGCCGTAGAAGTACCAAAGCAGGAGGCTCGCGGTGAGCAGGGCGGCCGAGCCCACCTCCTTGCTCTGGGCCACCTGGCCCTTCTTGCGGAAATCGTCCCGCCGTTTTCCGGTGGGTTGTTCTGTGCGTTCCTGGTCGTCGGCGGCCATGGAAAAAAATCCTAGAGCATGCGGAAGAAGGTGATCATGCGTTCGCCGATGGCGTCAAATTCCCGTCCCAACAGCGCCGCCACCATGTTGAGCGTCAAACCGATGACGAGAAAGGAGAGCCCGATATTGAGCGGAAAGGAGAGCATGAAGACGTTGAGTTGCGGAAACACCCGGGCCATGAGGCCGAGCACGAAGCCCGAGAGCAGCAACACCGCCAGCACCGGGGCGGAAAAACGCACGGCCAGCGCGAACATGTCGCTCGCCAGCTCCATGAGGTAGGGCACCGCCTGGCCGGAGAGGTCCAGGTTGCCCACCGGCAGGATCTGGTAAGAATGGACGATGGCCTGCAAAAAGATGTGGTGGCCGTTTAAAGCGAGGAAGAAGAGGATGGCGATGACGTTCTGGAACTGGCTCATCAGCGAGGTCTGGCGCTGGCTCTGGGGGTCGAAGACGTTGGCGGCGGCAAAGCCCATCTGGTAGCCGATGATGGTGCCGCCGAACTCGACGGCGGTGAAGATGAGGCGGGCCATGAGGCCGATCAGGAAACCCAGCAGCCCCTCGTTGATCACCGCCAGACCGACGACCAGCGGCTCCATGGGAATGGCCGGGATGTGCTGGTCCACCACCGGAAAGACCACCAGTGCCAGGGCCACGCCGAGTCCGGTGCGGACCCGGTCGGGGGTCTGCTGGCTGCCGAAGATGGGCAGGGCGGCGAACAGGGAGACCACCCGCACCGAGCAGAGAAAGAAGCGGCTCAGGGTATCGGGGGAGAGCAGGGCCTCGAACTCCATGCCGGG